>NZ_JBHVPZ010000008.1:0-288683 GCF_042887135.1 Kitasatospora sp. NPDC057965
CTGTGCCGGGGTCTTCCCCGGCCCTTGGGGTGCCCCGGGGCCGGGGGGGGCCCCCCACCCCGGGCCGGGGCCGGGGCCCCCCCTACCGGTCCTTCCAGTCTGCGCCCGCGGGGCCCGGCTCGGGAACCCTGGGTGACGAGGAGCCTCAGGCGTCCGTGCGGGCCACCCCGATCGGGCAGCTGGCGCCGGTGCCGCCGAGGCCGCAGTAGCCGTTGGGGTTCTTGGCGTCCGAGAGGTACTGCTGGTGGTACGGCTCGGCCGGGTAGAACGGGCCGGCCGGGGCGATCTCGGTGGTGACCGGGCCGAGGCCGAGCGCGGTCAGCGCCGGCTGGAAGGCGTCCCGGGTGGCGGTCGCGGCGGCGGCCTGGGCCGGGGAGTGGGTGTAGACCGCGGAGCGGTACTGGGTGCCCACGTCGTTGCCCTGGCGGTTGCCCTGGGTCGGGTCGTGCGCCTCCCAGAAGGTCTTCAGCAGCCGCTCGTAGGAGACCACCGCGGGGTCGTACACCACCCGGACCGCCTCGGTGTGCCCGGTCAGGCCGCTGCACACCTCCTCGTACGTCGGGTTCGGGGTGTGGCCGCCCTGGTAGCCGACCAGCGTCGTCCAGACGCCGGGCAGCCGCCAGAACGTCCGCTCGGCGCCCCAGAAGCAGCCCAGGCCGAAGTCCGCGACCTCAAGGCCCTCGGGGTACGGGCCGGTCAGCGGGTGACCGAGCACGGTGTGCGGCTCGCGCAGGGTGAACGCCGGGGTCTCCCGGCCGGGCAGGGCCTGGTCGGCGGGGACGAGCGAGGTCTTGTGGCGGTTGAACAGCACGGCCTGCTCCAACGGGTTCGGGGAGTGTTGCGCAGGTTCCAACGCGGCCGGACGGCCGGGGATTCCGGGCGGCACCAGGGTCACCGGGCCGGCGACCCGGCGGGCGCCCGCGTCCTCCGGGCGGCACCCGGCGGTTCGCCGACTACGCTCGGAGCATGACCGAGCACCAGCTTCCCCAGGGCTTCGAGACCCTCGCCATCCACGCGGGTCAGGAAGCAGACCCCCAGACCGGGGCCGTCGTCACGCCGATCTACCAGGTGTCCACCTACAAGCAGGACGGGGTGGGCGGCCTGCGGGGCGGTTACGAGTACAGCCGCAGCGCCAACCCGACCCGTACCGCGCTGGAGGAGTGCCTCGCCGCGCTGGAGGGCGGCGCCCGCGGCCTCGCCTTCGCCTCCGGCCTCGCCGCCGAGGACACCCTGCTGCGCACCGTCCTCAAGCCGGGCGACCACATCGTCATCCCCAACGACGCCTACGGCGGCACCTTCCGGCTCTTCGCCAAGGTGCTGACCCGCTGGGGCGTCGAGTTCTCGGTGGCCAACACCCAGGACCTCGCCACCGTCCGCGAGGCGCTGCGCCCCAACACCCGCGCGGTCTGGGTGGAGACCCCGTCCAACCCGCTGCTGGGCATCACCGACCTGGCCGCGCTGGCCGAGATCGCGCACGGCGCCGGCGCGTTGCTGGTGGTCGACAACACCTTCGCCAGCCCCTACCTGCAGCAGCCGATCGCGCTCGGCGCCGACGTGGTCGTGCACTCGACCACCAAGTACATGGGCGGCCACTCGGACGTGGTCGGCGGCGCCCTGGTGATCGCCGAGGCGGGACTCGGCGAGGAGGTCGCCTACCACCAGAACGCGATGGGCGCGGTCTCCGGCCCGTTCGACGCCTGGCTGGTGCTGCGCGGGATCAAGACCCTCGGCGTGCGGATGGACCGGCACAGCTCGAACGCCGAGAAGGTCGCCGAGCTGCTCGCGAGCCACCCCAAGGTCAGCCAGGTGCTGTACCCGGGTCTGGCCGAGCACCCCGGCCACGACATCGCCGCCAAGCAGATGAAGGCCTTCGGCGGCATGGTGTCGTTCCGGGTGAACGGCGGCGAGGAGGCGGCGGTCGAGGTCTGCAACCGGGCGCGGCTCTTCACCCTCGGCGAGTCGCTGGGCGGCGTGGAGTCGCTGATCGAGCACCCGGGCCGGATGACCCACGCCTCGGTCGCCGGTTCGGCCCTGGAGGTGCCGGCCGACCTGGTGCGCGTCTCGGTCGGCATCGAGTCGATCGACGACCTGCTGGCCGACCTCAAGCAGGCGCTGGGCTGAGGCCTTGGCCCGGGCGGCGCGCTACGCGCCGCCCGGGCCCTGCCGGCCCGCCGTGTACTCCTCCATGGAGTGGTTGAAGCGGGCCAGCAGGGCGCAGAACGCCCGCTGTTCCTCGGGCGGCCAGTCGGCCACCAGCCGGCGGGTCAACTCGGCTCTCCCGGCCCGCACTTCGGACAGACGTCCGGCGCCGAGCGGGGTCAGCGCGAGCCGGACGGCGCGCCGGTCGGCCGGGTCCTGCACCCGGCCGACCAGGCCGGCCGCGACCAGCGGGGCGACCTGCCGGGTGACGGTGGAGGAGTCGACACCCAGGGCGTCGGCCAGCGCCTTGACGTTGGCGGGGCCGAGCCGCTCCAGCCGTTCGAGCAGCAGGTAGGCCGCGCGGACCAGGGCGGCCACCCCGTCGGATCCGCGGACCTGTTCCATGCGGCGGGCGAACACCGCCAGCTGGTACTGGAGTTGGGTGTGCACGGGTTCGGTGAGGTCGGTGGCCTGGGGCGAGGTCGTCGTCATCGCGGCTCACGATCGTCGTGCGGTGAGGAAGGCTCAGGAGCAGCAGCGTACGCGGGCCGGGCGGGCCCGGGAACAGGGCCGACGTCCCCGAAGCACGTGTCGCGAGACTCTAGGCTGCTGTCATGCACAGCTGGCCGATCACCCTCGACGACGTCCGCGGCGCCCAGAAGATGCTCGCCGGGATCGCCCGGGTGACGCCGATGGAGAGCAGCCGCCACCTCTCCGCGCTGGTCGGTGCGCCGGTCCACCTGAAGTGCGAGAACCTCCAGCGCACCGGCTCGTTCAAGCTGCGCGGCGCCTACGTGCGGATCGCCGGGCTCTCGCCGGTGCAGCGGGCGGGCGGCGTGGTGGCGGCGAGCGCCGGGAACCACGCCCAGGGGGTGGCGCTGGCCGCCTCGCTGCTCGGGGTGCGCTCGACCGTCTTCATGCCGGTGTCCGCGCCGCTGCCGAAGATCGCGGCGACCCGGGAGTACGGGGCCGAGGTGCGGCTGCACGGGGCGACCGTCGACGAGGCGCTGCGGGCGGCGCAGCGCTTCGCGGAGGCGGGCGGCGCGGTCTTCATCCACCCGTTCGACCACCGGGACGTCGTGATCGGACAGGCCACCGTCGGGCTGGAGATCCTGGAGCAGTGCCCCGAGGTGCGGACCGTGCTGGTCGGGGTGGGCGGCGGCGGTCTGCTGGCCGGGATCGCGGCGGCGGTCAAGCCGCTGCGGCCGGACGTGCGGGTGATCGGGGTGCAGGCGGCGGCCGCGGCCGCGTACCCGCCCTCGCTGGCGGCGGGGCACCCGGTCTCGCTGGAACGGTTCGCCACGATGGCGGACGGGATCATGGTCGGCCGGCCGGGGGACGTCCCGTTCGAGATCGTCAACACCCTGGCGGACGGTGTGAGGACGGTCTCCGAGGACTCGCTGTCCCGGGCCCTGCTGCTGGGGCTGGAGCGGCTGAAGCTGGTGGTGGAGCCGGCCGGGGCGGCTCCGGTCGCGGCGCTGCTGGAGCGGCCGGACTCCTTCGAGGGGCCGGTGGTGGCGGTGCTGTCCGGCGGCAACATCGACCCGCAGCTGATGCAGCGGGTGCTGCGGCACGGCCTGGCGGCGGCCGGCCGGTACCTGTCGCTGCGGGTGCGGCTGGCCGACCGGCCGGGCGCGCTGGCGGGCCTGCTGGCGGTGCTGACCAGGGTGGACGCCAATGTGCTGGACGTGGCGCACGTGCGGGTCGATCCGCAGCTGGGGCTGACCGAGGTGGAGGTGGACCTGCACCTGGAGACCAAGGGGCCGGAGCACTGCGCGGCGGTGCTCGGCGAGCTGCGGGGCGCGGGGTACGTGGTCTCCCGGTAGGCCCGAACGGGGGATTCGGGGCAGAGTGGGACAGACCACGCAGTTCCGCCCGTTCCTCCGAGGAGATGAGGCAGGCCCATGGCGCCAGCCATCCAAGCCGAGAACCTGGTCAAGACCTTCGGTGACGTACGAGCCCTGGACGGCGTCAGCCTCGACGTCCCCGAGGGCACGGTGCTCGGGCTGCTGGGCCCGAACGGTGCCGGCAAGACCACCACCGTGCGCGTGCTCACCACGCTGCTCCAGCCCGACTCCGGCGGTGCGACGGTGGCCGGCGTCGACGTCCTCAAGCACCCGAACCGGGTCCGCAGCCTGATCGGCCTCTCCGGCCAGTACGCCGCGGTCGACGAGTACCTCACCGGCTTCGAGAACCTCCAGATGGTCGGCGAGCTGTACCAGATGCCGGCCCGCGCGGCGAAGGCCAGGGCGCTCGAACTGCTGGAGTGGTTCAACCTCACCGAGGCCAAGGACCGCACCGCCAAGACCTACTCCGGCGGCATGCGCCGGCGCCTGGACCTCGCCGCGGCGCTGGTCGTCCGTCCGCCGGTGATGTTCCTGGACGAGCCCACCACCGGCCTCGACCCGCGCAACCGGCTCGCCCTGTGGGAGGTCATCGAGACGCTGGTGGAGCAGGGCACCACGCTGCTGCTCACCACCCAGTACCTGGAGGAGGCCGACCGGCTCGCCCACGACATCGCCGTGGTCGACCACGGCAGGGTGATCGCGCGCGGCACCGCCGACCGGCTCAAGGCGCAGATCGGCGGCGAGCGGATCGAGGTCGTGGTGCAGCGGCCCGACCTGGTCGGCGAGGCGGTCGCGGCGCTCTCCGCCCACGCGCTCGGCGAGCCGGCCGTGGAGAAGAACACCCGGCGGATCACCGTCCCGGTCAGCGGCGGCGCCCGGGTGCTCGCCGACGTGATCCGCGAGCTGGACGCCCGCTCGATCGAGATCGACGACATCGGGCTGCGCCGACCGACCCTGGACGACGTCTTCCTCTCGCTCACCGGCCACCACACCGAGACCGAGGACGAGGAGGGCGCCGCCGGGGGCAAGGGACGCGGGCGGGGCGGCGGCTCCGGCACCGGCTCCGGCAAGCAGGCCGTTCCGGCCGGGAAGGAGATCTGAGATGGCCAGCGCGACCGAGCACGCCATCGGCGGGGCGGTGCCCAAGCAGCGCCGGGGCGTGGACGCCGTGCGGCACGACTCCTGGGTGGTCGCCCGGCGCAACCTGCGCCGGATGACCCGGATCCCCGAGATCCTGGTGTTCGGCCTGATGCAGCCGGTCATGTTCGTGCTGCTGTTCTCGTACGTCATGGGCGGCGCGATCAAGATCCCCGGGGCGCAGTCCAGCTCCTCGGCGTACATCCAGTTCCTGATGGCGGGCATCTTCGCCCAGACCGTCACCTTCGCGGTGGCCGGCGCCTCGGCGGGCATCGCCGAGGACATGTCCAAGGGACTGGTCGACCGGTTCCGCTCACTGCCGATGGCCCGTTCGGCGGTGCTGGTCGGCCGGACCCTGGCCGACCTCTGCCAGACCGCGTTCATCCTGGTGGTGCTGGCCCTGGTGGCGCTGCTGGTCGGCTGGCGGATCCACAACGGGCTGCTGTCCGCGCTGGGCGCGTTCGGGCTGCTGCTCCTGCTCGGCTACGCCTTCTCCTGGATCGGGGCGCTGATCGGCCTGTCGGTGCGCAGCCCGGAGGCGGCCACCTCGGCCGGGCTGATCTGGCTCTTCCCGCTGACCTTCGTCTCCAACGCCTTCGTGCCGGTCAGCTCGATGCCGGGCTGGCTGCAGGGGGTCGCCTACTGGAACCCGTTCAGCGCCACCGTGCAGGCCTGCCGCAACCTGTTCGGCAACCAGGTGGGCCCGGTGGACGACGTGTGGCCGATGCAGCACGCCGAGTTGGTGTCGGTGCTCTGGTCGGTGGTGATCACCGCGGTGTTCTCCTGGCTGTCGGTGCGCAAGTACCGCTCCTCCACCCGCTGAGCCGCCGGCCCGGACGCGCGCAGGCGCATGCGCGAGGGCGGATGCGCGAAGGCGGGTGCGCGAAGGCGGCCGCGGGAAACCGCGGCCGCCTTCGGGCGTGTCGGGGGTGATCAGCCGGCGTAGGGCTTGACCTCGACGATCTTGACCATGGCCTGCTTGCCGTTCGGCAGCTCGTAGGTCGCCTCGTCGCCGATCGTCTTGCCGTCGATCGCGCGACCCAGCGGCGACTGCGGCGAGTAGATGTCCAGGTCGTCGTCGCCGACCTCGCGCGAGCCCAGCAGGAACTTCATGGTGTCGTCCTCGTCGCCGTCGAAGGCGACCGTCACGACCATGCCCGGGGCCACCACGCCGGAGTCCGCCGGGGCCTCGCCGACCTTGGCACGCTCCAGGATCTGGGTGAGCTGGCGGATCCGCAGCTCGTACTTGCCCTGCTCCTCCTTGGCGGCGTGATAGCCGGCGTTCTCCTTGAGGTCACCCTCCTCGCGCGCGGCCTCGATCTTCTGCGCGATCTCGATCCGCCAGGGGCCGGTCAGGTGATCCAGCTCGGCCTTGAGCTGGTCGTAGCCGGACTGAGTGAGCCAGGTCACGTTCTCGCTGGTCTGGGTCACGGGTGCTCCTCGTAGGTGCTGGGGCTGTGCTGAGGGTGTGAGTCGTCAGCGTGTTGAGTGGTGCTGATATCGGTCTTAACTACAAAGCAACGCCCGCTCCCGTACCAGCTGGTGCGGAAGGGGCGAAACCACGAGCCTAACAACTCCCGCCGACAAGCGGGAGGGTCGTTGGCGTTCCATTGACGACAGCGTTGCGCCGAGGTGTACAGGATCGGTGGGTGGGACTCCCCTACGGATGCCCGTTCCCCTGCGCGAATATGCCTGCGGTGCGGTTACTTGGGCGTACAGCCCAGCAGCTCGGCGGTGGTGCCGCGGGCGGTGGTCCGCAGACTCACCACCGCGTCGTACTCGGAGCCCTCCGCCGGGACGGGGAAGTCGGCCACCCCGACCACCGCGCCGTCCTCGCCCTGCGAGCGGACGGTGCAGCTGCCGGCCGTGCCGTCGCTCTTGCGCACCGCCAGGTGCAGTTGGAGCTCGGTGTCGGAGAGCGCCTGGAAGGTCGGCACGGTGCCGTTGATCTTCGTCTCGCGGATCAGGTAGGAGCCGCCCAGCCAGGCGATCAGGCCCAGCATCACCACCGCGCAGACCGCGCCGACCACCTTGAGTCGGCGGTCGCTCTCGCGGTCGCCGCGACGCCCGTAACGGTCTTCGGGCAGCTGCGGGGTCCGGGTGCCGGCGCTCATGGGGCTCAGTCCTCTCGTGGGGAGGGGGCCGCGCGGGTGGTGCGGGGGAATGCGGTGCTCCTCCAGTCCGTCACTATAGGAGGGGCACGCCCGCGGCCGGTCCGGCGGGGGCGGGCTCGGCCGTGTCGGCGCCCCGCGCGGCGGCCGGCCCCGCGGTCACGCGGCCCCGAGAGCGGCTCAGACGGTGGGCAGACCGGCTTGCGCGGTACGCCCGGACATTTTTGTGGAAGGAACGCACGCGTTGACTGAGCAGTTGCGACTGATGGCGGTGCACGCCCACCCGGACGACGAGTCCAGCAAGGGCGCGGCGACCATGGCCATGTACGTCGACCACGGGGTGGACGTGCTGGTGGCCACCTGCACCGGGGGGGAACGCGGTTCGGTCCTCAACCCGAAGCTGCAGGGCAAGCCGGAGATCGAGGAGAACATCCACGAGGTCCGGCGCAAGGAGATGGACGAGGCCCGCGCGATCCTCGGGATCAAGCAGGCCTGGCTGGGATTCGTGGACTCGGGCCTGCCGGAGGGCGACCCGCTGCCCCCGCTGCCCGAGGGCTGCTTCGCCCTGCAGGACGTCAAGGAGGCGGCCGAACCGCTGGTCCGTCTCATCCGGGAGTTCAAGCCGCAGGTCATCACGACCTACGACGAGAACGGCGGCTACCCGCACCCCGACCACATCATGACCCACAAGATCACCATGGTCGCCTTCGACGCCGCCGGTGACCCCGACGCGTACCCCGAGGCCGGCGAGCCCTGGCAGCCGCTGAAGCTGTACTACAACCACGGCTTCCCGATGGGCCGGATCCGCGCTCTGCACAAGTACCTGTCCGAGAACGGCCACGAGTCCCCCTACGGCGAGTGGATCGCCGGCTGGGAGAAGAGCGGCCGCGCGGAGCGCGAGATCACCACCCGGGTCCGCTGCGACGACTGGTTCGAGACCCGGGACCGCGCGCTGATCGCGCACGCCACCCAGATCGACCCGGACGGCCCGTGGTTCCGCGTCCCGCTGGAGGTCCAGCGCACGGTCTGGCCCACCGAGGACTACGAGCTCGCCCGTACCCTGGTCGACGTGGACCTGCCGGAGGACGACCTGTTCGCCGGCCTGCGCACCCCCAGCCTGACGGCCGAGTCGGCCGACACGCGGGACTGAAGCACCCCCCGACGGCCCGGCTCCCCGTGAGCCGGGCCACCATAGAGATATGAGCGCCCCCGTGAACCTCACCCACCTCGCCGCCCAGCTCGCCGTCGACGACGCCAAGGTCACCCCCGGCCTGCTGGGCTTCCTCGTCTTCGCCGCCCTCGGCGTGGCCACCTGGTTCCTGGCCAAGTCGATGAACAAGCAGTTCAAGCGGGTGGACTTCGCCGAGGAACCGGAGTCCCCGAAGGAGTGAGGCCGTGCCCCCTCCACCGCGCCGATGCGCAAGGATGGGGGCATGCCGAACCGCCTCGCCGACGCGACGTCGCCGTACCTGCAGCAGCACGCCGACAATCCGGTCGACTGGTGGCCCTGGGGGCCCGAAGCGTTCGAGGAGGCGGAGCGACGCGGTGTGCCGGTGCTGCTGTCGGTCGGGTACGCGGCTTGTCACTGGTGCCACGTGATGGCGCACGAGTCGTTCGAGGACGAGGGCATCGCGGAGTACCTCAACGAGCGTTTCGTCGCGGTCAAGGTCGACCGGGAGGAGCGGCCGGACGTCGACGCGGTGTACATGGAGGCGGTGCAGGCGGCGACCGGGCAGGGCGGGTGGCCGATGACCGTCTTCCTGACGCCCGGCAAGGAGCCGTTCTACTTCGGGACCTACTTCCCGTCCGAGCCCCGGCACGGCATGCCGTCGTTCCGGCAGGTGCTGGAGGGTGTGCACGCCGCCTGGCGGGACCGGCGTGAGGAGGTCGGCGAGGTCGCCGCGCGGATCCGGGCCGACCTGGCCGAGCGATCCTCCGTCTACGCGGTCGGCAGCGGCGTGCACCAGCCGCCCGGGGAGGCCGACCTGCACCAGGCGCTCGTCGCGCTCAGCCGCGACTTCGACCCGCGGCACGGCGGCTTCGGCGGGGCGCCGAAGTTCCCGCCGGCGATGGTGATCGAGTTCCTGCTGCGCCACCACGCCCGGACCGGCTCGCAGGCCGCGCTGGAGATGGCCGTCCGCACCGGCGAGGCGATGGCCCGCGGCGGCATCCACGACCAGCTCGGCGGCGGTTTCGCCCGGTACGCGGTGGACGCCGGCTGGGTGGTGCCGCACTTCGAGAAGATGCTCTACGACAACGCGCTGCTGCTGCGTGCGTACCTGCACCTGTGGCGGGCGACCGGCTCGCCGCTGGCCCGGCGGGTCGCGCTCTCCACTGCCGACTTCCTGCTGCGCGAACTGCGCACCCCCGAGGGCGCGTTCGCCTCCGCGCTGGACGCCGACAGCCTCGACGAGGAGACCGGGGCCACCGCCGAGGGCGCCTACTACGTCTGGGAGCCGGGCCAGTTGGTCGACCTGCTCGGCCCCGCCGACGCGGCCACCGCCGCCCGGCTGTTCTCCGTCACCGCCGACGGCACCTTCGAGCACGGCAGCTCCGTCCTCCAACTCCTAGCCGACCCCGAGGACTTCGCCGAGTACGAAGCGATCAGGGAGCGGCTGCTGGCGGCCCGGGCGGCCCGCCCGGCGCCCGCCCGGGACGACAAGGTGGTCGCCGCCTGGAACGGCCTGGCCATCGCCGCGCTCGCCGAGACCGGTGCTCTGCTGGAGCGCCCCGACCTGGTCCGGGCCGCCGAACGGGCCGCCGACCTGCTGCTCGCCGTCCACCTCACCCCCGAGGGCCGGCTGCTGCGCACCTCCCGGGACGGCCGCCCCGGCGCCAACGCGGGCGTGCTGGAGGACTACGCCGACACCGCCGAGGGCTTCCTCGCGCTGTACGCCGTCACCGGCGAGGCCGAGTGGCTCCAGCTGGCCGGGGGGCTGCTCGACACCGTGCTCAAGCACTTCGCCGACGAGGAGAGCGGCGCGCTGTACGACACCGCCGACGACGCGGAGGAGCTGATCCGGCGCCCGCAGGACCCGACCGACAACGCGACCCCGTCCGGCTGGACCGCCGCCGCGGCCGCGCTGCTCGGCTACGCCGCGTACACCGGCTCGGACCGCCACCGGACCGCCGCCGAACGGGCGCTCGGCATCGTCGGGGCGCTCGCCTCGCGCGCGCCGCGGTTCATCGGCTGGGGCCTGGCCGCCGCCGAGGCACTGGCCGACGGGCCGCGCGAGGTCGCGGTGATCGGCCCGGCCGGCGACCCCGGGACGGCCGCGCTGCACCGGGCCGCGCTGCTCGGCACCGCGCCCGGCGCCGTGGTCGCGTTCGGCGAGCCGGGCGCCGGCAGCGACGAGGTGCCGCTGCTCGCCGGTCGGCCGCTGGTCGACGGCGCGCCCGCCGCCTACGTCTGCCGGAACTTCGCCTGCGAGCTGCCGACCACCGACCCGGCGGCCCTCGCCGAGCGGCTGGGGGCGTTCGCGGCCGGGCAGGCCGGGCAGGCCGAGTAGGCCGAGTCCGGCGGGCAGGCCGTGCGGGACGGGCAGCACGGACAGGCCGGGTAAAAGCGGTGGTCGGCGCCGGGGGAGGCGGGGGAGGATGGGCCATGCCCTGGACTCTCAGTACCTCCCTCGACGACTTCCGCGCCCAGGCCGGCGACTTCCTCGGCGCCAACCCGGCCGAGAACACCGTGCTGTTGACGATCACGGACCGGCTGGCGGCCCGCGGCCTCCACTACTACGGCGCCGGTGCGCCGGTGTTCGGCTGGTGGCGCCCCGAGCCGGACGGGCCGGTCGCCGGGGTGTTCCTGCAGACCCCGCCGTTCGCCCCGCGGCTGGGGCTGATGCCCGAGCGGGCGGCGGCCGAACTGGCCGTCGAACTCGCCGGTGCCTGGGCCGGGTTCACCGCGCTCGCCGGGGTCGGCGGCGGGGTGGCGGCGGTGCGGGCGTTCGGTGACGCGTGGGCCGGGGCCACCGGGGCCACCCCGACCGTCAAGACCGAGGAGCGCCTCTACCGGCTCGGCGCGCTGACCGACCCGCCGCGCCCGCCGGCCGGCCGCCCCCGGCTCGCCGGGGCGGCGGACCGTGAGCTGCTGATCCGCTGGTTCGACGCGTTCGCGGCCGAGGTGGACATCCGGATCCCCGACACCGCGATGGTGGTGGACGACCGGACCGCCGCCGGTCAGCTGCACCTGTGGGAGAACGGCGGCCGGGCGGTCGCGGTGGCCGGGGCCAGCGCGGTCGTCGCCGGGATGTCCCGGATCGGCCCGGTCTACACGCCGCGCGAGGCCCGCGGCCGGGGGTACGCCAGCGGCGTCACGGCCGCCGCCTCGGCCGCCGCCCTGGCCGACGGGGCCGCGGAGGTGCTGCTGTACACGGACCTCTCCAACCCGACCAGCAACTCGATCTACCAGCAGATCGGCTACCGGCCGGTGGAGGACTGCCTGGAGCTGGCCTTCGGCGACTGACGGAGCAGAGAGCGATCCGGGTGTTGCGGAGGGGGCTACTCCCAGTCCCAGCCGATGCCCAGGATGCAGGGCCCGACGGCGGTGGCGACCAGGTGCACGCAGTGGTGGCCGTCGAGGGTCAGCTCCTCGCTCTCGTAGGGCTTCTCCTCGGGCGAGCGGCGGGCGAAGCGGTGGCAGCGCACGGGCAGCGCGTCCGGGTGGAAGGTGATCTGGAGGACGTACTGCCCCGCGCCCGAGTGGAAGCCGCGGAGGTACTCGCAGCTGGGCTCGGGCGCCGGGGCGTCGTCGAAGCCGTAGCCGAGCAGATGGGTGTCGCCCGCGCGCAGCCGGCGGTCCAGCAGGAGTTCGGCGATCAGCAGGTCGTGGGCCTGGTCGCGGCGGACGCGGCCGGGGCGGCAGTTGTCCTCGGTGCGGACGCCGACCCGGGTGATGTCGCTGCCGGGGTCGCCCTGGTGGATGGCGAGGTAGCGGTCGATGCCGTCGCGGTGGGCGCGCAGGGCGTGCTGGGAGTCGCGGCGCCGGAGCCGGCGGTCGGCGCCGATCCGGATCCGCTCGATGTGGGTGATGGTGTGCAGCCCGCTGTCGCGCGGGCCGGCCAGCTCGGCGAGCAGGTCGTCGACGGCGGTGGGCGGGGTGATGAGGTCGCGGTAGGGGCGGACGGGCGGGCCGGCCGGGGCGGTGGGGGCGGCCCGCCGGGGGCCGAGCAGCCGGGTGAGGGAGTGCGCGGGGAGGTCCAGGACCTTCTCCAACTCCCGTACCGCGCGCAGCGATTCGGCCCGTTCGGGACGGCGGTGGCCCTGCTGCCAGTAGCTGAGGCTGGTCACCCCGATGCGGACGCCGCGTTGCGCGAGGTGGTCGCGGACGCGGTGCAGGGCGAGGCCGCGGGTGGCGATGGCGGTGCGCAGGGCGAGGTCGAAGGGGCCGGTGCGCAGCGCGGTGACGAGGTCGGGCTGGTCGGTCCGCTGCATGCGGCCTCCTCGGATGGCGGGGCGGGGCGGCCCGGCGGGGGCCCGTGCGGTGGGCCCGGGTCGTGAATATTCACATCTGGAGGGGGGTTTGTCACCGGTCCTGACGCTCCCGGCGGGGGTTCCGGGGCCGGCGTTCACAGCGGGGTGGGCCCCGTTCACACCCGGACGGGCGGGGCCCGAGGACCGTTGACCGGCCATGTCAACAGCGCGATGCTCGGTGGCGCGATCCGGACCGCACCCCCACACCTCTCGACTCCTCTGCCTGCCGCAAGGAGGCCATCCCCCATGTCCGTCACACGGATACGCCTGCGCCGCGCCGTCTCGGTGCTCGCGCTCGGCGTCCTCGGCCCGGCGCTCAGCGTCGCGGCCGTCACCCCCGCCCAGGCCGCCCCCGCGGCCCCCCTGCAGCGGGTCCGGCCCGCCGCCGCGGGTGCCACGGCCGATCTGGCCGGCACCTACAAGACGCTCGACATCACCATGCAGCAGCAACAGCAGACCAACTGGTGCTGGGCGGCGAGCGGCAACACCATCGCCACCTTCTACGGCTACAACTACAGCCAGAACCAGTTCTGCAACGCCGCGTTCGGCCGCTCCGGCAGCTCGGCCTGCCCCAACAGCCAGGCCACGCTGGGCGATGTGCAGAACGGCCTGAGCCGGATCGGGATCAGCCCGGGCTCGTACGTCACCGGCTACCTGCGCTACAGCACGGTGCAGACCGAGGTGAACGCCGACCGGCCGGTCGAGACCCGGATCCAGTGGAGCTCCGGCGGCGGCCACATGCACGTCGTGTACGGCTACGACACCGGCAACAACTGGGTCTACTGGGGCGACCCGTGGCCGTCCAACTACCGCTACAACTGGGCGGACTACAACTACTACGTGTCGAACGGCACGTTCTCCTGGACCCATTCCCTGTACCGGATCGGCGCGTGAGGGGCGACATGAGCAGCATGCAGAGGGCCGCGCTGGTCCGCGGCGCGGCGGCCGTCCTGCTCGCCGCCGGTCTGGGTCTGGCGCTCGCGCCGGCCGCGTCCGCCGCGGGTCCGGCCGGTGCCGCCGGCGGGTCCGGTGGCGCCGGGGTGCCCGAGCCGGTGCCGGCCGCGGAGCTGGCCGAGGCCCACGGCGCGGTGCAGAACCCGGCCGTGCTCGACCAGGTCGGCCGCTTCTTCGCCCGCAAGGGCCTCCCGCCGACCGGCCGGCTCGCCCCGGGGGCGGCCGAGGAGGCGGCGCCCGCCGCCACCGCGCCCCGCCTGGCCGGGGACACCGTGCCGGTGTACACGCTGGACGCCGCCTTCGTGTCCGGCACGCCGGGCGCCCCGGTGGCCCGGGCCGAGTTCACCGCGAGCCGGGTGGTGGCCGCCGACGGCCGGGTCGCCTCGGTCTGGACGGTGAAGCAGGGCGGCGGCTGGCGGGTCGTCAACATCGCCACCGGCGGCGACGAGGGCGACTACGCGCAGCGGGCGGCGGAGGGCGGTGGCGGAACGGCGTTCCGCGAGCCGCAGATCAACGCCTGGTACGTGCTGCGGGACGGCCGGGTGCTGCCGCTGGACGACGAGGCGCGTCGCTCGGTGGGCGAGGCCGGGGTGAGCCTGGCCGCGTACCAGGGCCTGGTCCGGCAGCGGTACGGCGACAAGCTGCCCGGCTCGGCGTACGACCGGGCGGGCCGGGGCGGCGGCTACGAGCCCGCCGCCGAGCGGACGGCGGGCGGTCCGGCGGGCGGTACGGCGCTGCCGGCCGTGACGGCGGCCGCGGCCCTGGGCGCCACCGCGCTCGCGGGCGCGGGCGTGGCCCTGCGCCGGCGGACGGCCCCGCGGAACGGGTAGCCCGCGGACGTCGGAGAGTGGACAGCGGACGGCGGGGTTCCGGGCCCCGCCGTCCCCCGCGCCCTACAGGTCGGCGAAGCCGTTCTCCAGGATGGCGAAGGCGCGGTCGACCAGGTCGGCGATGTCCTCGGCGCCCTCGGACTCGGCCCACTGCAGCACCGCCTCCGTGGTGGCCGCGGCGAGCGCGGTGGCGGCGATCCGCATCGCGAAGGTCGGCTCCGGGACGCCGGCCCGCCGGGTCAGCGCCGTGAGGTAGAGCTGCCGCGGGTCGTTGGCGCTGTCCATCATCCGGGCGCGCAGCGCCGGGACGTCCCTGACCAGCCGCATCCGGACGAGCAGTTCCTCGCGCTCGTGCTCCAGCAGGTGCCGGATCATCCCGATGACGGCCTCCCGGCAGGAGCGCAGAAACGGTTCGTCGGAGGGGCGGGCGAGCAGCGCCTCGATCATCGCCGGGTCGTACTCGTCGGTGAGGACGAGGTCCTCCTTGGTGGCGAAGTACCGGAAGAAGGTGGACGGGGAGATCTCGGCGGCGGCCGCGATCCGGTCCACCGTGGTGTTCTCGTACCCCTGTTCGGCGATCAGCCGGTACGCCTCGCGGCGGATGGTCTGGCGGGTCTTCAGCTTCTTCCGCTCGCGCAGCGACAGCGGCGCCTCCAGCATCGCCTGGATCGGATTGCCCGGTCCCGCCGGAGGTGCCGTCGCCGGCCGCGTTGCGTTCATGTCTTCGATTATCCGTGATCGGTCGCGGGCACCGGGCCGGTCTCCGGGCCGGTCTCCGGGCCGCTCTCCGGGGCGGGAGGCCCGGCGGGCCCGGCCGGTTCGACGGCGGGCATCCGCACCGCGACCAGCGCCGCAGACAGCACCGCGATCGCCCCGGAGACCAGCAGCACCACCGTCATCCCGTGCACGTACGCGCCGTGCGCGGAGGCGGCGAGCGCCGGGTCGCCGGAGGCGGCAGCGATCGCGTCGGCCGCGACCACCGACCGGCCGGCCTGTTCGGCCGCGCCCGCCGCCAGCCCGCCGGTGTCCAGCGTGCCCCGGTAGGCGTTGGCGAGCAGGCTGCCGAAGACGGCCACCCCGATCGCCCCGCCGACCTGGCGGAAGGTCTGCAGCAGCCCGGAGCCGACCCCGGCCCGGGCGGGCGGCAGCGTGAGCAGGGCGGTGGCCTGCGCGGTGATCAGGGACAGGCCCATGCCGACCCCGAGCAGGGTGAGCCAGCCGGCGGCGAGGGCGTAGCCGTCGGAGACCTCCGTCCGGCTGCCGATGAGCAGGGCGGCGGCCAGCAGGCCCAGCCCCAGCACGATCACCGTCCGGGGGCTGCTGCGGGCGACCAGCTTGTCGCTGAGCCGGGCGGCCACCATCAGGCCGAGCATCATCGGCATCAGCCGCAGTCCGGTGCCGAAGGCGTCCGCGCCGAGCACGCTCTGGAAGTACAGCGGGAGCACGAAGAAGGCGCCGAACAGGACCAGCGAGACCAGCGTCGCGGCCACCGTCGACCAGCGGAAGGCGGCGTCGGCGAGCAGCGACAGGTCGAGCATCGGGGCCGGCCGGCGCCGGCTGCGCAGGACCAGCAGGGTGAGCGCGACCAGCGCGCCGCCGACGGTGCCGAGCACCAGCGGGTCCGCCCAGCCGCGCTCGGGGCTCTCGATGATGCCGTAGGTGAGCGCGGCCAGCCCGCCGGCGCCGAGCAGGGTGGCGGGCACGTCGATCGGGGGCGCGGCGGGGTTGCGGGTCTCCGGCAGCAGGACGACGCAGGCGGTGATGCCGATGGCCACCAGCGGCAGGTTGATCACGAAGATCGCGCCCCACCAGTAGTGCTGGAGGATGAAGCCGCCGATCAGCGGGCCGAGCGGGGTGCCGACGGCCAGCGAGGCGGCCAGGATCGCGGTGGCGCGCCGCTGCTCGCCGGGCGGGAAGAGGCCGGGGATCACCGCCATCGACATCGGCATCACCAGCGCGCCGGCCAGGCCCATCGCGGCGCGGGCGGCGATCAGCGTGGCCGGGCTGTCGGCCGGCATGCCGACCGCCGAGGCCAGGCCGAACAGGGCGAGGCCCAGGGTGAGGGTGAAGCGGCGGCCGAAGCGGTCGCCGATCAGCCCGGCGGGGAGCATCACGGCGGCGAAGACCACGGTGTAGGAGTCGACGATCCACTGCTGCTGCCCGGTGGTGGCCCCGAGCTGCGAGGCCAGCGTGGGCAGGGCCACGTTCAGCACCGTCATGTCGAGGCTGATCACCAGGACGCTCAGCGCGACCGCGACGAGCGCGAGCCAGCGCCGTGGGTCCGGGCCGGGCGACGCCGCGGTGGGCTCCACGGGGTCGGCGGGCTCGACGGGCGGAGTTGGCACGGGAAACCTCCGGAGACCAGCGAAGGGAGTCTCTGTCAAATGACAGTAACTCCCAAAAGGTGGCCGCCGTCAATGTCCGAAAGGCATCGGCTCTCGATTACGCTCCGTGATGTGTCCTGGAAGTGCTCGTTCCGCACGGGGAATTGACGCAACGTTGATCTGTCGTTCGCCGCTTTCCGGCGGCTGCGGGTGACTGTCGGTAGATACGATGTGGCCGTCGGTCAGTGCGGACCGGCACGTGCCGAGAGCGGAGAAGGGGTGGGGCGGCAGGGGCCGACCACGAGCCCGGCGCAGGAAGGAGAAGCCGTCATGGCCGTTCGGGAGTCCGGTGCCCAGATCTGGGGTGCCGTGGTGGTGGTGGGCTCGGCGCTGGCCGTGGTCGCGGCCTATCTGATCCACGGCGCCGCGCTGGTGCTGGTGGTCGCCGGGGTCGAGGTGCTGCTGCTGATGGTCTACGTGGGGCGGCGCTGGCAGTTGCTCCACCAGGCGTCCGAGCCGGACCGCCGGTCGTCCCCCCGCGGGCAGCGGCCGCCCGCGGGCAGGGTGGACGCGGCGCACTGCGAGCGCTGCCGCCGGGCCCGGGAGGCGATCGACGCGCGCCAGGCCGGGCGGCCGGTCCGTGTCCCGCACGCCCACGAGCGCCTCGACCGGCCGCGCGAGCGCCGGCACGACGGAACCCACGAGCGGGCCGCGTACGACCGCACGCCGCACGACCGGGCGCACGAGCACCCGGTCCGGGAGTGGACGGCGGAACGGGCGGCCGTCCGGTCGCACGACCGGCCGACCGCCCGTCACGGGGCGCCGGGCTCAGCCGGCCGCGCTGTAGGCCACCAGTGAGACCCCGACGTACTGCGTGATGAAGGCCCCGAGGGTGAAGGCGTGGAACACCTCGTGGAAGCCGAACCAGCGCGGTGAGGGGTTCGGCCGTTTGAGCCCGTACACGACGCCGCCGATGCTGTAGAGCACGCCGCCGACGATCATCAGCACCAGGACCGCGACGCCGCCGGTGTGCAGGAAGTCCGGCAGGAAGAACGCGGCGGCCCAGCCCAGCGCGAGGTACACCGGCGTGTAGAGCCAGCGCGGCGCACCCACCCAGAAGACGCGGAAGGCTATCCCCGCCAGCGCGCCGCCCCAGACCGCCCAGAGCAGCACCTGCCGGGCGGCGCCGTCCAGCAGCAGGATGGTGAACGGGGTGTAGGTGCCCGCGATGATCAGGAAGATGTTCGCGTGGTCCAGCCGGCGCAGGATCGCGTCGCCGCGCGGGCCCCAGTGGAAGCGGTGGTAGACCGCGCTGACCCCGAAGAGCAGCCAGGCGCTGACGGAGTAGATCGCGCACGCGATCCTCGCGGGGCCCGGTTCGGCCAGGCAGATCAGCACGATCCCGGCGGCCACCGTGGCGGGGAACATTCCGGCGTGCAGCCAGCCGCGCCACTTCGGCTTGTGCTCGGCACGCCCCGTGCTCTCCAGGAGCTCAGCAGTCATGAGCGGCATGCTACCCGCTACCTACGGGTCCGTAGGTTACCCGGCCGTAGGAAGTGGCGCTCATCACGACTTGGACGTTTTGGAGCATTGGGAGGGGGGTCGATCGGCCGCCGGAGGTGCCGAAGGTGTTGTCCTACTGGCTGGTAATCATCCGTACTGTAGTAAAAGATGCGTCAACTCTGCCGTTCTGCCGCGTTGGGGGTGGGGGCCCGGAGCTACGCTCAAAGCACCCTCAACCCCCGCTACGCCGTCTCCCCGCCGGGATGGCGTGAAACGGAGCGATCGTGTCGAACGAGAACTCGGCTGCTCTCAGCGCCGCGCCCACCCGCCACCAGCGCCTGCTGGCCTGGGTGAGCGAGATCGCGGAGCTCACCCAGCCGGACCGCGTCGAATGGTGCGACGGTTCCGAGGAGGAGTACCAGCGCCTCGCGGACCTGCTCGTCGCCCAGGGCACTTTCAAGAAGCTCAACGAGGAGAAGCGACCCAACTCCTACTACGCCGCCTCCGACCCCTCGGACGTGGCGCGCGTGGAGGACCGCACCTTCATCTGCTCCGAGCAGGAGGAGGACGCCGGCCCGACGAACCACTGGAAGGCTCCCGCCGAGATGCGCGAGATCTTCCAGGGCGAGCAGGGCCTGTTCCGCGGCGCCATGAAGGGCCGCACCATGTACGTCGTGCCGTTCTCGATGGGCCCGGTCGGCTCCCCGCTGGCCGCCTACGGCGTCGAGATCACCGACTCCGCCTACGTCGCCGTGTCGATGCGCGTGATGACCCGCATGGGCCGGGCCGTGCTCGACCAGCTCGGCGAGGACGGCGACTTCGTCAAGGCCGTGCACACCGTCGGCGCCCCGCTCGCCGAGGGCGAGGCGGACGTGCCGTGGCCGTGCAACACCACCAAGTACATCTCGCACTTCCCGGAGAGCCGGGAGATCTGGTCCTTCGGCTCCGGCTACGGCGGCAACGCCCTGCTCGGTAAGAAGTGCTACGCGCTGCGGATCGCCTCGACCATGGCCCGCGACGAGGGCTGGCTGGCCGAGCACATGCTCATCCTGAAGCTCACCCCGCCGGCGGGCCCCGCGGGCGAGGCGGAGCCCAAGTACGTCGCGGCGGCCTTCCCGTCCGCCTGCGGCAAGACCAACCTGGCGATGCTCCAGCCCACCGTCCCGGGCTGGAAGGTCGAGACGATCGGCGACGACATCGCCTGGATGCGCTTCGGCGCCGACGGCCGCCTGTACGCCATCAACCCCGAGGCGGGCTTCTTCGGCGTCGCCCCCGGCACCGGCGTGGACACCAACGCCAACGCGATCGACACCCTCTGGGGCAACACCGTCTTCACCAACGTCGCGCTCACCGACGACGGTGACGTCTGGTGGGAGGGTCTCACCGACGAGAAGCCGGCCCACCTCACCGACTGGCGCGGCAACGACTGGACGCCGGAGTCCGAGACCCCGGCCGCCCACCCGAACGCCCGCTTCGCCGTCCCGGCCGCGCAGTGCCCGACCATCGCCCCCGAGTGGGAGGACCCGGCGGGCGTGCCGATCTCGGCGATCCTGTTCGGCGGCCGTCGCGCCACCGCCGTCCCGCTGGTGACGGAGTCCTTCAACTGGCAGCACGGCGTCTTCCTGGGTGCCAACATCGCCTCCGAGAAGACCGCCGCCGCCGAGGGCACCGTGGGCGAGCTGCGCCGCGACCCGTTCGCGATGCTGCCGTTCTGCGGCTACAACATGGGTGACTACTTCGCCCACTGGCTGAAGATCGGTGCCCAGGCGGACGCCGCCAAGCTGCCGAAGATCTACTACGTGAACTGGTTCCGCAAGAACGCCGACGGCCAGTTCGTCTGGCCGGGCTACGGCGAGAACAGCCGCGTGCTGAAGTGGGTCGTCGAGCGCCTGGAGGGCACCGGCGAGGGCGTCGAGACCCCGATCGGCGTGCTGCCGACCGTCGAGGGCTTCGACCTGGACGGCCTGGAGCTGGCGAAGGAGGACCTCGACCTGCTCTTCACCGTCGACGCCGACATCTGGCGTCAGGAGGCCGCGCTCGTCCCGGCCCACCTGGAGCTCTTCGGCGAGCACACGCCGACCGAGCTGTGGGACGAGTACCGAGACCTGGTCGCCCGCCTCGGCTGAGCCTGAGCCTCAGCAGGAGCGGTAGAGAGGCCGGTGCGCTGCACGAACCGCGCACCGGCCGGCGACAGGACGGCCGGAGCCCCGACGGACGATCTTTCCCCGACCAAGGAGATCGTCCGACCGGGACTCCGGCCGTAGCTCTTCCACCCGTCCGTCAGGGCTGGGTGTAGCCGCTCAGGAACATCCCGATCCGGGTGACCGCGTCGGTGATCTCCTCCGCGCGCGGCAGCGTGACCAGCCGGAAGTGGTCCGGCTCGGGCCAGTTGAAGCCGGTGCCCTGGACCAGCAGGATCCGCTCGGACCGCAGCAGGTCGAGCACCATCCGGGCGTCGTCCTTGATCTTGAACACCTTGGGGTCCAGCCGGGGGAAGGCGTACAGCGCGCCCTTCGGCTTCACGCAGCTGACCCCGGGGATCTCGTTGAGCAGCCGGAACGCGGCGTCCCGGGACTCCAGCAGCCGGCCGCCGGGCAGGATCAGGTCCTTGATCGACTGCCGCCCGCCGAGCGCCGCGGCCACCGCGTGCTGGGCCGGCATGTTGGCGCACAGCCGCATCGAGGCGAGCACGGTCAGGCCCTCGACGTAACTGCGGGCCCGGCTCCGGTCGCCGGAGAGCACCATCCATCCGGAGCGGAAGCCCGCCACCCGGTAGGCCTTGGACAGGCCGTTGAAGGTGACGCAGAAGAGGTCGGGCGCCAGGGTGGCCAGCGGGACGTGCTCGGCGTCGTCGTAGAGGATCTTGTCGTAGATCTCGTCCGCGTAGACCACCAGTTGGTGGCGGCGGGCGATCGCGGCCAGCCCCTCCAGCACCTCGCGCGGATAGACCGCGCCGGTCGGGTTGTTGGGGTTGATCACCACCAGTGCCCTGGTCCGGTCGGTGACCTTGGACTCGATGTCGGCGAGGTCCGGGTACCACTCCGACTGCTCGTCACAGCGGTAGTGGACGGCGGTGCCGCCGGCCAGCGAGACGGAGGCCGTCCACAGCGGGTAGTCCGGCGCCGGGACGAGCACCTCGTCGCCGTCGTCCAGCAGCGCGGTCATCGCCAGCTGGATCAGCTCGGAGACGCCGTTGCCGAGGAAGACGTCCTCGACCGTCAGGCCGTCCAGGCCGCGCTCCTCGTAGTGCATCACCACGGCGCGGCGCGCGGAGAGCAGTCCCTTGGAGTCCCCGTAGCCGTGCGCGGTGGAGAGGTTGCGCAGGATGTCCTGGAGGATCTCCGGCGGCGCTTCGAAGCCGAACAGCGCGGGATTGCCGGTGTTGAGCTTCAGGATGCGGTGGCCCTGTTCCTCCAGCCGCATCGCCTCGTCGAGCACCGGACCGCGGATGTCGTAACAGACATTGGCGAGTTTGCTGGACTGGATGACCTGCATGCCTGCCTACTTTAGGGGTACGAACGGGCGGCCCGGCGCGTGTCGTGGGACACCCGTCGGACCGCCCGGACGCTGTCGTTCCGCTCCGCCTTCGATCAGGAGGCGGAGGCCTCAGCTCGCCTTCCAGATCAGCGGCTCGGTGTCCAGAACGCTGCCGAAGACGAGGAACTGCGGCGGGGTGCCGTCCGGAACGAGATAGACGGCACACTGCTGCTGGCTCTGGCCGTCGTTCAGCACGCCCGGCTGCTTGCCGGTGTCGCACTGCGGGATCGACTTCAGGATCGTCGGGGCGGGCAGGATGCCGCTCCCCTTGGGGTCGGTCTGCACCTTGAACCGCATCATGAAGTACTCGTCCTGCAGCGGGGTGCCGGTCCGGTTGGTGAAGTTGACCGTCACGTAATAAGGGGTCATGCCCGCGGTGTCGGCGGGCTTGAACCGGTACGGCGCGATCTCGGCGGCGGTGCCCTTGACCACCGAGACCGGGGTGACGTCGGCCTTGGTCTTGCCCAGGTAGCTGCCGGTGGCGGTGAGCGGCAGCGGGCTGTCGAAGGTGATCTTGCTCTTTCCGCCGCTCGCGCCGCCGATCGGGTTGCCGCTGGTCGCGGCGGACGGCAGCGGGTCGGGGTTCGTCGCGCCGCCGGCCGCTCCGCCCGCGCCGCCCGCGCCACCGGCCGGGGCGGACGAGGGCGCGGCGGTCGGGGCGGAGGTCGCGGCGCCGGTGGGGGCGGCGGCCGGGGTGTCGGTGGCGGGCGGGGCCGTGGTCGGCGCCGCGGTCGGGGCGGCGACGACGGCCGGGTCGTCGTTCTCCGGGCCGCAGGCGGTCAGCGCCAGCGCCAGGACGGCGACCGGGGCCGCGGCGCGCAGAGTGCTCCGAAGCTTCGTCAAGGTGTGTCTCCCCCGTGGATGATGTGGTCGGTGCGGCACCCGGGTTGCGCGGTGCCGTGAGTGTCGGACGCGGACGGTGTCCGGCCGGTTCCGGGCCGGTCGGCGGCCGGTCGGCGGCCGGACCGGGGCGAGGAGGGGGAGAGCCGTGATCGGGAGCGCGCTGGGAGCGGTACTGGCCGGTCTGCTGGTGGCGCCGGTGCTGCGCGGTCTGGTGGTGCGCTACGCCGTGCCGCAGGACGAACCGTGGTGCCTGGCCTGCCCGTCCTGCGGGCGGGAGCTGCGCGGCCTGCCGCCCACCGGCCGGTGTCCGGGCTGCCGGAGCGGGCTCGGCCCCGGCGCCTGGCTGGTGGAGGCGGTCACCGCCGCGGCGGCCGCCGCCGCGCTCGCCGCCGCGCATCCGGCGGACGCGCTGCTGCTGCTCTGGCTGGCCGGGCCCGGCGTGGTGCTGGGCTTCACCGACGCCCGGGTGCACCGGCTGCCCTACCCGCTCACCTGGACGCTGGCGGCGGGCCTCGCCGTGCTGCTGCCGGTGGTGCAGCTGGCCGAGGGCGCCCCCGGAGTGCTGACGCGCTGCCTGCTGGTGGCACTGGCCGCCGGGGCGCTGTTCGAAGTCCCGGTCCAGCTGGGGCTGGTGGGCGGCGGGGACACCGTGCTGGCGCTCGGCCTCGGCGCGCTGCTCGGCCGCTACGGCTGGTCCACCGCCTTCGCCGGCCTGGCGGCCTTCGTGCTGCTGGCCGGGCTCTGGTCGGTCGGCGTGCTGCTGGCCTCCCTGGTGCGCCGCCGTCCGGTGCGCGGCCGGGAGGTGCCGCTGGGCCCGTTCCTGCTGCTCGGCACCCTGCTGGCGGTGCTCGGGCACTCCTGAGGCGCTCACGGCCCTGGGTGCTTCCGGCCCGAGGCGTGCACGGCCCGGGAAAGCGGACGGGCCCGCCGTACCGGTAGGTACGACGGGCCCGGCGCCGACGCGCAGGCCCCACCCTCAAGGAGCGGCGCGCCGGGGGGAGTTACGGCATCTGGTGGACGAACGGGCCGACCGTGTTGGAGAAGGCGTTCCCGTTGACGGAGTCCCAGTTGGTGGACCAGGTCATCGCGCCCCGGATGGTCGGCCACTTGGCCGGCGGGACGAAGCTGCCGCAGTTCTTGCCGGTGGCGAGGCAGTCCAGCGCGTTGTTGACGACGCTCGGCGCGACGTAGCCGCCGCCGGCCGCCTTGGAGGAGGCGGGGACGCCGATGCCGACCTGGTCGGGCCGCAGACCGCCCTGGATCTGGGTGCAGATCTGCGAGGTGATGAAGTCGATGGTGCCCTGGTTGTAGACCTTGCCGTCGCAGCCGTTCATGCCGCCCGAGTTGTAGAACTGGGTGTTGACGACGGTCAGGATGTCCTTGGTGTTCAGCGCCAGCTGGAAGTACGCGCCGGCGGTGGAGTACATCCCGATGGTCTCGGGGGCCATCGTCAGGACGAAGCTGGAGCCGACCTTGGCCTGGAGGCTGTGCAGGGCGTTGCCCATGTGGGTCGGGTTGACCCCGTTCTCCAGGTCGATGTCGATGCCGTCGAAGCCGTAGTCCTTGATGACGCCGTAGGCGGTGTCGACGAAGGTCTGGGCGGCGGTGGCGTCGTTGACCGAGATGGCGCCGTTCTGGCCGCCGACCGAGATGATGACCTTCTTGCCGGCCGCCTGCTTGGCCTTCACGTCGGCGCGGAACTGGGCGTCGGTGTAGCCGCCGAGGCCGGCGGAGAGCTCCGGGTCCAGCTTGAAGGTGATGGCGCCCGCGCGGCTGGGGACGGCGTCGGCGAACGAGACCGCGATGATGTCGTACGCGCTCTGGACGTCGCTCAGCTTCTGGAGGTTGTTGCCCTTGTTGTCGAAGTTGTGCCAGTAGCCGGTGATCGCGTGCTTCGGCACACCGGTGTTGGGGTTGCCGGTGCTGGTCGCCGTGGGGGTCGGGGTGACCGTCTGGGTGGGCGTCGGCGTGACGGTCTGGGTCGGCGTGGCGGTGGCCGTCGGCGAGGCGGTCGCGGTCGGCGTGACCGTGGGGGTGACGGTCGGGGTGGGGGTGACCGTCGCGGTCGGGCTCGGGGTGGTGGGGCCGCCCGGGCCGCTCAGCACGACGTCGTCGGCGTAGTAGGCGCTCTGGCCGTACCAGCCGTGCAGGTAGACGGTGACGGTCTTGGCGCTCGCACCGGTGGTGAAGGTGGTGGAGAGCTGGTTCCAGCTGTTCTGGTTGGACCAGACGCTCGGGTCGGTGCCGCCGGTGCCACGCGCGCCGAGGTAGGCGTACGGGCCCTGGACCCAGGCGCTCAGGGTGTAGCTGGTGTTGGGCAGCACGCTGATGGTCTGGGTGCACTCGGCGGTGTCCCCGGCGCTCGGGGTGGCCTGCAGCGCGCCCGAGCCCGAGTGGGCCGGCGTGGTGACGGCGCTCGCGGCGCCGGCGCAGACCCAGCCGCCCAGCGAGCCGTCGAAGCCGCCGTTGGTGACCAGGTTCCCGGCGGCCGCGTTGGCGCCGCCGGCGAAGAGGGCGAGGCCGGTGCCGGCCAGGGCGAGGGCGGTGGCGCCCGCGGCGAGGGCCGGGACGGGGCCGCGGCGGCGCTTGTGCGACACGGGCCGGTTCAGCGTACGGGCCATGGAGGTGCGCTCCTGTGGGGGAGGAGCGGCCGCCGCGGTGGGGGGCGCGGCGGCCGCGTGTGGGGGAGGGCATTGCGTCCGAAGTACTGCCTTGACGAGGGCGGGTCCGGTGTTCTGTTCCGCCCTGGGAACAAAAGCTGGACTAGACCATTGGGGGTCGTCAAGCATTGAACCGTCGGCTTACGGATTCCTTAAGGAATCGGAGACCGTTCCGTATCCGGCCGCCGGCCGTTCCCCGGAGCGTCCCCGGGACGTCGTGCCGGCGCGTTCAGGCCACCTCCGGCACGCCTGTCGGGACAGACTTCGCATAGGACCGTGACCCTCCCGCGACCTGCGGCTTTCCCTGCCACCACGACGCGGGAGTAGGCTGCGCCGGGGGTTCTGAAGCACCCGGTGAAGTGAGCACGGAGGGGCCGAAAAGCATGGGTCTGCGCGATGTCGTCGAACGCACGCCGGGTCTGCGCGTCCTGCTGGACGGGATGTACGGCCTCTACGGTCGCCGGGTGGAGGTGCACCTCGCCCGCACCCCGCACCACATCGGCGTGATCCTCGACGGCAACCGCCGCTGGGCCCGCGCGACCGGCGGCTCCACCGCCTACGGCCACCAGCGCGGCGCGGACAAGATCAGCGAGTTCCTCGGCTGGTGCGACGAGACGCACGTCAAGGTCGTCACCCTGTGGATGCTCTCCACCGACAACCTCGACCGCCCGGCCGACGAGCTGGTCCCGCTGCTCGGCATCATCGAGGACGCCGTCACCAATCTCGCCGCCGCCCGCCGCTGGCGGATCAACCCGGTCGGCGCCCTGGACCTGCTGCCGCAGCACACCTCGGACGTCCTGAAGCGGGCCGCCGAGGAGACCGCGGGCATCGAGGGCATCACCGTGAACGTGGCCGTCGGTTACGGCGGCCGGCACGAGATCGCCGACGCCGTCCGCTCGCTGCTCCAGGAGCACGCCGGCCGGGGCACCTCGATCGAGGAACTGGCCGAGATCCTGGACGTCGAGCACATCGCCGAGCACCTCTACACCAAGGGCCAGCCCGACCCCGACCTGGTCATCCGCACCTCGGGGGAGCAGCGGCTCTCCGGCTTCCTGCTCTGGCAGAGCGCGCACAGCGAGTTCTACTTCTGCGAGGCGTACTGGCCGGCCTTCCGCAAGGTCGACTTCCTGCGGGCGCTGCGCGCCTTCGAGCAGCGCAACCGGCGGATGGGTCTCTGACCGGGGGCGCACGGCGGCCCCGGGGGACCGGGCCGGCGCGGCGCGCCGGATTGACCACCGTAGGGGCTGGCTTACCCGGCGGCCGGGCGAGGCCAAACGTTCACCCGCAATGATCCGTCAGTTCGCCGACGGCGCGAATGCACCGCCCCCCGCCTGGGAATACTCCGATCAGACCGGCCCCGAGGCCACCGGGGCAGCGGGGGCCGGCTTGCCGCGGATGACGCAGGGTCATCCGCCCTGGAGGCCTAGTGGTCAGTTCCAAGAGCCGCCGGACACCAGACCGGCGCACGTACGTTCTCGACACCAGTGTGCTCCTGGCGGACCCGCTCGCCATGACCCGTTTCGAGGAGCACGAGGTCGTCCTCCCGGTGGTCGTGGTGACGGAGCTGGAGGCCAAGCGGCACCACCCGGAGCTGGGGTACTTCGCCCGGCAGGCGCTGCGACTGCTCGACGACTACCGGATCCGCTTCGGCCGCCTCGACGAGCCGATCCCGGTCGGGGAGTTCGGCGGCACCATCAGGGTGGAGCTCAACCACTCCGACCCGTCGATACTGCCGGCCGGCTACCGGGCCGGTGGCGGCGAGGCCGACACCCGGATCCTGGCGGTGGCCCGCAACCTGCAGGCCGAGGGGTACGACGTCACCGTCGTCTCCAAGGACCTCCCGCTGCGGATCAAGGCGTCCTCGGTCGGCCTGCTCGCCGAGGAGTACCGGGCCGAGCTGGCGATCACCTCCGGCTGGACGGGCATGTCCGAGCTGCACGTGCCCGCCGACGACGTGGACGCGCTGTTCGCGGCCGGCCACGACGCCGGGGTGGACGTCGAGGGCGTCGCCGAGCTGCCGGTGCACACCGGGCTCGTGCTCACCTCCGAGCGGGGCAAGGCACTCGGCCGGGTGACCGGGGACGGCCGGGTGCGGCTGGTGCGCGGGGAGCGCGAGGCGTTCGGCCTGCGCGGGCGCAGCGCCGAGCAGCGGGTGGCACTGGACCTGCTGCTCGACCCGGAGGTCGGGATCGTCTCGCTGGGCGGCCGGGCCGGTACCGGCAAGTCCGCGCTGGCGCTGTGCGCCGGCCTGGAGGCGGTCCTGGAGCGGCAGCAGCACCGCAAGGTGATGGTCTTCCGGCCGCTGTACGCGGTCGGCGGGCAGGAGCTCGGCTACCTCCCGGGCAGCGAGTCGGAGAAGATGAGCCCCTGGGCCCAGGCGGTCTTCGACACCCTCTCGGCGGTCACCACCCCGGACGTGATCGAGGAGGTCATCTCCCGGGGCATGCTGGAGGTCCTGCCGCTCACCCACATCCGCGGGCGTTCCCTGCACGACGCCTTCGTGATCGTGGACGAGGCGCAGTCGCTGGAGCGCAACGTCCTGCTGACGGTGCTGTCCCGGATCGGCCAGGGCTCGCGGGTGGTGCTCACCCACGACGTGGCGCAGCGGGACAACCTCCGGGTCGGCCGGTACGACGGCGTGGTGGCGGTGGTGGAGAAGCTGAAGGGGCATCCGCTCTTCGCGCACATCACGCTGACCCGCTCGGAGCGTTCGCCGATCGCGGCGCTGGTGACGGAGATGCTGGAGGACGTCAACCCGTGATCCACCGATGTCCGGCGTTCCGGACATCAGCGGACAAAAGCATCAATTCCTAGCACGGAGCCCGTTCCTGAGGGAGCGGGCTCCGCCCTATTCATCACATCGAGTGCCTCGCGTTGGACGAACGCCGGTTCGGTGATTGTGACATCCGCCACGCAACGGGGAATTGCGTCGACAGGTCCCCGTGCGGCATGGTGAGGGTTCTGTCAGGCCCCGCGTACGGCATGGCAGGGCTTCCGGGAGACCGGGGGTCCGGCCCGGACGGTCCACCAACTCCGGTCGGTGGACGCACAATTGAAAACCGCGAGCCGTACGCCGCCCGATCGCAACGCCCGGTCGCCTCACCTCGGCCGGACGCCGGGTCAGTCCCTCCCGTGACCAGCACCGTACGGAGGGCCGCGTCAAGGGGCATCTTGCGCCCGTACGGTCACGCGTGGGCGATGCTGGAAGGAATCCATGTGACTCGGATCTCGGTCCGGGGAGTTGCTGTCGCCTCCGCCACCGCCGTCACCGCTGTCGGTGCCGTGGTGGGTATGGCGTCGGGCAGCGAGGGCAAGACGACGCAGACGGTCGATGTCGCCGGCGCGACGCTGCTTGCCGAAGTCCCCTCCGGCGCCCAGGCGCAGACCATCAGCGACAACATCGGCACGCAGGCATCCGCCCAGCAGGCCGCCGCCGACGCCGCCGCCAAGGCCGCCGCCGAGCAGAAGGCGGCCGAGGAGGCCGCCCGCCAGCAGGCCGCCGCCGAGGCGCAGGCCAAGGCCGACGCCGCCGCCAAGGAGGCCGCCGACGCCGCCGCCAAGGCCGAGGCGGAGAAGGCCGCGAAGGCCGCCGAGGAGAAGCGCAAGGCCGACGAGGCCGCCGCCAACCGCTCCAAGGCCCGCTCGGCGATGGCCGCCACGGACAGCACCGCGCCGTCCGCCCCGGCGGTCTCGGTCAGCCCCGGTTCGGTGCAGGAGCTGGCCCAGCAGATCATCGGCAACGACGCCCAGTTCCAGTGCTTCAGCCAGATCGTGAAGCGTGAGAGCGGCTGGAACTACACCGCCACCAACAAGAGCTCCGGCGCGTACGGCCTGGTCCAGGCGCTGCCCGGCTCCAAGATGGCCTCGGCCGGCGCCGACTGGCGCACCAACCCGGGCACCCAGATCAAGTGGGGTCTCGGCTACATGAACAGCCGCTACGGCAGCCCCTGCGGCGCCTGGTCGTTCTGGCAGTCGCACCACTGGTACTAGGAACACCCGGTACCGGGAACGCCGCCGCGGTGTCTCCGACTCGCCGACGGGCCGCGCCGCCCGTGTCGCGCTGACCAGTGCGCCCGCGGGCGGTGCGGACCCGGGTGCGGACGCGGGGACGGGGAGGGGTCCTGGTAGCTCCCCGCGCCGGCCGGTCCGCCGACAGTTGGCTCCGGGTTCCCGACCGACTCCTCCCCGCCACCGGGTGTCTGAAACCACCCGGGACATGCCGTTTTGCCCCGGAATCGGCCCCGAAGATCCCGCACGGATCGCGCCCGCGGGGCGGACTCACCGCGCCCCGGCCGGGTAGCGTCTTCCTGACGGCCGTGGCGGGACCCACGGCGTGCCGCCGCACCGGGCGGCTCCGGCGGGGAGAAGTGGTAGCGAGCATGGCGCGGGGCGGAAAGGCCTTCAAGGCCGTGGCCAAGGGCATGGCCGTGGCGGCGAGCGCGGCGGCCGTGATCGAGCGACGCCGGCGGGCCGCGATGGCGGCCGACTTCCACGAACCGCCGCTCGCCCCGGTGCCCCCGCCGTCCGGGCCGCTGCCGGTGGACCCGCTGCCGGGGCCACGGACCGAGGCCGCTCCGGTGGCGCCCGCCGTCCCCGCTCCCGCTCCCGCGCCGGCCCCGCCGTCCCCTCCGGTTCCCCCTCCCGTTCCCTCCCACGGGCACTTCGGCCGGCCCGCCACCCCCGCCGAGGCGGTGCCGTGGGGCCTGCGGGTCGCCGCCGAGTCCACCTGGCGGCTGCTGCTGCTCGGCGCCGCGCTGTACGTCGTCTTCTACATCGTCGACATGCTGCGGCTGGTCGCCTTCGCGGTGCTCGCCTCGCTGCTGATATCCGCGCTGCTGGAACCCACCGTCTCCTGGCTGCGCCGCCACGGCGTCCCGCGCTCGCTGGCCGCCGGCGGGGTGTTCATGAGCGGACTGGCCGGCATCGGACTGGTCGGCTGGTTCGTGGTCTGGCAGGTGACCACCAACCTGGAGACCGTCACCAGCAAGGTCAAGGCCGGTGTCGACCAGCTGCGGGACTGGCTGATCACCGGGCCGCTGCACCTGACCGAGCAGCAGATCACCGACTTCGCCAACCAGATCACCAAGGCGATCAGCACCAACACCGAGCAGATCACCTCGGCCAGCATCACCGGCGCGCAGATCGCCGTCGAGGTGCTGACCGCCGTCCTGCTCGCCTTCTTCACCACCTTCTTCCTGCTCTACGACGGCGAGCGGATCTGGAACTGGGCGCTGCGCGGTCTGCCCCGGCACTCCCGCTACGCGATGGCCGGCGCCGGCCCGAAGGCCTGGGCCACGCTCACCGCCTACGTCCGCGGCACCGTCTGCGTGGCCTTCATCGACGCGGTCTGCATCGGCACCGGCATCCAGCTGCTCGGGGTGCCGATGGCGCTGCCGCTCGCCGTGATCATCTTCCTGGGCGCCTTCGTCCCGCTGGTCGGCGCGCTGGTCACCGGGACGGTCGCGGTGCTGATCGCGCTGGTCACCACGACGCCGTGGACGGCGCTGATGGTGCTGGTCGTCCTGATCGCCGTCCAGCAGATCGAGGGTCATGTGCTCCAGCCGCTGATCCTCGGCCGCGCGGTGCGCGTCCACCCGCTCGGCGTCGTGCTCGGCGTGGCCGCCGGCTCCATCATCGGCGGCATCGGCGGCGCCATCGTCGCCGTCCCCCTGATCGCCGTCACCAACACCGTGGTCACCCACCTCCGCCGCCGCAACGAGGCCGGCCAGGCCGTCTTCACCGCCCTCGAGGCCGCCCGCGAAGCCGCCACCCGCCCCCCGGCCCCCTGATCCGCGTGGACGGGCCCCTCCCCGGGGCCCGTCCACGGTCGTCCGGTCAGCGCGCGGCGAGCACCGCACCCCAGATCAACGCACCCATGCAGCCGATCAGCGCGCCGTTCGCCACCAGCGCCGACTTGGTCGTTCGCGCCCACCGCCGGGCCGGCGTCACGGCCAGCAGCACCCAACTCAACAGGCCGCCCGCCGCCGGCCCGATCAGTGGCAGCAGAACCACCCGCGCGGCCCGGTCCACCGTCCAGTCCTCGTCCCGCCCGAACAGCGAGAGGAGTGAGGCGATCGCGACCCACCCGCCCACGGCGAGTCCCACCAGCACCCAATAGACCACGGCGAGCCTCGCCCACCCGCTCCCGGCGTGTGAGGGCCGCCGAGGCGGAACGGGCCTCTCACCGGACCGATTCATCGACCGCCACCCTCCGCACCTGGTCCGCGTGCCGACTGACGACTGCCCCGATGTTGTTCACGGACGTCCTGTCGTCCGACGAGTCGAGGACGGCCTTCGTCTCCCTCGGTATCAGCGCGGCGATCTCGGCCGCTGTGCGTCCGGCTGCCTGTAGTTCCTCAGGTCGCACCTGGAACCCTGCGTTCCCCCCCTGCGCCGGGCATGTGGTCCTTCCTCTCCTCTGGGAAGCGTGTTCGGTTCGGTTCGGACTGTAGCCGGGGAGGGCGGCGGATGTGGGGGGAATGCCGGTACGCGAACGGGCCCCTCGCCGGGACTCGGGGGAGTCCGGGGGAGGGGCCCGTTCGGGGTGGTGCGGGTCAGGCGGTGACGGTCGCGAGGGCGGCCTCGGAGTCGAGGACACCGGCGACGGCCTGGAGGACCGCGGCGATCTTCATCGAGGCCTGGACGACCTCGCGGTCGACGCCGGCCTTGCGCAGGACGGCCTCGTGGGAGTCGAGGCACTGGCCGCAGCCGTTGATCGCGGAGACGGCGAAGCACCAGAGCTCGAAGTCGACCTTCTCGACGCCCGGAGTGCCGATGATGTTCATCCGCAGACCGGCCCGCATGCTGCTGTACTCCTTGTCGGAGAGCAGGTGCAGCGTCCGGTAGTAGACGTTGTTCATCCCCATGATCGCGGCCGCGCCCTTGGCGGCGTTGTACGCCTCCGGGGAGAGGTTGGCCTTGGCCTCCGGCTCCAGCTCGCGCAGGACGGCGGGGCTGCGGGTGGCCATCGCGCAGGAGAGGACGGTGCCCCACAGCTGCTGGGCGGGGAGGTCGGAGTTGCCGATGACCGAGCCCAGGTTGAGCTTGAGGTCCTTGGCGTAGTCCGGGAGGGCGGACTTCAGGTCGTCGAGGGCCATGGATCAGCCCGCCAGGAGGGCCTGGGCGTCGAGGGTGTCCTCGCCCTTGTTCCAGTTGCACGGGCACAGCTCGTCGGTCTGCAGGGCGTCCAGCACCCGCAGGACCTCCTTGGGGTTACGGCCGACGGAGCCGGCGGTCACCATGACGAACTGGACCTCGTTGTTCGGGTCGACGATGAAGACGGCGCGCTGGGCGGTGCCGTCCGCGTTCTCGACGCCGCAGGCGCGCATCAGGTCGTGCTTGATGTCGGCCAGCATCGGGAACGGCAGGTCGTTGAGGTCCTTGTGGTCCTTGCGCCAGGCGTGGTGCACGAACTCCGAGTCGCCGGAGACGCCGAGGATCTGGGCGTCGCGGTCGGCGAACTCCTCGTTCAGCTTGCCGAACGCGGCGATCTCGGTCGGACACACGAAGGTGAAGTCCATCGGCCAGAAGAAGACGACCTTCCAGCCCTTCTGGTCCTCCGAGGTGTAGTCCTTGAACTCCAGCTTGTCGGCGGACGGGCCTTCCACGCCCTTGAGGTTGTAGGCCGGGAACTGGTCACCGATCGTCAGCACGTTAGCTTCTCCTGTGAGGGGTGGGGAGTTTGTCCGGTTTGCGGAACGGGTTCCACCATTCCACATCGTGGACTGATCAGGGAAATAGCTACACTCGATGTGTCTGATCGGAGAGAGTTATCAACAGTCCCACGCCCCCCTCCCGCCCCGCCCGTCGCAGGGCTCCCGCCCGCAAACCCGAGGCGACTGTGGCGAACGCCACCTCGCGCAGCCCCCGGACGCCCACGGTCGCCCAGCTCAGGGCCTTCGTGGCGGTGGCCGAGCACCGGCACTTCCGGGAGGCCGCCGCGGCCACCGGGACGAGCCAGCCGGCGCTCTCCGGGGCGGTCGCGGCGCTGGAGGAGTCGCTGGGCGCGCAGCTCGTCGAGCGTACGACGCGCCGGGTGATGATCACTCCACTGGGGGAGCGCGTACTGGAGCACTCGCGCCGGGTGCTCGCCTCCCTGCAGGCCCTCACCGAGGAGGTGGAGGCCGCCCGCCGCCCGTTCACCGGACCGCTGCACCTGGGCGTGATTCCGACCGTCGCGCCCTATCTGCTGCCGACCGTGCTGCGGCTGGTCCGCGACCGCTACCCGGAGCTGGAGCTGCACGTCCACGAGGAGCGGACGCCCTCGCTGCTGGAAGGGCTGGCCGCCGGGCGGCTGGATGTGCTGCTGCTGGCGCTGCCGGCCGGTGGGAGCACGCCGACCCGGGACATCCCGCTGTTCGACGAGGACTTCGTCCTGGTCACCCCGCCCGACCACGAGCTGGCCGGCCGGGCCGACGTGCCGCGCGACGTGCTGCTCGACCTGGACGTGCTGCTGCTGGAGGAGGGCCACTGCCTGCGCGACCAGGCCCTCGACATCTGCCGCGAGGTCGGCGCCGACCCGGCCGGCTCCACCACCCGGGCGGCCGGCCTGTCGACCCTGGTGCAGCTGGTGGCCGGCGGCCTGGGGGTGACCCTGCTGCCCGCCACGGCGCTGGACGTGGAGGCGGGCCGCGCCGACCGGCTGGCCGCCGTCCGCTTCGCCGCGCCCGCGCCGGGCCGCCGGATCGGCCTCGCCACCCGGCCGGGCTCGGCCCGCAGCGCCGAGTACGACCGCTTCGCCGCCACGCTGCGCGAGGTGCTGGCCGAGCTGCCGGTCCGGATCGTCGAGCCGTAGGGCGCGTCCTCAGACCCCGGCGGGGGCGCCGAGGCAGAGGCCGACCGTGGTGGCGACCAGCAGGTCGAGCGCCCGGCGGGACTCCTCCTCGGGGTCCTCGCCGGCGGCCTTGAGGACCAGGTAGCGGTCGGTCAGCCCGTTGAAGCCGGCCAGGAAGTACACCGCGATCTCCTGCGCGGGCAGCGTCAGCGGCTGTTCGTGGGCGGCGGCGAGCCCGGTGAGGAGCTCGGCGGCGGTGGCCTCGATCTCGTGCTGGACCGCCCGCATGATCTCCTGCAGGTCCAGGTCGCGCAGCGCCATTGCGGAGAACTCGGTGATCAGGGCGCACCTGCCGCGCTCGCCGACGGCGCTGTCCCACAGGGCGTAGACCATCGTGCGGACCTGCTCGCCGAACGGGCCCTCGTCCGGCGCGGACGCCCGCACCTGGCCGATGAAGTCGGCGGTCAGCTGCTCGACGACGGCCCGGTAGAGGTCCTTCTTGGTGCCGAAGGTGTAGTGCACCGTCGCCTGCGCCACGCCCAGCTCGGCCGCGATGGCGCGGGTGCTGCCGGCGGCCACGCCCTCGCGGGCCATCAGGTCGATGGCGGCCTGGATGAGTTGGGGGCGCCGTTCGGCGGCCGGGACATGAGCCATTGGGCCAGGGTATCGCCATGTTCGCACAACTGGATCGATCGATTGCGTCACACGCTCTCGTCGATTGACTTTGTCACGCGACTAAGTTGCGCGTACGGTGGTGCGGACGACTGGGCGACGAGCCCGGAACGACCCGACCCGAAGGTGACGCATGGCCACCTACCTGTACCGCCTGGGCCGCCGCTGCTTCCGCCGCAGGCGTACCGTGCTCGCCGTCTGGCTGGCCCTGCTGATCGCCGTCGGCGGCGCGGCGGCGGCCTTCGGCGGCGCGACCTCCGAGGAGTTCAAGGTCCCCGGCACCGAGGCCCAGACGACCCTGGACCGGATCAAGGGCACCTTCCCCGAGCAGGGCCACGGCTCCGCCCAGGTGGTCTTCGCCACCGAGGCGCCCGGCGGCATCGCCGCCCCCGAGACCGCCAGGGCGGTGGGCGAGGCGGTCACCCGGATCGCCGCCGTCCCGGGCGTCGCGGGCGTCCCCGACCCGTACGCCACCGGCGCGCTGTCCCCGGACGGCAAGGTGGCGCTGGGCCTGGTCTCCTTCGACGGCAAGCTCGGCGACATCACCGACCAGCAGCGCGACGCCGTCCGGGCGGCGGCGGACCCGGCCCGCGCGGCCGGGGTCACGGTCGCCTTCGGCGGCGACGCCTACAACCAGATGGCCCAGGTGGACGGCGGCGAGGCGATCGGACTGGTGGTGGCCGGGCTGGTCCTGGTGATCACCCTGGGCTCGCTGGTCGCGGCCGGGCTCCCGTTGGCCACCGCCCTGATCGGCGTCGGCGTCGCGATGGCCGGCGTGCTCACGGTGGCGGGCTCGTTCGAGATCATCTCCACCGCGCCGGTGCTGGCGCTGATGGTGGGCCTCGCGGTCGGCATCGACTACGCCCTGTTCATCCTCTCCCGGCATCGCCGCCACCTCGCCGAGGGGCTGGAGCCGGAGGAGGCCGCCGCCCGCGCCAACGCGACCGCCGGCAGTGCCGTGGTCTTCGCCGGGCTCACCGTCGTGGTCGCCCTGGCCGGCCTGGCCGTCGCCGGGGTGCCCTTCCTGACCGTGATGGGCCTGGCCGCCTCCGGCGCGGTCGTCGTCGCGGTGCTCGTCGCGATCACCCTGCTGCCCGCCCTGCTCGGCTTCGTCGGCCGCGGCATCGACCGGCTGCCGGTCTGGCGGGGCGCGCTGCGGACCGGCGGGCGCACGACGCTGGGCGAGCGCTGGGCGGGCTTCGTGGTGCGCCGTCCGCTCACCGTCCTGCTGGCCGGCCTGGCCGCGCTGGTCGCGCTCGCCGTGCCCGCCGCGAGCCTGACCCTCGGCCTGCCCGGCGGCGGCTCGCAGGCCAAGGGCACCGACGCCCGTACCGCGTACGACCTGGTCGACCGCAGCTTCGGCCCCGGCTTCAACGCCCCGCTGGTGGTCGTGGTCGACGCTGCGGACGCCGCGCAGCCGGAGCAGGCGGTGCAGGGCGTGGCGGGCCGGCTCGCCGCCCTGCCCGGCGTGCAGACGCTGCTCCCGCCGCAGCTGGACCAGCCGAGCCGCACCGCGCTCGTCCCGGTGATCCCGAAGACCGGCCCGGACCACGCCGACACCCGGCAGCTGGTCACCGACATCCGCGACCAGCGGGACGCGATCCAGGACGGGACCGGCGCGCGGATCGACGTCACCGGCACCACCGCCGCCAACATCGACGTCTCCGCCAAGCTCTCCGACGCGCTGCCGCCGTTCGTCGCGGTGATCGCGGGCATCGCCCTGGTGCTGCTGGCGCTGGCCTTCCGCTCGATCCTGGTGCCGCTGAAGGCGGTCGCGGGCTTCCTGCTCTCCATCACGGCCTCGCTCGGCGCCGTCGTCGCGGTCTACCAGTGGGGCTGGCTGGACGGTCTGATCGACGTGCCGAAGGTCGGCCCGGTGGTCAGCTTCGTGCCGATCCTGCTGATCGGCGTGCTGTTCGGGCTGGCGATGGACTACGAGCTGTTCCTGGTCTCCGGGATGAAGGAGCAGTACGTGCACGGCGCGGCTCCGCGCGAGGCGGTGGTGGCCGGGGTGAAGAACGGCGCCCGGGTGGTCACCGCGGCCGCCCTGATCATGATCGCGGTCTTCGGCTCGTTCGTCTTCGGCCACGACCCGATCGTCCAGCCGATCGGCTTCGCGCTCGCGGTGGGCGTGCTGGTGGACGCCTTCGTGGTGCGGATGGCCCTGGTGCCGGCCGCGATGACGCTGTTCGGCCGGGCCGCCTGGTGGTTCCCGAGGAGCCTGGACCGGGTGGTGCCGCGGGTGGACATGGAGGGCGAGCAGCTGATGGCCCGGCTGGAGTCCACCGGGGGCGACGCCGCCCGGGACGCGAAGGAGCCCGCGCGGGTCTGACCCGATCGCGAGGGGCCGCCCCGGCGAACCACGCCGGGGCGGCCCCTTCGCGCGTCACGGCGGGCGCGTCACGGCGTGCGTGTCATAGCGGGGGCGTCATGGCAGGCGCTGCTCGAACCAGACCACCTTGCCGGTGCCCAGCCGGGTCGCGCCCCAGCGCTCGGCGCACCGGGCCACTATCTGCAGGCCCCGCCCGCGCTCGTCCTCCGGCCCGGTCCGGCGGGGCCGGGGCAGCAGCGGACTGTCGTCGCCGACCTCGCAGCGCAGCCGGGTGGTGCGGACCAGGCTCAGGGTCACCGGGCGGGTGGCGTGCTGGACGGCGTTGGTGACCAGCTCGCTGACCATCAGTTCGGTCGCCTCGGACAGCTCCTCCAGCCCCCAGCGGCGCAGGGTGTGCGCGGCCAGCCGGCGCGCCCGCCCGGGGGTCTCGTTGCGCGGCTGGAGGTACCAGTGCGCGACGTCCCCGGCCGGGATGCCGTCGAAGCAGGCGGCCAGCAGCGCGATGTCGTCGCCCCGGTCGCCGGGCGGCAGGATCCGCAGCGCCTCCTGGCAGAGGTGCTCGGGCGCGTGCCGCTGGGCGCCGGCGAGCCGGGCGCGGAGCAGTTCGAGGCCGTCGCTGAGCGGCCGGTTGCGGGTCTCCACCAGGCCGTCGGTGAACAGCAGCAGGGCCGAACCGGGCGGGGCGGGCAGTTCGACGGAGGAGAAGTCCACCCCGCCGACGCCGATCGGCGCGCCGGCCTCCAGGTCGAGCAGCTCGGCCGCGCCGTCCGGCCGGACGAGCACCGGCGGCACGTGCCCGGCGTTGGCGAGCACCACCCGGTTGGCGATCGGGTCGTAGACGGCGTAGACGCAGGTCGCCAGGTGCTGTTCGCGGCCGAGCCGCTGGGCCTGCTCGTCCAGGTGGTAGAGCACCTCGTGCGGCGGCAGGTCGAGCGCGGCCAGGGTCTGCGCGCTGGTGCGCAGCTGGCCCATGATGGCCGCCGAGGTCAGCGAGTGGCCCATCACGTCGCCGACGATCAGTGCCACCCGGTTGCCGGGCAGCGGCACGGCGTCGTACCAGTCGCCGCCGACCTGGGCGCCGCGCTCGCCGGGCAGGTAGCGCTGGGCGAGTCGGACGCCGTGCGGCTGGGGCAGGCGCAGCGGCAGCATGCTGCGCTGGAGCTCGTTGGCTATCTCCCACTCGCGGGCGTAGCGCAGCGCGGTGTCGACGGCCAGCCCGGCCTGGGTGGCGAGGTGGGCGGCGGTGGCGGTGTCGGTGGCGTCGAAGCCGGGCCGGCCGCTCTTGGCGGACGGGCGCCGGATCAGCACCAGCAGTCCGAGCACGGCCTTGCGCCCGCGCAGCGGCAGGGCGAGCACCGAGGTCCCGGGGCTGAGCCGGGCCAGGCCGCGGGCACCGTACAGCTCGCGCAGCAGCTCGGTGGTGCGGGCGCTGCCGCTGTCCTCGGCGGCGCCGAGCACCACCGGTTCGGCGGGGCGGCGGCTGAGCAGGGTGTGGGCGAGCGCGCCGCCGCGGGTGACCGGGGTGGCGGGGCCGGGGTCGGCGGTGGAGCGGGCGCCGTACCGGCTGCCGTAGCGGTCGCGCCGGTCGTCGCCGGCCGGGCGGCCGCGCCGGCCCAGCCGGGTGCCCTGGCTGTGGTGGATCCGCAGCTGCTCGGGGAAGCCGGGCTCGCGTTCGACGTTGGGCAGCGGGTCGCGCAGGTGGACGACGGCGGCGTCGGCGAGGGCGGGGACGAGCACCCGGCCGGCGTTGCGCAGGGTGGCGGCCAGGTCGAGCGCGCTGTTGATCCGCCGGGTCGCGGAGTCGAGGTAGGCCAGGCGTTCGGGGACCTGCTCCGGGGGCGAGGACGGGCGGCGCGGGGTCGGCAGGGCAGGCGGCTGTCCGGCCTCGGGTTTGAGCTGGTCGCGCACGGGTGCCTGTCCTGGGATCGGTACGGTCTGTGGTCTGTCGGGGGACTGCCGGGGACTGCCGGGGACTGCCTGGGCCTGCGGTCCGGCCCGTCAGCCGGTCCGCCGGCAGTGGAGGAAGAGCTGCTCCTCCGGCGGCAGCGAGGTGCTGGCGGGCACGTACGGGCGGCCCTCCCGCTCCTCGACCACGAACCCGGCGGCCAGCAGGACCCGTTCGAGATCCTCCCGCAGGTACCCGCTGATCCGCAGCTCCCGGCCGAGGAACGGCAGGGGAGCGTGGTCGAGGTCCGCCTCGACCATACCGAGCGCCAGCAGCCCGCCGGGCCGCAGCAGGGTGTGCAACCGGCCCAGCACGGTGGGGATCTCGTCCTGGGGGAGCAGGATCAGCGAGAAGAAGGCGGTGACCGCGTCGAAGCTGCCCCGCCCGGCGGGGCCGAGCCGCGGCAGGTTCCAGGCGGAGGCGGCGCGCTCGGTGGCGAGGTCGTACATGTCGATGCGGTGCAGGGCTGGCGGGTGCGGCCCGGGGTGACGGGCCTGCCGGGCCAGGGTCAGCATGACGTCGGAGAGGTCCACCCCGGTGACCCGCATCCCGGCCTCGGTCAGCTGGCGGACGGTCGGCTCGCCGTTGCCGCAGCCGACGTCCAGCACGGTGGCGCCCGGCTCCAGTCCGGCCAGCAGCCGGCGCCCGCAGGCCAGCTGGCCGTCCTTCGAGGGGAACGCCTCGGCGTAGCCGGTGCCGATGGTGTCGAAGGCGACCGCCTGGAGGGCGCGTTCGGCCCGGCGGCGCAGGACGTCGGACCCGTCGTCGCCACCCGCGTCCTCGTCGACGGGGAACGGATCCGATATCTGTCCGGTCGTCACGATTGAGAGGCACCTTTCGGCCGGGCCTCCGGTCGGCCGGACGAGGCGCGAGGCCGGACCGCCGTCTCCTCCCGGCGCCCGCGCTGCCCCGCCGGCCCGCTGCCGGTGGCGGTACGTCACGCTCCCCGCGTCACAATGACTGCATTGCCACGCTGACTGCACGCTGACACTTTGCACAGACTCTTTGCACAGAGACACTCTGCACTGCGGGAGCGCCGCCGCGCTGCCTTTTCCGGATTGCTCCACCGGAGAAGTGCACTCGTGTGTGTACTGGCCTCCGAGAATATGCGTGATCACTCCGCCATGGGGTCCGTTTCCGGCCAACTCGTGGCGGTTGGCCGGTGCCGTACCCCCGTCCGGAAGCACGGGGCGCGGGCCGGGGTGGTGCGGCCGGTCCCCGCACGCCGTGCGGTGGGCCGTCGGAACCGTCCCGACCTGCGGTTCCACCCGTCCCGGGGGCCGACTATCGGGCGTTTATCGAACGTCAATCGGGCCGGTGCACAGTGGTGTCCAGCGCCGGGGAAGCGTTGAAGGCGTTCCCGCAGCCGGGGGGCTGCGGGAGCGCCGGACGCTCACGGGGGAAGGCCTCCACGGGGGACACGGGGGAGCGGAGGCCTCACGGCGCGGGGGGAGAGAGGGGCTCGGTGTGCTGCTGGGAGATGAGGTTCGCCACGGGGGAGGCCTCGGGCACACCGAGCCGGATGAAGATGGCGTGTGCCTCGCGCAGACACGCCAGGCCGCGCGCGGGCTGGGCGAGGGCGAGCAGAGCCTCGCCCAGCGCGGCGTCGGCCAGGCCCTGGCAGTAGGCGGAGTCCATCTCCAGCCCGATCGCCAGCGACTCCTCGGCGGCCTCGGCGGCCTCGGCCTGCTGGCCGGCGACGAGCAGCGCGGAGGAGAGCCGGGCCAGGGTGTAGCCCTCGCGCAGCCGGTTCTGCTGCGACCGGTAGAGCCGGTGGGACTCGCGCAGGTGCTCGGCGGCGGTCGCGGGGTCGTCGGCGGAGGAGAGGACGACGCCGAGCTGGTACAGGGTGTCGGCCAGGCAGGGGCCGTTCTTGGAGGCGCGCGCGGTGGCGACCGCCTCGGTGACCGAGCGGACGGCCGTCTCGACCATGCCCAGGCCGAGTTGGGCCCGGGCCATGTTGCCGAGCAGACGTGCCTCGCCGATCGGCGCGCCCACCACGCGGCTGATGGCGAGGGCCTGCTCGAAGAACGGCAGCGCCTCGGCGGGCCGGTTCGCGAGGCTGAGGACGATGCCGAGGTCGTTGGCCGCCATGCTCCGCAGAACGGTCATGTCGTTCGCGTCCTGCAGACCGAGGCTCGTGCGGAGCGAGTGCTCGGCGCCCTGGAAGTCGTTGGTGATCGACCGCAGCGTCCCGAAGGCGAAGTGGATCCGGGCGAGCGCCGCCGAGTCCCCGTACCGTCCGGCGTTCTGCTCCGCCGCTTCCAGCATGCGGCGCACGCGGGCCCCGTGGGTCGGGTCCTCCACCAGACTGCCGAGGATGATCAGCAGGTCGACGGCGGGTCGCAGCAGCGGGCCCGGGCCCTGGACCGCGGCCTCGACCGAGCTGAGCAGCAGCGCGGTCTCGGTCCGGAGCCACTCCCGGGCGAACGCGTTGGTGATCAGTGCGATGCCGGTCGAGCCGGGCACGTTGAGCGGCTCCGGCAGCTGGTCGTCGGGCTCGATGGCCTGCGCGGCGTTGCGGACCGTCGCCAGCAGCAGGTCGAGCAGCCGCAGCACGGCGGCCTGCTGCTCCTCGACGTCCCCCACCCGCTCGTTCTGCCGCTGCGCGTAGAGCCGGAGCAGGTCGTGGTAGCGGTAGCGGCCCGCGGAGAAGGTCTCCAGCATGTTGGCCTCGACGAGCCCCTCGGCGAGGTCCTCGGCCTCGGTCTCGTCCACGCCGAGCAGGGCCGACACCGCCGACAGCGGCAGGTCCGGCGAGTCCACCACCGAGAGCAGGCGGAAGGCCCGGGCCTCGGCGGGGGAGAGCTGTCCGTAGCCGAGCCCGATGGTGGTTTCCACGGCGAGGTTGCCGAGCTGGAGCTCGTCCAGGCGCCGGCGCTGATCGGCTAAGCGGCGGGCGAGGTCCGAGACGCTCCAGCGCGGACGGCTGGCGAGCCGGGCCGCGGCGATCCGGACGGCGAGCGGCAGGAAGCCGCAGGCGGTCACCACCGCCATGGCCGCCTCCGGTTCGGCGGCGACGCGCTGCTCGCCGACGATCGCGGAGAACAGCGCCAGCGCCTCCTCCTCGGTCAGCTCCTCGACGTCCACCAGGTGCGCGCCGGGGATGCCGGCCAGCCGGGAGCGGCTGGTGGCGAGCACCGCACAGCTGGAGACCCCGGGGATCAGCGGCCGGATCTGCTCGGCGTCCTGGGCGTTGTCGAGCAGGATCAGCATCCGCCGGCTGGCGAGCAGCGAGCGGTAGAGCGCGGCGCGCTGCTCCAGCGAGTCCGGGTTGTCGGTGACGCCCAGGGCGTGCAGGAAGTCACCGAGCACCACCGCCGGGTCGGCGGGCGAGGCGCCGGCGCCGCGCAGGTCCACGTAGAGCTGGCCGTCCGGGAACTCCGCGCGCACCCGGTGGGCGACGTGCACGGCGAGCGTGGTCTTGCCGACGCCGCCGATGCCGGCCAGCGAGGTGACGACCACGGCCTGGCCGGTGGCGTTCATCAGCACGGCCGAGAGGTCGGCGACCATCTCCGTGCGGCCGCTGAAGTCCGAGACATCGGCGGGCAGTTGGGCCGGAGCGGGCGGGGCGGCCGGCTCCTCCTCGCGGGCGACGGCGGGCGGTGCGGGCGCGGTGGGCAGGGTCAGCGCCGGGTCGGCGGCAAGGATCCGGGAGTGCATGGTGGAGAGCCCGGCGCCCGGTTCGACGCCCAGCTCGTCGATCAGCAGCTTGCGGGTGTCGGTGTAGACACCGAGCGCCTCCGCCTGCCGGCCGCAGCGGTACAGCGCGAGCATCAGCAGTTCGCGCAGCCGCTCGCGCAGCGGGTGCTCGGCGGTGAGCGAGTTCAACTCGCCCACCACGTCGGCGTGCAGGCCGATGTCGAGGGCGAGCGCGCACCGCTCCTCGGCGACCGCGACCTGCCGCTCGGCCAGCCGCAGCCGCTGGGCGTCCGCGTACGGGCCGGGGACGCCGGTGAGCGGGCGGCCGGCGAACAGCGCGAGCGAACGGAGCAGCAGCCGGTGGGCGCTGTCCAGGTCACCGGTGTTGCGGGCGGTCGCGGCCTCGGCTGCGAGCTGCTCGAAGACCGTCATGTCCAGGGCCCCGCCCGGGATGTGCAGGGCGTAGCCGTCGGCGACCGAGACCAGGAACTCGGCGGGCCGCCGCACCTCGCGGCGCGGTTCGATGACCGTGCGCAGCCGGGAGACGTAGGTGCGCAGCGCCGCCACCGCCTGGGCGGGCGGGCGCTCGCCCCAGAGTCCGTCGACGAGGTCCTGCGTGGTGACCGGGCGCCCGGCGTGCAGCAGGAGCATGGTCAGCACGGCCTGCTGCTGCGGCGAACCGAGGGCGAGCTGCCTGTCGTCGAGCCAGGCCTGGACCGGACCGAGTACCTGGAAGCGCAGCGCCGGTGCGGGCGGCGTCTCCCGCAACTCCATGTGGTCCCCCGATGGCCTGGTGTCGATTTCCCGGTAGGGCGCTCGGCGGTTCCGCCCTTGTGGTGGCATCAGCTTAGGCGGGGGCCCGACTCTGCCGGACGGCACGGTCAGCCGCACGTTGTTTATCGGACATTTAATCAAGCCTACGATACTGAGCCCGCGCCCCCGCCAATCCGGTGGGGCGGAACACTGTTTGATGACCGAAAGGCGGCCCACGCATGGCCAACGACCAGAGTGAGTCCCCCGCGGTGAGCGTGCAGGCCGACGAGGCCGTCGAGGGCGCGGTCGCCGCGACCTCCGACGCGGCCGGCTACGCCGAGCCCTCCGCCGACCGGAAGGCCGACCTGGAGGACGACTTCTTCGGCGACGAGGCCCAGTACGTGGTGGAGACCGAGGTTCCGGCCGACGGCGGGGCGGCCACCGAGCGCGAGCCGCAGGGCGTCATCTCCAGCCACCCGTAAGCACGTCGTACCAGCGGTTCCAGGGGGGAACGCTTGACCAGGCTCCGTCGTCTCGCGGTCGTCGCCGTCTCGACGATCGTGGTGACCACCGGCTACCTCGTGACGGCCACCGGCGCATCCGCTGGTGTGATCACCGGTCACCCGTAGCCCATCCAGCACCCGTGTGCCCCGCACTCCGCCGTCCCGGTGGTGCGGGGCGCACGTCGTGGGGGGCGGGGGATTAGGTGGGAAATACGGGTATTCGGGAATTCTGATCGTGCGCCGATGATGGTCGACGGGCCGCCGGGAAAGCGGCCCGGTTCGCGTCCGGTGGCCGGAACTCGCCGGTGCGCTTGCCCGCCGGGGCGGGCATCAGGCCGCGTGGGCGGCCGAGGGCCCGGCCCGCCGGGCGGGCCCGGTCCGTCCGGCCGGCTCGGCCGCGGCGGCGCTCTCGCGGGCCGCCCCGCCGCCGGCCGGGGCCGCGGGGGTGACGTGCTCGGGGCGGGCGGTCCACTCGCAGCCGCCCTCGGGCGGGCGGAGGTAGTGCTCCCCACCGATGGTGTCCATGTAGATGCCGGTACGCCCGGTCCTGGTGTCGAGGACCGGTTCCCCCACGCGCGGCCGGTAGGCCGCGGCGGCGCGCTTTCGGATGCTCACCGCGCTGCTCCTTGCTGCTCCGGTGCGGGCGCGGCGACGGTGGTGGCCGGCCCTGGTCGCTGTCGTGGCTTGGCTTGGTTCGGCTCTGCTCGGCGACTACCCAGCATCTCTAGAGAAGCTAATATCTCTAGAGATGTCAACGGTCGAACCGGTCCTATCGGCTTACCGCAGACCGAAGGCGCGCCTACGATTTCCGGCGAGGGACGAGGGAGACGGCGATGGTCGGCAGCAGCAACGGCGAGAAGCAGCCCAAGTACCAACGGATCGCTGACACGCTGAAGGCGGCCATCGACGCCGGCGAGTACCGCCCGGGCGACCGGCTCCCCGGCGAGAACGACCTGATGGACACCTACGGCGTGGCCCGGATGACCGCCCGCCAGGCGCTCGGGGTGCTGCAGAGCGAGGGCATCGCCGAGGCCCGCCGCGGGGCGGGCGTCTTCGTCCGCGACTTCCGGCCGCTGCGCCGGCGCGGGATCCAGCGGCTCGCCCAGGGACAGTGGGGCTCGGGCCGCTCGATATGGTCGGCCGACATCGACCGCCGCAGCCTGGTCGTCGACCAGGTCACGGTCACCGAGCAGGGCGCGCCGGAGCACGTGGCCCGGGTGCTCGGAGTCGACCCGGGCGCGCCGATGTGCGTGCGCCACCGGCGCTTCGTGCTGGACGGCAAGCCGGTCCTGCTGTCGACCTCCTACCTCCCGGCGGGCCTGGTCGCGGGCACCGCGATCACCCGCGAGGACACCGGCCCCGGCGGCACCTACGCCCGCCTCGCCGAGATCGGCGCCAAGCCGGTGCACTTCCGCGAGGAGGTCCGCTCCCGGATGCCGAGCGCCGAGGAGGCCACCCGCCTCGAACTCTCCGCCGGCACCCCCGTCATCCTCATCTGCCGCACCGCCTTCGCCGACGAGGGCCAGGTCGTCGAGCTGAACGAGATGACCCTGGACGCCGCCTCCTACGTCCTTGAGTACGACTTCGACGCCTGAGCGCCTGACCGGCTGCCCGCGCCACCCGTCGTGGTGGCGGGGCCGCGAGGACCTTCACCCACCCCGCCGAACGGGCCCGCCCCGGGCGCGGTGGTGCGGCCGGGGCGGGGGTGGTGCCGGGATGGGGCGGGGCGGACTACTCCTTGGAGCGGACGCGCAGGCTGGTGATCAGCGGGCCCTCGGTGGTCTCGCGGAAGAAGTCGTTGCCCTTGTCGTCGACGACGATGAAGGCCGGGAAGTCCTCGACCTCGATGCGCCAGACGGCCTCCATGCCGAGCTCGGCGTACTCCAGGACCTCGACCTTCTTGATGCAGTCCTGGGCGAGGCGGGCGGCCGGGCCGCCGATGGAGCCGAGGTAGAAGCCGCCGTGCTGGGCGCAGGCGTCGGTGACCTGCTTGGAGCGGTTGCCCTTGGCCAGCATGACCATCGAGCCGCCGGCGGCCTGGAACTGGTCGACGTAGGAGTCCATCCGGCCGGCCGTGGTGGGGCCGAAGGAGCCGGAGGCGAAGCCCTCGGGGGTCTTGGCCGGGCCGGCGTAGTAGACCGGGTGGTCCTGGAGGTACTTGGGCATGCCCTCGCCGGCGTCCAGGCGCTCCTTGATCTTGGCGTGCGCGATGTCGCGGGCGACGACCAGGGTGCCGGTGAGCGAGAGGCGGGTCTTCACCGGGTACTTGGAGAGCTCGGCGCGGATCGCGGACATCGGCTGGTCGAGGTCGATGCGCACCACGCCGTCGTCGCTCCCGGCGGAGCCGCTGACCAGCAGGGCCTCGTCGGTGGTGTCCGGCAGGTACTTCGCCGGGTCGGTCTCCAGCTGCTCCAGGAAGACGCCCTCGGCGGTGATCTTGCCGAGCGCCTGGCGGTCGGCCGAGCAGGAGACGGCCATCGCGACCGGCAGCGAGGCGCCGTGGCGCGGGAGGCGGACCACGCGCACGTCGTGGCAGAAGTACTTGCCGCCGAACTGGGCGCCGATGCCGATCTTCTGGGTCAGCTCGGTGACCTTGGCCTCCAGCTCCAGGTCGCGGAAGCCGTGGCCGGTCTTCGCGTCGCCGGAGGTCGGCAGGTTGTCCAGGTAGTGCGCGGAGGCGTACTTGGCGGTCTTCAGCGCGAACTCGGCGCTGGTGCCGCCGATCACGATCGCCAGGTGGTACGGCGGACAGGCCGCGGTGCCCAGCGAGCGGATCTTCTGCTCCAGGAACGAGAGCATGCCGGCCTCGTTCAGGATCGCCTTGGTCTCCTGGTACAGGTACGACTTGTTGGCCGAGCCGCCGCCCTTGGCCATGAAGAGGAACTTGTAGGCGTCGCCGTCGGTCGCGTACAGCTCGATCTGCGCCGGCAGGTTGTTGCCGGTGTTCTTCTCGTCCCACATGGTCACCGGGGCCATCTGGGAGTACCGCAGGTTCAGCTTGGTGTACGCGTCGTAGACGCCGCGCGCGATGGCGGCCTCGTCGCCGCCCTCGGTGAGCACGTTCTGGCCGCGCTTGCCCATGACGATGGCGGTGCCGGTGTCCTGGCACATCGGCAGGATGCCGCCGGCCGAGATGTTGACGTTCTTCAGCAGGTCCAGCGCGACGAAGCGGTCGTTCGGGCTGGCCTCGGGGTCGTCCAGGATGCGGCGCAGCTGGGCGAGGTGGGCCGGGCGCAGGTAGTGCGAGATGTCGTGCATCGCCTCGGCGGTGAGCAGCCGCAGGGCCTCGGGCTCGACCTGCAGGAACGTGCGTCCGCCGGCCTCGAAGGTGGAGACGCCTTCGGAGGTGAGCTTGCGGTAGGGGGTCGGGTCAGCGCCCAGGGGGAGCAGGTCGCTGTACTCGAAGTCCGGCGTGGGAGCCATGGGGGCGGTCCTTAGGTGTCCAGTTGTGCCGGTGTTCCGGCTGCGTCGGCGAAGCACCCTGGAGGGGCGAAAGCACCCTCAAGGGTAGGACCCGGCGATTTCCCGCACGCGGGAAGGTCCGCCTGCGTGACCAGGGTCACCCGGGGCTTGCCCCGGTGACTAGGCTTGCCCTCGTGGACAACTCGCCGTCGAAGGACCCGCAGGACCAGCGGATGGACGATCAGGGGCAGCGGCCCGTACCGATGACCAAGCCCGCGGCGGCGCCGCCCGCACCGCCCGCGCACGCCCCGGTGGCGCAGGCCGAGATGCGGGCCTCGGACGCCGATCGCGAACGGGTCGCGGAGCTGCTGCGCGATGCCTACGCCGAGGGGCGGCTGGACGTCGAGGAGCACGCCGAGCGGATCGAGGCGGCCTACGCGGCCAAGACCCTGGGCGAGCTCGTGCCGCTGACCCGGGACCTCCCGGTGCACCGCGAGATCTCCTTCGAGAAGCCGCCGCTGGGCGCCCCGGAGCCGGCGGCCGGCCCGCGGCCGGAGGGCCCGGTGCGGCTGCCGGCCCGCAACGAGGCGCCGACCATGCTGGCGGTCTTCGGCGGCTCGTCCCGCAAGGGCCGCTGGCGGGTGGGCTCCCACCTGCGGGCCGTGGCGATCTTCGGCGGGGTCGAGATCGATCTGACCGACGCCGTGTTCGAGTCGCCCGAGGTGGTGATCGACGTGGTGGCGATCTTCGGCGGGGTGGAGATCAAGGTGCCGGAGAACGTCAGCCTGCACGGCGGCGGCGTCGGCATCTTCGGCGGCTTCGACGTCAAGGAGCAGACCGCGGCCGACCCGTACGCGCCGGTGGTGCGGGTGAAGGGCACCGCGGTGTTCGGCGGGTGCGAGGCCAAGCCGCGCCGGGGCAAGAAGCTCAAGGAGTGGGTGCGCAAGCAGCTCGGCGCCGACTGAGCCGCGCACGGACGACCGGCCCGCTGCCCGGCCCGGGAGGCGACTCCCGGCCGGGCACTCGTCATGGCGCCGAGTGCACGCTGTAGTCGGTTGCGTGCAGTGTGCATGAATCGCTCGGGCATGGGGTAGTTCCTCTGGCACATCGCTTCTTGTACGGCTGCGTACCGGAGGCGGCCTGAGGCCGGCCCGGGGGTGTGAACGGGGGCCCGCAGCTGGGCAGGGGAGCGAGCTTCCCCGTGTCCGAGAGCCTCGTCAGGAGTACGGCCGTGCTGCATCCGATCGAGTCCCGCACCACCTCGTCCGCCGTCCCCGCGCCGGCCGCCCCGTCTCCGGTCGCGCGGCCGTCCGCCGCCGCCTCGCCGGTGGTCGCGGCCCAGCTGCTGGAGCGGCGCCCGGCCCCGCAGCCGGCGGGTGAGGACAATCCGTGGCACACCGCCGCGGCCTGTCGGCGGGACGAGGTGGGCCTGTTCTTCGCGCCGTCCAAGGAGCCGACCGCAGCCCGGCTGTCGCGCGAGGAGCAGGCGAAGCAGGTGTGTGCCCGGTGCCCGGTGCTGCTGGACTGCCGGGAGCACGCGCTGGCGCAGCCCGAGCCGTACGGGGTCTGGGGCGGACTGACGGCGGCCGAGCGCCGGGTGGTGCTGGCACGTCGCCGCCGCCGGGACGCCGAGCTGCGCGAGGCGGCCAGGGTGCCGGCGTCGCGCGGCCGGATCGCGGGCTGACCCGGCGCGGGCCGGGGGCGAGCAGACCGCCCGCGGTCTCGGCGAAGGGGGATTTCGCCGAGACCGCGGGCCGAGTCGTGCCTTCGGACCCCTGGGTCCGGGTCAGTTGGCGCGGTCGAAGTCGATCGCGCTGTAGGCCCGCAGCTTGGACAGCTTGTGGGTGGAGTCGATCTGCCGGATGGTGCCGCTCTTGGAGCGCATCACCAGCGAGCTGGTGGTGGCGGTCTCCTGGCGGTAGTGCACGCCGCGCAGCAGCTCGCCGTCGGTGATGCCGGTGGCGACGAAGAACACGTTCTCGCCGCTGACCAGGTCGTCGGTGGAGAGCACCCGGTCGAGGTCGTGCCCGGCGTCCAGGGCCTTCTGGCGCTCGGCCTCGTCCTTGGGCCAGAGCTTGCCCTGGATCACGCCGCCCATGCACTTCATCGCGCAGGCCGCGATGATGCCCTCGGGGGTGCCGCCGATGCCCATCAGCAGGTCCACGCCGGTGCCCTCGCGGGCGGCCATGATGGCGCCGGCGACGTCGCCGTCGGAGATGTACTTGATCCGGGCGCCCGCTTCGCGGATCTCCCGGACCAGGCCCTCGTGGCGCGGGCGGTCGAGGACGACCACGGTGACGTCCTCGACGGCGATGCCCTTGGCCTTGGCGACCCGGCGGATGTTGACGGCCGGCGGAGCGGTGATGTCGACGAAGTCGGCGGCCTCCGGGCCGGCGACCAGCTTGTCCATGTAGAAGACCGCGCTCGGGTCGAACATGGTGCCGCGGTCGGCGACCGCCAGGACGGCGACCGCGTTGTTCATGCCCTTGGCGGTGAGGGTGGTGCCGTCGACCGGGTCCACCGCGACGTCGCACTCGGCGCCGGTGCCGTCGCCGACCCGCTCGCCGTTGTAGAGCATGGGCGCCTCGTCCTTCTCGCCCTCGCCGATGACGACGATGCCGTTCATCGAAACGGTGGAGACGAGGGTGCGCATGGCCCGGACGGCCGCGCCGTCGGCGCCGTTCTTGTCGCCCCGGCCGACCCAGCGGCCGGCCGCGAGCGCCGCGGCCTCGGTGACCCGGACGAGTTCGAGCGCGAGGTTCCGGTCGGGAGCCTCCGGCGCGACCTCCAGGGCACTGGGCAGGTGGTGCGGGTACTGCGTGGTCATCGTCGTTACCTCTCTGTACGCGACGGCCAGTGAGCGCCCGACTACTGCCTGGTCGAACGCCGTGGTGAGGGTGTTGCGATCGTATCTGCCCCCGGGTCGGGTGTCTGTGGCGCGGTCCCCCCGCGGGGACGGGAGCGGCAGGTTCCGAGGCCTTCACCCGGACGTGGACACCCCGGGTGGGCGGGCGCGCGTCGGCATGAGTCACCATGTGGGGGTGGCTGGAGAGAGCAAGGGCATGAGGGGCCGGCAGACGGTGCGGGACATGATCCTGTCGATGCTGGCGGTCGGCGTCGTGGTCTGGGTGGGGTACCTGTTCCTGCCGCACGACGCGGACGGCGACGGCGTCCGCACGGTCGAGTACAAGGTGGCCGCGGCCTCCGCCAAGCGGGCCGCCCCGTACCCGCTGCTCGCCCCGGAGGGCCTGCCCGCGCAGTGGCGGGCCACCTCGGTGACGTACAACCCGGCGGAGCTGAGCAACGGCAAGGGCAACGCCTGGCACCTGGGCTTCGTCACCCCCTCCGGCCAGTACGCGGCCGTGGAGCAGAGCGACGCCAAGCCGGAGGACATGCTCAAGGCGGCGGTCTCCGACGCCAAGCCGGACGGCACCGTGGACGTCGCCGGGCAGACCTGGGAGAAGGTGCAGGGTCCCAAGGCGCGGGCGCTGACCGTGCGGTCCGGCGGGGCGACGACCCTGCTGACCGGCACCGCCTCCTACGAGGAGCTGGCCGAGCTGGCGCAGGCGCTGAAGTAGCCCGGAACGCGAAAGGGCCCCGCACACGCCGTACGCCGTGTGCGGGGCCCTTTCGCGGTGTCCGGGGCGCTGGGGCTCAGACGGTGGTGACGACCTCGTCGAAGGCCAGGCGCGGGGAGCGCGGGTACCAGGCGCCCTCGCCCGGCTTGCCGATGTTCACGACGGCCAGCACCGAGTGCTCGCCGTCGGCGAAGAACTCCTTGTTGATGCCCTCGGCGTCGTAGCCGGTCATCGGGCCGGCGGCCAGGCCGGCGGCGCGCACGCCGATGATGAAGTAGCCGGCCTGCAGGGCGCCGTTCATCGCGGCCGAGGACTCGCGGACCGGGCGCTCGGAGAAGAAGTCCTTGGCACCGGGGAAGTGCGGGAAGACGGTCGGCAGCTCCTCGTGGAACTCGTTGTCCACGGCGAGGATGGCGGTCAGCGGGGCGGAGGCGGTCTTGGCCTTGTTGCCGTCGCCGAGGTGCTGTACCAGGCGCTCGCGGGCCTCGGCCGAGCGGACGAGGACGACCCGCAGCGGCTGCTGGTTCATCGCCGTCGGGCCGAACTTCACGAGCTCGTAGATGGCCTGGACCTGCTCGTCCGAGACCGGCTCGTCGGTGAAGGTGTTGGCGGTGCGGGCCTCGCGGAACAGCAGGTCCTGGGCGGCGGCGTCGAGAACCAGGGCGTCGGTGGTCATGTCTGTGCACCTCGGGGGAGGAAGGAACGGTGGGGTCCGTCTGTCGGTGAGCGGCCGGGGCCGATCACTGACTCCCAACATAGATGAACATTCAACTGTTCCCCTACTCACTGTGACCTGTCTCACCCCCCCGCGCGTCACCCCTGCGGCGGAGCTCCCTCCTCGGCGGCCAGCGCGGCGTCCAGCCGGGCCCGCGCGCCGTCCAGCCAGCGCTGGCAGACCTTCGCCAGCTGCTCGCCGCGCTCCCACAGCGCCAGCGACTCCTCCAGCGAGGTGCCGCCGTTCTCCAGCTGCCGGACCACCTCCAGCAGCGCGTCCCGGGCGTGCTCGTAGCCGAGCGCGTCGTCCGGGGTCGGGGTCTGCACGGGGGACGCCGTCGCGTCCTGCTCCTGATCTGCCATGGCAGCCAGCGTAGGGGCCCGCACCGACAGCGCGAACCGCCCCGCGGGCCCGCCCGCTCAGCCGCCGGCCACCGTGACGTCGAAGCCGCCGCCCGCCACCCGGGCGTGCAGCGCCTCGCCCGCCGCGGCCTGCGCCGGATCGGTCACCACCGTGCCGTCGCCCCGCTGCAGCACCGCGTAGCCGCGCTCCAGGGTGGCCGCCGGGGAGAGCGCCACCACCCGGGCCAGGGTGTGCCCGAGGTCGCTCTGCGCGTGGTCCAGCCGGTGGCGCAGCGTGCGCCGGGCCCGCTCCAGCAGGCCGTCCACCTCCTGGCCGCGCCCGTCCAGCATCCGCTGCGGCGCGGCCAGCACCGGGCGGCTGCGCACGCCGTCCAGCCCGTGCTGCTCGCGCTCCACCCGGGCCAGCACGTGCCGCCGGGCCCGGTCGCGCAGCTGGCGGACCTTGGCCAGCTCCTCGCCGACGTCCGGAACCACCCGTTTGGCGGCGTCGGTGGGCGTGGAGGCGCGCAGGTCGGCGACGAAGTCCAGCAGCGGCTGGTCCGGCTCGTGGCCGATCGCGCTGACCACCGGCGTCCGGGCGGCCGCGACCAGCCGCACCAGGCCCTCGTCCGAGAACGGCAGCAGGTCCTCGACGCTGCCGCCGCCGCGGGCCACGACGATCACGTCCACCTCGGGGTGCTCGTCCAGCTCCCGGACGGCCGCGCTCACCCGCTCGACCGCGCTGACGCCCTGCACCGGCACGTTGCGGATCTCGAAGCGGACCGCCGGCCAGCGCCGCCGGGCGTTCTCCAGGACGTCCCGCTCCGCCGCCGAGTCTCGGCCGGTGACCAGCCCGACGCACTGCGGCAGGAACGGCAGCGGCTTCTTGCGGTCCGCGGCGAACAGGCCCTCGCCGGCCAGCCGCCGCTTCAGCTGCTCCAGCCTGGCCAGCAGCTCGCCCAGCCCGACCAGCCGGATCTCGGCGGCCCGCAGCGACAGCTGGCCGCGCGCCGCGTACCACTCCGGCTTGGCGTGCACGATGACCCGCGAGCCCTCCTGCACCGCGTCCGCGACCTGGTCGAAGACGGAGCGGAAGCACGTCACGGTCAGCGAGACGTCGGCCTGCGGGTCGCGCAGCGTCAGGAACACCACGCCCGCCCCCGGCCGCCGGCTGAGCTGGGTGATCTGCCCCTCCACCCAGACCGCGCCGAGCCGGTCGACCCAGCCCCCGATCAGCGCGGAGACCTTGCCGACCGGGAGCGGCGCTTCGGGGGAACTGGGGTTGGCCATGCCCACGAGGCTATCGGCGTCCGCCGACAGCGGAAGCCCGCCGGCCGAGGAGGACCAGCAGTCCGACGGCCAGCCAGACCAGCCCCACCACCTGCGCGGTGCCCGAGGCCTCGGCCACCACCGCGCCGATCACCGCCACGCCCAGCACCGGCACCACCACGTCCGTCAGCGGGCTGCGGGAGCGGTGCTTCACCGCGTACCAGCCCACCACCGAGGCGTGCAGCAGGGTGAACGCGGTGAGCGCGCCGATGTTCACCACCGAGGTCAGCCGGTCCAGCCCGTCGTCCCGGTTCGCCGCCCAGACCGCCGCCGCCATGGTGATCGCCGCCGACACCAGCAGCGCCCGGCGCGGCACCGCCGAGCCCGGGTCGACCGCGCCCAGGAAGCGCGGCAGCCGTCCGTCCCGGCCCATCGCGAACAGCAGCCGCCCGGCCGCCGCCTGCCCGGCCAGCGCCGCGAAGGCCGCGCCGATCGCCTTGCTCGCCGCGACCAGCACGTGCAGCCAGTGCCCGACCGAGCCCTCCACCGTGTCGTAGAACGCCGAGCCCTGCGCCGCCGGGTCGGCCGCCAGTTGCTGCGGGGCGAGCGGCTCCAGCAGCGCCGCCAGATAGGTCTGCGCCACGAACAGCGCGCCGGACAGCACCAGGCACCACAGCACCGCCCTGGCCACCGCCGCCGAGGCGCCGACCGCCTCCTCCACGAAGGTCGCGATGGCGTCGAAGCCCAGGTAGGACAGCACGGCCACGGAGACCGCCGAGAGCACGGCGGCCGTCGAGAAACCGCCGACCGCCGTGAACGGGCTCGCCCAGTCGCGCTGCGCGCCGTCCCTGGCCAGCACCACCACGGCCGCGACCACGAACACCGCCAGCACCACCAGCTCCATCGCCAGCACCGCGAGGCCCACCGTCGCCGCCGTCCGCACCCCGGCCAGGTTGAGCCCGGTGGTCAGCAGCACGGCGAGCGCCGTCCACACCCAGCGCGAGACGTCCGGCACCAGCGAGTTGAGCGCGATGCCGGAGAACAGGTAGGCGACCGCCGGGATCAGCAGGTAGTCGAGCATCGCCATCCAGCCGGCCGTGAACCCGGCCGCGTCGCCCAGCCCGGCCCGCGCGTAGGCGTACACCGAACCGGTCTGCGGCACCGCCCGCACCATCCGGGCGTACGAGACGGCGGTGAACCCCATCGCCACGGTGGCCACCAGGTAGACCGCGGCGACCGCCCCGTGGCTCTTGGCGTCGAGCACCCCGAACACGCCCACCGGGGCCATCGGGGCGATGAACAGCAGTCCGTACACCACCAGATCGCGCACGCCCAGGCTGCGCCGCAGCCCGCCCCGTCCGTCCCGGCCGCCCGGCTCGCCCCGCTCGACTCGCTCGCTCATAGCTTCCACATTTGAGCACCCGTGACCGGTTCCGACGGGAACGCCGCTCGCGTCGGCGCGGCTGCGCTCCGCCCGTACGATGGAGCCATGTCCTCCAACACCGCGCAGCGCCGTGTCCTGCTCGCCGCCCCCCGGGGCTACTGCGCGGGCGTCGACCGCGCCGTGATCGCCGTGGAGAAGGCCCTGGAGCAGTACGGGGCCCCCATCTACGTCCGCAAGCAGATCGTCCACAACAAGTACGTGGTGCAGACCCTGGAGAAGAAGGGCGCGATCTTCGTCGACGAGACGGAGGAGGTGCCCGAGGGCTCGATCGTGGTCTTCTCGGCCCACGGTGTCGCGCCCTCGGTGCACGACGAGGCCCGGGCCGGCAGGCTCGCCACCGTCGACGCCACCTGCCCGCTGGTGACCAAGGTGCACAAGGAGGCCGTGCGCTTCGCCGACGAGGGCTACGACATCCTGCTGGTCGGCCACGAGGGCCACGAGGAGGTCATCGGCACGATGGGCGAGGCCCCGGACCGGATCCACCTGGTGGACGGTGCCGAGGACGTCGCCGGGGTGCAGGTGCGCGACGAGTCCAAGGTCGTCTGGCTGTCCCAGACCACGCTCTCGGTGGACGAGACGATGGCCACCGTCGGCGAGCTGAAGAAGCGCTTCCCGCTGCTGGTCAGCCCGCCCAGCGACGACATCTGCTACGCCACCCAGAACCGCCAGGTCGCCGTCAAGCAGCTGGCCCCGGAGGCCGACCTGCTGATCGTGGTCGGCTCGAAGAACTCCTCCAACTCGGTGCGGCTGGTCGAGGTCGGCCTGGAGTACGGCGCCAAGGCCGCCCACCTGGTGGACTTCGCCGAGGAGATCCGGGAGGAGTGGCTGGAGGGCGTCGGCACGGTCGGCCTGACCAGCGGCGCCTCGGTGCCGGAGGTCCTGGTCGAGGGCGTGCTGGAGTGGCTGGCCGCGCGCGGCTACGGCGAGGTCTCGATCGTGAAGACGGCCGAGGAGCACCTGATCTTCTCGCTGCCCAAGGAGCTCCGCCGCGACCTGCGCGCCGAGGCCGCCGGCAAGCTGTAGGACCTTCCCGCGTTCCGGCGGAGGACCCGGTGGCCCGTTCGGGTGCCGGGTCCTCCGCTGTGCGGGGGCAGGCGGGTTCTCGTAGGTTCTGTGCACAGGGCCCGTGGTCGTGCACAGGCCTGTGGAGAACTTTCGGCGGAGGGCGGTCGTCATGACGGCGGTATTCGGTGTGGACATCGGCGGGTCGGGCATCAAGGGAGCCCCCGTCGACCTCGCCCGGGGCGCGCTCGCGCAGGAGCGGCACAAGGTCCTCACCCCGCAGCCCTCCGACCCCCGGGCCGTGGTCGACGCCGTCTGCGAGGTGGTCCGCCACTTCGGCCACCGGGGCCCGGTCGGCCTGACCTTCCCCGGCGTGGTCGTCGACGGGCACACCAGGACCGCCGCCAACGTCGACAAGGGCTGGGTCGGTCTGGACGCCGCCGGCCTGTTCCGCGAGGCGCTCGACCTGCCGGCGGTGGTGCTCAACGACGCCGACGCGGCCGGCCTCGCCGAGACCGCGCACGGCGCCGGCCGCGGGCAGGCGGGGGTGGCCCTGGTCCTCACCTTCGGCACCGGCATCGGCAGCGCCCTGTTCGTGGACGGCGTGCTGGTGCCCAACACCGAGCTCGGCCACCTGGAGCTGCGCGGCAAGGACGCCGAACGGCGGGCCTCGTCGGCGGCCAAGGAGCGGCACGGGCTGAGCTGGGCGCAGTGGGCCGAACGGGTGGACGAGTACCTGGACCTGGTGGAGATGCTGTTCTCGCCGCAACTGGTGGTGATCGGCGGCGGGGTGAGCCGCAAGCACGAGAAGTTCCTGCCGCTGCTGCGCGAGCGCCGGGCGCGGCTCGTCCCGGCGGAGCTGCGCAACGACGCCGGCATCGTCGGCGCGGCCATGGCGGCGGCCCGCGCCACCGCCTGAACCCCCGGGGCCTCCCGCCGCTCCCTCGTGCCGGCTCCCCGGGCGCGTCCTCAGCGCGCGCGGTGGATCCGGCGCTGGGCCACGAACCGGGCCAGCACGATCACGGCGGCCAGTCCGGTGCCGGAGAACAGCCAGCCGGCCCGGCCGGCCAGGTTGGTCGCCAGCGCCACCACCTGCGCCGTCACCCCGGTGGAGGTGACCGGCCCGAACGCCAGCAGCGCCACGGCGAAGGCGATCGGCCCGCTGATCGGCGCGGCCAGCAGGTCGGCGTACCGGACCCGGACCGCCAGCTGGAAGCAGATCAGCAGGTAGCCGATGCCGAACAGCACCCCGAGCCCGCCGAAGGCCAGCCGGTCCAGGCCGGCCACCGCCACCGTCGCGGTCAGCGCGACCACCCCGGTGCCGACCGCGGTCAGCCGGGCCGGCCGGCCGCTGCGCCGCCGCCCGTAGAGCCGCCCGGTGATCCGGGGCCGCTCCGGGGGGCCGGACACGGCGCGTAGCCGGGACCCCGAGCCGCCGCCCCGTCCGGCGGCCTTGGCCGAGGCCTTGCCGGGGGCGTTGCCCGCGGCCTTCCCGGCGGTTCTCCCCCTGGCCCTGAGGGCGGGAACGGCCGATCCCCCCGCGCTCTCGCGGGCCCGGCCCGGCCCGGGGACGGCGGCCCCGGCCGCGCCGTTCGGCGGTCGGCGTCTGGGCCCTGGCGGCTGGGTACGGATGCTCTGCTCCACCCACCCAACGTACGGTCCGATCATCGCCACACTGTGTAATGGGCCGTCGGGGCTTGGTCCGTGTCCCCGGACGGCGTATTGGTGTGACCGCCGCTCAACTGCACCGCCGCCGCCGGGGCGGCCGACGGTGGACCTGCTGCCCGTAGACTGGGGGATCGGTCCGGCGTCCGGGCCGGCCCAACTCCTCCAAGCCCACGGGACTGCGCTTCATGTCGCTCACGATCGGAATCGTCGGCCTGCCGAACGTCGGCAAGTCGACCCTGTTCAACGCCCTGACCAAGAACGACGTGCTGGCGGCCAACTACCCGTTCGCCACCATCGAGCCCAACGTCGGCGTCGTCGGCGTCCCGGACGAGCGGCTGAACAAGCTCGCCGAGATCTTCGGCTCGCAGCGCATCCTCCCGGCCACCGTCGACTTCGTCGACATCGCGGGCATCGTCCGCGGCGCCAGCGAGGGCGAGGGCCTGGGCAACAAGTTCCTCGCCAACATCCGCGAGTCGGACGCCATCTGCCAGGTCGTGCGCGCCTTCACCGACCCCGACGTGGTCCACGTGGACGGCAAGGTGTCGCCCAAGGACGACATCGAGACCATCCACACCGAGCTGATCCTGGCCGACCTCCAGACCATCGAGAAGGTGCTGCCCCGGCTCCAGAAGGAGGCGCGCCTCAAGAAGGACACCGCCCCCGTCCTGGCCGCCGCCGAGGCCGCCCAGGCGATCCTGGAGACCGGCAAGACCCTCTTCGAGGCTGGCTTCGACACCGCCCCGATCCGCGAGCTGCACCTGCTGACCGCCAAGCCCTTCCTCTACGTCTTCAACGTCGACGAGGACGAGCTGTCCGACGAGGACTTCAAGCAGGCCCAGCGCGCGCTGGTCGCCCCCGCCGAGGCGATCTTCCTCAACGCCAAGATCGAGTCCGAGCTGATCGAGCTGGAGGACGCCGAGGCCCTGGAGCTCCTCCAGTCGATGGGCCAGGACGAGCCCGGCCTCGCCACCCTCGCCCGCGTCGGCTTCGACACCCTCGGCCTGCAGACCTACCTCACCGCCGGTCCCAAGGAAGCCCGCGCCTGGACCATCAAGAAGGGCGCCACCGCCCCCGAGGCCGCCGGTGTGATCCACACCGACTTCCAGAAGGGCTTCATCAAGGCCGAGGTCATCTCCTTCGCCGACCTCGTCGAGACCGGCTCCCTCCCCGAGGCCCGCGCCAAGGGCAAGGCCCGCATCGAGGGCAAGGAGTACATCATGCAGGACGGCGACGTCGTGGAGTTCCGCTTCAACGTCTAGTGCATAACGGCGGGGCTTCTATCACCCCAGGTCGATAGCTGCAAACAAGCAGGTCAGAGCCCATGCGGCCCGGTCACTCTTCGGAGTGTTCCGGGCCGTTTCTGTGTGTTCCTCGGCGTGGTGGTGACTTGGTGGTGACCTATCTGACGGCCTCTCAGCTGACCGTGGAGGTGATCTTCCCGTCCGCCTTGCTGTCGGGTGCCCACTGGCCGCAACCCCCAGGTTCGCACCCTGCCGGTAGCCTCGTGAGCATGAGCTTTGATGACCACAAGATCTACTTCGAGGCTGTCACCGAGTCCCAGGCGGATCGGAGTCGGTCGCCTGCGGGGTCTTACTGTGCAGGCACCTTGGAACAGGCCCGCGCCTTCGCGCAGCTTGCCCTCGGCTGGAAAGACGTCGATCAGGTGAGGATCGGGCCCTTCTCTGTCAGGGCTGAGGTTCCGATCATCGGCGAGCTTCACGAGCGCGATGGCGTAGTGACTCACTTCGACGGTGACTGGAAGCCGGGTCCGTGGCCTGCTGAGGTTCTGGCGAAGCTGGACAGCGCAGTACTGAGCTGACCATGATCCTTAGTCAATGACGTGCATAGTCGCGTTCTTGCATAGACGGCCTGCCCCTGGCACCTCTAGCTTGACTGTTAGTTCGTCAACCTGGCTTGTGACAAGGAGGCTTGACATGTCTGATCGCGCAGAGCTGACCCGCCTGACCAACACCGGCAACGGGAACGGCAACGGTACGTGCGGGGAGAAGGACTGCCCCAACGTCTACCGCACGGCGAAGGGATCGTTCCTGGTCCAGGGCGACCTGGCCAACGCCTTCACCCCGCCGTCGGGTGAGGGCCTGGTTGAGATCCCTGAGGAAACGCTGCGGGAGGCATTCCGTGCTCTTGGCTGGTGATGCCTGGAATCAGTGCTTCGATTCCATGCAGTCGGAGGCGTGGCGGCTCGAAACGCTGCCCACCTACACCATGCCGCAGGAAGCGGAGAAGCTGGCACGCTTTCTGGCTGGAGAAAGCTCGCCCGAGGACTACAGGTCCGGGTGGATGGACGAAGTAGAGCAGTGGACAGCCGAGGGAAAGCGCGTCGGTCGCGTTCACATTGTTACCCGTCCGCTCTCCGACTACCTTCGCTTCGAATTCGAGTACTACTATCGGCATCACGTGAGGGCTGGCGAGGATATTCGAATCCTTGACGTGACCGACAGGGAAAACCCACTTCCGTCAGTGCGGGACTTCTGGATGTTCGACCAGTCCAAGATTGTTCTCATGAACTACAGGGCGGACGGAACGCAGATCAGCCGCGAGCTCTTCGGCGGCGACCCAGCCCCGTTTGTCGAGTATCAGCGGGTGGCCGTTGCGGAATCAGTCCCGTTCTTGGAGTACGTCAGGTCGTGACGCTCAGCCCTGAGCAGCTGGGTCAGTCGAAACAGGAACTGGCTGCAACACTGAAAGAACTGCGGAAGCGAGCCGGGCTCTCAGGGGCCCGGCTCGCTGCGCGCTGCAACATGTCTCAGTCCAAGATTTCCAGGATTGAGAACGGGAAGAGCCCCGCGAGTCTCGTGGATGTGGAACAGATCCTCCGCACCCTGGAGGCCCCGGCGGAGGTACTGGCCAGAGTCACAGAGCTTGCCCGCCTGGCGAACACCGACTGGCAGAGCCTCCGAGCGCTCCGGCGGAAGGGGCTCCATCACAAGCAACAAGAGCTTGCCGGCCTGGAGTCATCATCTGCGGAGTTCAGGTTCTTCCTGCTGTCGATGATTACGGGGCTCCTCTCGACTCCCGAATACATCAAGGCCAGCCTTGCTCACCTTGACGGAGATCAGAGCAAGCTCATTGCGCGGAAGCTGAGTCGTCAAGAAGTCCTCTATGACACCAGCAAGAAGTTCACGTTTCTCTTGTCGGAAATGGCGGTGAGGTGGCCATTGATCCCTGCGCCGGCCATGGCGATGCAACTCGATCGACTCGTCTCCGTGTCACGGCTTCCCAATGTCCGATTCGGTGTGATCCCTCTGAGGGGGCTTATGCCGGTGGCGCCGATGGACACTTTCACGGTATATGACGCATCCTTGGTCACCATCGAAACAACCAGTGGTGTTCTGGCTCTCAGGGACTCAAAAGACGTGGCGATGCACCTGGAAGCCTTCGCGACTATGGAGAGATTCGCTCTCTTTGGCGGGGAGATGCGGAGCCTGCTCGAACAGTGGTCCGACGACTTCCGGGGCTCGGCTCAGTAATTTATGCAGCTACGTGAATAAATTTGGAATGGCGGGCTTGAATCCCGTAGCTTGACTCCTCGCCCACAACGCCAGGCGAAGGGGAGCAAAGCATGTCCATTCCGAGGTGTACGGAGCAGAGGGCGGCCCGCAATGCCGCCGCTTGAGCTGATGGTGGCGCCCGGGGAGCCGAAGCCGGGCCTGGTGATGCGCTATGAGGTGGTGGAGGCTGCGGGGTCTCACGTCCTGCGGGATGTGGTCTTGGGCGAGTTCTGCACGCTGCCGGACCCGTCCGGCCGATCGGTGCTGCTGGCCTTCCCCGACGCCTATCACGCCCGTCTGTGGCTGATGCAGGCCGATACCCGCAAGCAGTACGCGGTGAGTACCACCCGCGTCCGCGCCGAGCAGCGCAAGAAGCCGTTGCCGGAGCATGCCGACTGGTTGCTGTTCGACCTCTACATCGAGGCGCCGGCCGAGCCGCCCACCGGCCTGGAGATGTGCGATCAGGTGGCTGTCGAGCGGACCCGACAAGCGGTCATGCGCTCGGAGCGTCTGCGGCACCGGCACCAGCACTGACGCCATCCCAATTGGTCTGATGATCACGGGATTTGGTGTCGGTGGGGTGGTGTGCGGGAGTGTGGGCCGACCGTGCGAGCGGCGCGCGGGAGTGGCCACCGATGAAGGGGCGAAACCCATGAAGAAGATCGCTGCGAAGCTCTGGCGGATCATCCGGGGGCCGATGCAGTGGCGCGTTCTGTGGCTGTGGCACTCGAAGTTCATGGTCGGGGTCACGGGCATCGTCCGCGATGAGGAAGGCCGGGTGCTGCTGCTCAAGCACCGGATGTGGCCGGAGGGTCGGCAGTGGGGTCTGCCGACCGGCTACGCCAACAAGGGCGAGAGCTTCGAACAGACGATCATCCGTGAGGTCAAGGAAGAGACCGGGCTCACGGTGAAGGTGTGCGAGCTGGCGCACCTCAAGAGCGGATACAAGCTGCGCGTCGAAGTCGCCTACGAGGCGCTGTACGTCAGCGGACGGATCAAGGTCGCTTCGTTTGAGATCTTGGAGGCTCGATGGTTCTCGCCGGACAATCTCCCCGAGGGGATGCAGGACTCGCACCGGCAGCTGATCAGTCGTCAGCGCTTCTGACCCTTGGTCGCTCGCTCACACCCTCGTGCCTTGGGCCGAACGAGCATCTGGCGGGGGATCTGGCCGAGCGTGCCGAGCTGGCGCATCTGCTGGCAGGGCGGCGGGCGACGGCCGCCCTGGACCAGGCGCACCCCCACACGACCTTCAGCCTGCTGCACTGGGTGCTTGACACCTGGGCGGACGAGCCGGCGCGGGAGGTGTTTCGGCGCGGGGCGGCTCTACTGGCCGACCGTTACCGGGAGTTGGGGTTGCACCAGCTGTTGCCGATTGATCGGGTGTGGGTCGGAGTGCGCTCGACCCAGCCCGACGCGTTCGGCGGGTTCCACCACCCGAACCAGGGTTACCGGCACGTGCAACTGGCGTCGGTGATCACCCGATACGGGCGGCTGAGTGATCCCCGGCTGGCGTCGCCGGAACTGGTGGCGCTCGACCTCCTCCGAAGCTACGCGCATGATGCGCTGCATTGGGGGTCGTTCCGGGAATACCGGCTCCACGGCGGGCAGGTGGTTCGGAGCCGGTACGGGATCAACTGGCGTGATTCCCAAGGGCGTACGTACTCGGCGAGGGACAAGGACGACGCCGGTTCCACGACCAACCTGGGCATCATCATGGAGGGGGCGACCGACCGGGAGGCCCGGACGATCGCCGCCACGGTGGCCGATGGCCTCGGTCTGGCCGATCGGATCGCACCGCCCGATCGGCTTGCGTTCCGCGACACCACGGGGCGGCTGGAGCCGTCCGATTTCGATCACGCCGAGCCCGGTATTGCCACCCGCTTCCACCTGGCCATGGCCGGTTACGAACACGGTGTCGGGGCGCGGTATCAGCGCTTCCTCACCGAGATGGGCGGCGCGGACGCGGAGACCCTGCACGGGCTCATAGTCGCCGCCATGATCAGCGGCAACCTGTCCGGCCTGACCGGCTGGCTCGACCAGCACCACGGGCGCGGTGCGTTCCGCCGCATCTTCCGTTCCCCGGCCTACACCGGTCCCGACCCGGGCGAGTAGGCCGCCCTCGACCGCCTCGGCTGTCCGCCGTTCCCCCCGGAGCGGACGGCCGGGGCACCAGCACGCCCAGGCGGGCCTACAGGGCGCCTGGATGCCGCTCCGGCGGCCGGAGCCTGGCCCGCTTGCTGCGGGCGACGCTGGCGGCCCTTCCGCCCTCGCTGCCGGTCTTGCTGGCGTGGTGGTACTGACAGAGCGCTTGCAGGTTCGCGTACCCGTGGTCATCACCCCGGCGGATGTGGTCCACCTGATTCGCCGGGGCCTCGCACGGTCGGCCCGTGTCGGCCCGAATGGCACGACAGAGGTAGCGATCCCGGGCGAGGACGATAAGGCGCCGCTGCGGCCAATCGGCGGGCAGCCTGGCCCGACGCTGGCCATTGTCGAATCCGTTGCGAATCAATTCCAGTGCTTCCGCGGGGTCCGGCGGGTGGGATCGGCTATTCGTCGCCACCCATGCCCGGAGTCGATTGGGAATGACGCGACCAGAGGCGCACATGATTCGCACGGCGGATGGATTCGAGCGAATCCGAGTTGATGCCCATAGGCAGCCTGGCCGGCACAGCCAATACAGAGGCCAGAATCGGCATATCGGCGCTTTACTCGCTCCCATATTCGGGCCTGGTTGACGGTTTCCGGCATACCGGCCGCAGGGGTAGTCATAAATCCCTTCAAAGGTCAGATCTGAAGGTGACGGGAGAAGTCGTCAGGGTGATTCGACGGGGGTTCCTCGACCGTCACCACGCAACCGGCCCTGTGGGCCGTTGCACGGGGCATCCTGGGGAACGACTCCCTCGCGTGCGTACACGCGCCCGTTCACGCGCGCCCACGCATGGGCTGGCATCTACCCTGGCCAGCAGCCCGGCTGGCCGAAACCTGACATCCTGTACAGCGAGGCTTTCGCTCAGCCATAGCCGTCCCCGAGAAGGCCAGGAGGAGGTACTCCCCAGGGCGGGAGTCACCCGCGACGCAGGCCGGGAGCGGCCCGGCTGGACAGGCGAGCGACGATGACGAGTCGAACGCACTCGACAGGAACGAACGATCAACAACGAATCGAATTGGTGATGGTTGAACCAATGCACGTCATGCATTGAGTCGAATACAAGGAACGAGAACGATGAATCATTTAGGCGATTGATTCGAGGCGCGAAGCTCTCGACTATTCTCATTGAGAAAGATGAATGAGTTGTGTGGTAGTGCATCATCGCGATGAGTGCGGATGTCGAGTAGAACACCGATGGTTCGAAGCCTTGACTCGACTTCCCTCCGCCCCATGGGATCGGCATAGGCCCCCGAAGCTACCCCCTTCCGGACTTCCCCCCAACTCTGGCACCCCCACGAGCAATAGTGCTTCCACCCGCGCCCCCTCGCGTCCCGCCTCCTCCCGAACCGGCACCCCGAGCGCCTGCATTCCCCTGCCATTGAATGACCTCCCTGTGCAAAGACGAAAGGCCGGTCCCCCGATAAAGGAGGACCGGCCGGAGGAACCTGGAGTCGTCAGACAGCCTTGGCGCGGATACCAATCGCACGCCGGGCATCGAAGATGACTGCACCAGAGAAGGCATCGACAACCGAGCGCTCGGACAGCGTATTCATGTCGGTACCCTTCGTGTAGCGGAGGCTGTAACCCGACTTGGAAAGGCTCCCCGAGTAACCGGCGGACTGGAGCGCTTCAGGGGCGCCAGTCGCCAGGCAGACGGCTTCCTTGACAAAGGCGACAGTGCCGGTGACGAAGTTCGAGAGGTAGACCGTGAATCCGATCATCTCGCCCATCAGCATCTTCTCGCGCTCACTCCCGCCACGCTGGATGAGAGTTGCATTTCCGAAGTCGGCCGCCTTGACGAACGACGGGTCGTTCAGGATCACCTCACGAAAGTCCGGGTTTACGACCAGGACCCGACCGGACAGCGGAACGCTGTTGCTGTTCAGAATCTTGTCAGCCTTCACGAGCGCGGCGTGAAAGCTCTTCATGTCGCATTCGATCGCCGCCGGAATGAGCTGGCCCTGACCATCACGATCAGTCTTTCCATCCGACACAACGAAACGGTTCAGCTCAGTAGCAACGCGAAGCTCCACGTCCTCAGCGACGGCGTCGACCTGCGGCGCCAACACCTGCTGGGCGAAGCTCTCCAGGTTTACGGTGATATCCCAACTGTCAGCCTTCACGGAGCTGTACGAGTGCGTATCGAGAATCACCGGAATCTCAGTCTCGACAAGCGGCGAATCCTCGACCGTTCCACCCTGCGGGAGCCGCTTCGCCTTGAGCGCGGTCGGAACTCGCACGAGGACGGTCTTCCCCCGGGCCGGCTGGAAGTCCGCGATGCCCTGCCGCGTGACGAGATTGGGGAGAACGAGACGCTTGGTCAGTGCTTCGAGACCGCCGGTCAGAACGGCGGTCGAGATTGCAGAGCGGTTGGCGTTACCAGTGGAAAGCGGCATTCAGAATCCTTTAGCTGGAATGGTAGGAGTATCGGTTCCGGGCATCGGACATGACCGGACTCGTATGGCGATCCCGAGCGCCGTACATGAGCGCTCCAAGGCTCGGCGCGGCAGGACTGTCCGGGGCCTGTCCGGCGGAGCGCAGAGCCTCGACCGGCTGAGACTGGAGTGCGGCTGGCTTCACGGCCTGGGCCAGCGCGGCGGCCTGGGCCTGCATGGTGGCCTCGTCTCCGGCGAGGAAGGAGGCCAGGCCGGCCGGTAGGCCGTGCTCGGCGAGAAGGGCGTTCACGGCCTTCTCGCGGGCGGATTCCTCGGCCTGCTGGCGGAGCTGGTCACGCTCGGCCGTAATGGCTTCCAGCTGGCTCCGGAGATCGTCTTGAAGGGCGGTCTCAGTCGCCGGGTGGGTGATGCCCTCGGGGATCGCCTCGGCTGGCGTCGGAACGGTGATCTCGGTCAACGAAGACTCCCGTAGATCTGATCCACGAAGAGCCGGGTATCCGCATCATCGGAATCCCGAATCGTCGACTCAGCATCGGCGGTCCTCTTGCGGGACCACTCGGCGGCGAGAAGGTCAGGAACCATCCCAGCTTCCTCGGCCTGCCGCATCAGGCCGTCGAACGGAATCCGGAGAGCATGAGCCAGATACACGTAGTGGTCAAGCGTCGGGGTTCGGTCTCCAGACTCCCATGCATAGACAGTGGTTTCGGATACCCCGACTCGATCGGCCACCTGTCGGACGCTTAGGCCGATCTCGATTCGTCGCGCCTTAGCGCGTGTCGGATCGTACATATCCATTCCTCCTTCTAGTTGAGATGATTGGGAATTAAAGAAGCCCCGCCGGCAGAGGCGGGACCTTAGGGGTCCACTGTGGGTGGAACCTTCTCTCGCTTGTAGAGAGGCGCCCCGAACTTAGATTCGGGGCGCCGGCGAGGTGTGGCGTCGGCCACCGTGGAAGGGAATGAGGAAGCCCCGCCGGTAGAGGCGGGGCCTTAGGGTTCCACTTCAGGTGGAACCTTCTCTCACCTATAGAGAGGTGTTACTTGCCCGAATTTCGGGCAGCGGCGAGACGTGGTGTTGGTCACGCCGGAAGGGAATGAGGAAGCCTCGGCCATAGAGCCGGGGCAGATCTCAAGGGAAGCATCCGCAGTCGCAGAATGGATCACGGACGTGATCCTTCATGCCCTTCTCTTCCTTCTTCGAGCTTGGAGCTTTGTCCTCCAAGCTCTTCCCTTCGTCCTTTTCTCTTTCTACTTCCTTCTTAGTTCCCGCTGGGGCGGGAATCAAAGGGCTCTCAAGGTCACCGATGACGCTGTCTCGCAGCGTCTCGTACTTCTCGGAGTTCACCAGGCAGGCCGGGGCAGACAGGCGCACGACTTCGGCTCTCCCTCTGCCTCTTCCGGTGGGGTGTAGCAGTCCGAGTCGCTTCAAGGTCCGGCGGGTAGTGGTGCCGGGGTGGCTGTTGCCGGTGTAGCCGAGCACCTGGGCGAGCGCCTTGTCTCCGATGAAGACCTCACCTGTTCGGCCGTTCACATGCCGCAGCAGGGACAGAGCCCATAGAAGGTGCTCACGGTTGAAGTCCGGGGCCGTCTCGGCGATCCAGCCGCCGGGGCCGAACTCGTCGAGGAGGAGGCGACTCCAAGCCTCCTTGACGTCGTACGTCGCCTTGAGTGCGTACCGGGGTTTGCTTGCCACCGTCACCCCTCCTGCCGGTCGATCCAGCGCTCAAGGTCGGCTGGTCGGCACCGCAGTGACTGCCCGATCTTCTTGAACGGGATGCCCTCGGGGCGCCAGTTCTCGTACACCCAACTGCGAGGCTTGTTCAGGTAGTTGGCTACCTGCTGTACGTCCATGAGGTTGCTCATCGTGCTCCGGTGGAAGGTGGCCGGCCAGGGCTGGTCGGGGGTAGCGCTGCCGTGTCGTGACAGCGGCGGCCCTCACCCTACGGCGCGTTGAACCCAATGCGAACTGAGCTCAATATGAGGAACCTCACTCGTGTTGAACTGGAATCGAGACAGGTTCACTGCCTATGGTTCTCACATGACAGAAGCACTCACAGCAACCGGCGCAGGCCCCGAGCCGCTGCCGCCGGGGTGGTCACGGCGCGAGACCGGCGAACTGGTCTGGCGGCAAAAGCACGGCCCGTGGCGGGTCGAGATGATCTGTTCTCCGGGGGCTCCGTTCAGTGGCCCGTACGAGATGAAGGTGTGGCTCGCTGCGGGCGGTGGCGCGGCGCAGGAGGCCATGGGCGCGGCGGAGGAGACCGACGGCATCCCGTCCGCCCTCCTGAGCCGTCTGCCGCTCGCCGAGATTAAGCAGACAGCCCGGCGCCTGGTGGCCGAAGTATCCCCAGAGGCCCCCTGGCCCGTGCCGGAGCGATGCGCTACGGACGAGGATTTCGCGCTCCTCGCGGCTGAGTTGGCGAGGATCAAGGCCACCGGCGCCAGCGCCCCGCAACAGGTTCTCGCCGATCGGCTGGGTGTCGGCAAGGCAACCATGTCCGAGCGCGTGAAGCGTGCCCGGAGTCGCGGTCTTCTGGCGGCCGACGGGCTCGAACTCACCGACAAGGCAAGAGAGTTCTTGGCGGCTTTCGGCGATCCTCCGGCGGCCGGCTGACCGGCAGGGTCACCGAAGATCTGATTCACGAGTAAGGCGAGTACATCAGTGGCAAGTGTCCTGAAGAAGTGCGAGTGCAACACCCCGAAGTGCGGTCACCCGTGGACCGTCCGCTACCGGGAGCCGGGAGGTAGGCAGGGTCGGAAGCGTGAGAAGTCGTTCCGGCTCAAGAAGGAAGCCGACGCCTTCGCGCTCAAGGTGGAGAGCGACAAGAACGAGGGAGTGTTCCTCGACCCGGAGCGGGGCAAGGTCCCGGTGCACGTATGGTCGGCGGACTGGCTGTCGCGGCACGTGGTGAACGAGTCCACCCGGAGGAACTACCAGGGGTTCATCGACAACCACCTGATACCGGCGCTCGGCCGGAAGACCATCCTCGGTCTCACGTTGGCGGACGTGAAGGCGTTGCAGGCGACGATGGCCAAGAAGCTCGCGGCGTCCACGGTGAACGATCGGCTCGGCGTGCTGTCCGCGATGATGGGCGCGGCCGTGGATGAGAAGCGCATCCCCGAGAACCCGTGCAAGGGCTTGAAGCCGCTCAAGGCCGGTACGGACGCCGTGGACCCGGACGAGATTCCGACGCTGGCTGAGGTCAACGCCATCGCTGCGGCCATATCGCCGCAGTACCAGCTGGCGGTGTGGCTGATGGCCGGGGCCGGGCTGCGGATCAGCGAGGCTCTGGGCTTCTCGGCCGAGTGCAAGCGTGACGGCTTCGTACGTCTGCGTCGGCAGATCAGCAGCAAGGCCAACACCAAGGGCTGCCGTACCAGGCTGGTGCCGCTCAAGCACCGGACGGCGGACGAGTACCGGGATGTTCCTGTGGCTCCGTTCCTGGCTGACGAGATCGACGCTCACGTTGAGCACTGGGGAACGGTGACCGTGGAAGGCGTCGAAGTGCTGTTCTCGCCGCGCGAGCGCGGCAAGGGGTACATCCCGACCGCTTCGACCTTCGGCTACCACTGGAACAAGGCACTCAAGGCCGCCGGGCTCGAAGGCAGCGGCTACACGCCTCACTCGCTCCGCCACTTCTTCGCCAGTACGGCCCTTGCCGGTGGCGTGCCCATCCTCGAAGTGAGCCGGTGGCTCGGTCACCGGTCCATCAAGATCACGGCTGACATCTACGGCCATCTGACCGCCGAAGCGCCGGAGCGCTGCCGTCAGGTGATGCAGGCCGCCTTGCGCCCGAAGGTCACCCTTCGTGCGGTGGCCTGAGTGGTGACCACTTGGCGGCGTGGTGACTCCGTGGTGAGTGGTGACCTGCGGAGACACCGGAACCCTTGGGAGCACTGGGCGGGAGGTCCAACGTGCGATGTTCCGCTTCAACGTGTGATCGTTTCATTGCTTTGAGGTAGATCGATCTGTCGAATGCGCAGGTCGGACGGGGCTCGCCTCCCATGAGGCGGGCCCCGATCCCTTTTCCGTGCTGACTTGGCGCTGACTTCTCCGGCTCGTCGCATCCACTTGAGTGGTACGTTATGTGGTACCAGTCATGGAGGGAGTTCAGTCGATGTCGATCACTGCCAGCGAGGCGCGCAAGGCTCTCTTCCCGTTGATCAAGAAGGTCAACGACGATCACGAGGCTATTGAGATCGTCTCCAAGCACGGGAACGCCGTACTCGTCTCGGCCGAGGACTACGCCGCCCTGCGTGAAGGCTCCTACCTGTTGCGCTCGCCGGTGAACGCCCGCCGCTTGCTCAAGGCGTACGAGAACGCCCTTGGTGGCATGGGGCTTTCCGAGCGGGAGCTCATCGACCCTGACGCGGCGGATGGCGAGAAGGGTGCCGCGTGAGGCTCGTCTTCGAGGAGACCGGCTGGGAGGACTACACCTCCTGGCCCAAGAGCGACCGCAAGATGCTCGCCCGGATCAACCGGCTCATCGAGGACGTGTTGCGCGACCCGTTCACCGGCATCGGCAAGCCCGAGCCGCTGAAGTACCACTTGCCCGGGGCCTGGTCCCGGCGGATCGACGACGAGCACCGCCTCGTCTACTTGGTGACGGACCGGGAGATCATCGTTCTGGCCGCCCGCTACCACTACTGATGGCTGACTGCGAGTTCGACCCGGCCACCGCCGCGTGCCGAGCGGGCCGGACTCCCCGGAGTCCGGCCCGCTTGCGCTGTCGCCCGCCGCGCCCCGTCGCCCGGCTCGCCCGCCGGCGGCGGGGCGCTGTCGTCGGGGCCGGCGTCGGGGGTCAGATGAGGGTGACGGTGAAGGTGGGGGCGGGGCCCGGGGTGATGGTGAGGGATTCGAGGGTGGTGGCGTGGGCGGTGGGGTGGTGGGCGGCGGCGCGGGGGCCGATGCCGATGACCGGGACGCCGGCGGCGTGGGCGGCGGCGATGCCGGCCTCGGAGTCCTCGAAGGCGAGGCAGTCGGCGGGGGCGAAGCCGAGGGCGGCGGCGCCCTTGAGGAAGCCCTCGGGGTCGGGCTTGCCGGCGCCCACGGATTCGGCGGTGATCAGGACCGGCGGCAGGGGGAGGCCGGCGGCGGCCATCCGGACCCGGGCGAGCGGTGCGTCGGCGGAGGTGACCAGGGCGTGCGGGAGGCCGGCCAGGGCGGTGAGGAAGGCGGGGGCGCCGGGGACCGGGACGACGCCGTCGGTGTCGGCCTTCTCGGCGGCGAGCATCCGCCGGTTCTCGGCGAGGTTGACCTCCATCGGGCGGTCGGGGAGCAGGACGGCCATGGTGGTGTGGCCCTGGCGGCCGTGGGCGACGCGCAGCACCTCGGCCGGGTCGAGGCCGTACTCCTCGGCCCAGCGGTGCCAGCAGCGTTCGACCACGGCGTCGGAGTTGACCAGGGTGCCGTCCATGTCGAGCAGCAGGGCGCGGGGGGTGAAGATCGTCGAGGGCATCGGGCGGCTCCAGGGGGCGCGGGGCGAGCGGGCGTGACGCAGGTGAGTGAAGTGTATTGTTCATTAAGGATACAAAAGATCGCCCCGCGCTTCGAGCGGTCTCACCCCAACAGGTGCGCGTTGACCGCGCGGGCCTCCTCGGCCAGCTCGGGCAGTTCCACCAGTTCGATGCCGGCCGCGATCAGCCGCGCGGCGCCGCTGGTCTCGGCGACGAAGGTGGACGGCTCGCGCCAGGCCACCACCACCCGGGGGACGCCGGCCGCGATCAGCAGTTCGGCGCACGGCACCGGACGGGAGGCGCGCTGCCCGCAGGGCTCCAGCGAGCTGTAGACCGTCGCGCCGCGCAGCCGCGGGTCGCCGGCCGGGAGCTTGCCGAGCGCCGCCTCCTCGGCGTGGTCGTGGCCGTCCGTCTCGCGGCTGTACCCCTCGGCCAGCACCGTGCCGTCGGCGGCGACGACCACGGCGCCGACCGAGAAGGCGGTCTCCGAGGGCGGGCAGCGGCGGGAGAGCTCGACGGCCCGGCGGAGGAGGGCCAGGTCGGCGGGGCGCGGGTCGGTCACGGGGCGGGCTCCTTCGGGGCGTACCTGAGCAGGACGACATCGCCCACCGTACGGGCCTCCAGCAGCCGCATCCGCCGGGCCGGGCCGCCGGGGAAGTCCGCCGGGCCGACGAACCGCGGCGCCCGCGCCTGGCCGACCAGCAGCGGGGCCACCACCAGCTGGAGCTCGTCCGCCAGCCCCTGGGCCAGGAACTGGGTGTGCACCCCGCTGCCGCCCTCGACCATCAGCCGTCGCACCCCGCGCGCGCCGAGGTCGTCCAGCACCGCGCCCAGCTCCACCGCCGGGCCCAGCGCCACCACCTCGGCCAGCCCGTCCAGTTCCGGGCGCAGCACGGCGGCCCCGCCGTCCGTGGTGTAGGCGAGCCGCTCGCCGCCGGTGTGCCAGAACCGCAGCGAGCGCTCCAGCCGGCCGCTCGCGCTGAGCGTCACCTTGAGCGGGTGCTCCGGCCGGCCCGCCGCGCGCCGGGCGGCCCGCCGGCCCGGGTCGTTGACCAGCAGCCGGGGGTTGTCCGCGCGCAGGGTGTTGCCGCCGACCAGGATCGCGTCGCTCGCCGCCCGCTCGGCGTCCACCCGGTCGAAGTCGGCCGGGCCGGAGAGCAGCAGCCGCTCGGGGGAGGCGTCGTCGAGGTGCCCGTCGAGCGACATGGCGGCGCTCAGCAGGACGAAGGGGCGCGGCGCGGGCATGGCGGGGACCGTTCTGTGAGGCGGCTGCCCGTCCACGGTACGGCGCCGGCGAAAGCGCGGGCCGCACGAGGGCTGCTGTTCGCCGGGCGGCCCGCTGCCGTCGGGGCGGCGTTCGCCGACGGGCCCCACCCTGGTCCGGACCTCGCACCGCCCACCACGTCGAAGGGCTGTCACCGTGTCCCGTCCCTCCCGCCGCCTGCTGCCGCCGGCCGTCGTCGCCGTCGCCCTGCCGCTGCTGGCGCTGCCGGTCGGTCCCGCCGCCGCCGTGACCTACGGCACCCCGACGATCACGTTCTCCGCCGCCTACCTGTCCGGCGCCGTCGGGGCCACCGGCGACCCGACGGTCACCGTCACGGTGGCCCAGAGCGGCGCGGCGGCCTCCGACCTCGCCGTGGCCGCCACCGCCAGCACCCGCACCGCCGTGGCCCGGACCACCGACGTCACCGTCGCCGGCACCGGCTCCGCGCGCACGCTGGCGGTCGCCGCGCAGGGCGTCGGCTACACCGACCTCACCGTCAAGGTCACCGGGCTCGGCGGCAGGACGGCGTCGAAGACGCTGCACTACGCGGCCTCGCCGGCGGTGCAGTTCTCGGCGGACAGCCGCTACCTGACCGGCTCCAGCGACGCCTCCGCGGCGGTGGACGCGGGCAACGGGTACATCGTGGTGGCCGACGACGAGTCCAACGTGCTGCGGCTGTACGACCGCAACGCCTCCGGCGCGCCCGTCCGCACCTGGGACTTCTCCGCCGCGCTCGGCGTCTCCAAGGAGATCGACATCGAGGCCGCCACCCGGGTCGGCGATACGATCTACTGGACCGGCTCGCTGGGCAACAACAAGGACGGCGTGGTCAAGCCGGACCGGCAGACCGTGTTCGCCACCACCGTCACCGGCTCGGGCGTCACCACCCAGCTGTCGCCGGCCGGTTCGTACCGGGGGCTGCGCGACGACCTGATCGCCTGGGACCGCGCGCACGGCAACCGCTACGGCTTCGCGGCCGGCGCGGCGGACGGGCAGGCGCCCAAGCAGATCAACGGCTTCAACGTGGAGGGCCTGGAGTTCGCGCCGGGCAGCACCACCACCGCGTACGTGGGCTTCCGCGCGCCGCTCACCCCGGCGGTTACCGGTGGCCGGGCGCTGATCGTGCCGGTCACCGACTTCCCGTCGCTGCTCGGCGGTTCGCACGCCACCTTCGGCGAGCCGATCGAGCTGGACCTGGGCGGGCTCTCCGTGCGCGACCTGCGGCGCAACGCGCTCGGCCAGTACCTGATCGTGGCCGGCTCCTGGGCGGCGGACGACAACTCCGACCCGTACGCGCTCTACCGCTGGGACGGCCGGCCCGGTTCGCAGCCGGTGAAGGTGCTCGACCTGCCGACCTCCGACGCGGGCGGCTGGGAGGCCGTGGCGGACATCCCGGACCTCGGCGCCCCCGGTGCCCGGGTGCAGCTGATCACCGACGACGGTTCGGCCGTGCTGTACAACGACGGCATCGCGGCGAAGGACCTCGCCCAGCCGGAGTTCAAGAAGTCGCGGACCACCTGGTTCACCCTCAACTAGGCGCTGCCGCCGAGCTTTCGGCCCCCGTCCGGACCTCTGTCGCCCGGGCGGGGGCCGCTGTTGTCCCCGTCGGCATGGTGGTCGAAATGTGAGACGAATCTTCTTGAAATGCGGGACGAGGGGTAGCGTCGGAGGCGTCGAGGAACCGGTCGATCCCGAGGGGGCGTCACCATGACCGCACCGAAACCCGCCGTCTACACCCACGGCCACCAGGAGTCCGTGCTGCGCTCGCACCGCTCACGGACCGTCGAGAACTCCGCCGCGTACCTGCGCGACCGGCTGCGGCCCGGGCAGGCCGTGCTGGACATCGGCTGCGGGCCGGGCACGATCACCGCGGACCTGGCCGAACTGGTCGGACCCACGGGCCGGGTGGTGGCCGCCGACACCTCGGTGGAGGTGCTGGAGGAGGCCGCCGCGTACGTCGCCGGGCGGGGCCTGTCCAATGTCGCGTTCGAGGTCGCCGATGTGCACCGACTGCCCTACGCGGAGGGGGAGTTCGACGTGGTGCACGCCCACCAGGTGCTGCAGCACGTGGCCGACCCGGTCGGCGCGCTGCGCGAACTGCGCCGGGTCACCGCCGAGGGCGGCGTGGTGGCCGTCCGGGACGTCGACTTCGCGACCACGGCCTGGTACCCCGAGGTGCCCGAACTGGACCGCTGGCTGGAGCTGTACCGGCGGATCGCCCGCCGCAACGGCGGCGAGCCGGACGCCGGGCGGCGGCTGCTGTCCTGGGCCAGGGCGGCCGGCTTCACCGACGTCACCGCCACGTCGAGCACCTGGACGTACGCGACGCCCGATCAGCGCGCGTGGTGGGGCGGGCTGTGGGCGGACCGGATCACGGGCTCCGCCATCGCGCGGACGGCGGTGGCGCGGGGGGATGCCGACGAGGCCGAACTGGCCCGGATCGCGGCCGGCTGGCGGGAGTGGGCGGCGGCCGGGGACGGGTGGTTCGCGATGCCGCACGGGGAGGTGCTGGCGCGGCGCTGAACACGGGCGTGACCGTGCGGTGAGGGGATGGTTCGTGCGGCGGGGAAAAGGTGCGCGGATGTTTCACAAGATCCGGTAGAGTCGCGCGCCTGTTCCCATTCCCGACGGCCCGCCGCGATCCGCCCGCGGGCTCCGCGGGTCGTCCTGCCGAGCTGTCGCCCGCCTCCCGCGGGCCGGGGGAGATCGTACGTGTCCAAGCCCGAGTCCGACGCCCCCGCCCCCGAGCCGGTCGAGCGGGTCGAGTTGAGCAAGCCGGCGGCCGAACCCGAGGCCGTCGCGGAGCCCGTCGCGGAGGCTGCCCCCGCGGAGCCCGCCGCGCCGCCCGCTCCCGCGTCCGAGCCCGCCCCCGAGACCACCCCTGAGGCCGTGTCGCCCGAGCCCGCCGACGCCGCCCCCGTCGCTCCCGCCGCTCCCGCGCCCGACCCCTGGGCGACACCCGCCCCCGGCTCCGCCCAGGCCGCCGCGGCGGCCCCGCCCGCGGCCGACCCGTGGGCCGCCCCGTCCGAGCTGCTGGCGCCCGTCGACCCCGACCGGCCGCGCGCCACCGGCTGGGCGGCCGTCGCCCCCGCCGCCCACTCCGGCTTCCAGCCCGGTTTCCCCTATCTCCCCGCCCCGACGGTCACCAACGGCTTCGCGGTCGCCGCGCTGGTCACCGGTCTGTTCTGCATGTGGCCGCTGGCGGTCGCCTTCGCGATCGTCGCGCTGGTCCAGATCCCCAAGCGGAACGAGAAGGGCCGCGGCATGGCGGTCGCCGGTCTGATCACCGGCATCCTCGGGGTCGTCGTCACCCTGTTCGCGTTCATCGGCCTCCTCGCGGCCGGCCTGGACGAGGGGGAGCGGTACGCGGACTCCCCGCGCGGCCCCAAGGGGTCGGTGGCCGTCGAGGACCTGGTGACCGGCGACTGCTTCAACCGGCCGCCGTTCAGCTCCGGGCAGGACGCCGACGCCAAGGGCGTCTACTGGGTGGTCGTGGTGCCCTGCTCGGCGCCGCACCACGGCGAGGTCGCCGGCTTCACCAACGTCGCCGGCGCGCCCGGCCGTTACCCCGGGCGGGACGAGGTCAGCAAGGAGGCCTCGCGGCTCTGCATCCCGGTGCACGACGACTACGCCCTCGACCCCTGGATCGTGCCCGACGGCGTGGTGGAGACCTACTACTTCCCGAGCCAGGCCGCCTGGGTGTCCGACGACCGCCGGGTGACCTGCACCTTCGAGGACGAGACGAGGGTGCACACGGGCAGCGTCCGCACCGACCGGAGCAAGCTCACCAAGGCCCAGCGCACCTACCTGGACGCGGCGCAGGCCTACAACGGCGCGCTCGCCGGCATGCCGGAGGGCGACGTCGACGAGGAGCCCGAGAAGTACCGCACCTGGGCGAAGACGATGGCCACCGCCTGCCGCAAGGAGGTCACGGACCTGTCGGCCGGCGGGACCGACTGGCCGGGCGGGGCCAAGGCCAAGCTGATCGAGCTGGGCGCGGTCCAGCTGGACGCCGCCAACGCCTGGGACGCCGCCGCCAAGTCCACGGACGAGCAGACGCTCGACCACGAGGTGCAGAAGGCGCAGGCGCAGACCGCCAAGAGCCACCGGCTCGTGGTGGAGATCCGCGGCGAGCTGGGGCTGTCGACCGGCGAGCAGGCCTCCGACATCCGGGTCTGAGGCCCTAGCCTGAGCGGCATGGACACCTACCGGGTGATGCGGCAGGACGACAACGGCAACCGCTTCCGGGTCGTCGGCGGGATCGACCAGGAGGCGGCCGAGCGGCTCGCGGCCGAGTTCGAGGCGCGCGGCCACAAGCAGCTGTACTGGGTGGAGGCCGAGTCCGCCGGCGCCTCCGAGGCGCGCGGCCCGCGCGACTGACCGACAGCCCCTAAGGTCGACGTCCATGGACAGGACCATCGACCCGTCGGCGTCCGCCGGCGGCGCAGCGGAGAACCGGATCGTCGTCGGCGGTGCGCTGATCCACCGGGGGCGGGTGCTCGCCGCCCGGCGGAGCGCGCCCGCCGAGGTGGCGGGGCGCTGGGAGTTCCCGGGCGGCAAGGCCGAGCCGGGCGAGACCGAGACCGAGGCGCTGGAGCGCGAGCTGATGGAGGAGCTGGGCGTCCGCGCCCGGGCGCTCACCCGGCTGCCCGGCGCGTGGCTGGTGCGCCCGGGCCTGGAGCTGCGGCTCTGGGCGGCCGAACTGCTCTCCGGCGAGCCGCACCCGCTGCAGGACCACGACGAGCTGCGCTGGCTCGGCCCCGCCGAGCTGGCCGACGTCGAGTGGCTGGAGCACGACCGCGAGGTCCTCCCCGAGGTCGCCCGCCTGCTGGCCGCCCCCTGACCCGCCGGCACTCCTCCGGGCCGGGCGTCCGGGCCGGTGCGGCCCGGATGGTACCGGTCCGCACCGCCGAACCGCCGCCCCGCGCCCGCGAACGACGCGTGGGGGCGACGGATCGGGCAAATCGGAAAAGCCGACGCGACCGGCGGGATAGCCTTGGTCCTGCTGGGTATGTCACTTTTCGGCACTATTCGTCACCATCGGTGAGCCGCCCCAGCCGGCCCCGCCGATCCGAGCAGAGCCGGAGGCCCCGTCGGTGTCGAGCAGTGGGTACGGCGGCGGGGGAGCGCGACGGGCGGGCGCCGGCGGAGGCGCCGCCGCCCGCGCCCGGCTGCGTCGTGGCGCGGACCGCGCGATCGACGGCCGCGCCGGGGCGGCCGGGGCGGCCGGGGAGCGGCCGGCCGGGCGCCGCCGGGGCGAGGGCGGGGCCGAGGGGGCGGCGTCCGCCCAGCCGATGCAGCCCGCCCCGTCGCTGACGGTGCCCGACGCGGCCCCGTCGGCCGGCATGCGCAGCCGCCCCGGGCGGGCGTTCCCGGGCGGCCCGCGCGCCGTCGGGGCGGTCCCCGCCGCCGGGAGCGGCGGCCGTGCGAGCGGCAGCCTCTTCGACGTGGTCAGGGTGGCCGTCGCGATCCTGGACACCGCCGGCCGCGTGGTGCTCTGGAGTCCGGCCGCCGAGGAACTGCTCGGCTGGCCGAGCGAGCTGCTGGTCGGCCGCCGGATCGACTCGCTGGTCCCCGACGAGGAGCAGGTGGACAGGGTCCGGGCCGCGATCCAGGACACCCTGCGGCACGGCCGCTGGTCCGGCCCGGCCGAGCTGCGCGACCGCGAGGGCGCCCCGGTGCTGGTGGACGCCCGGATCTCGCTCCTGGTGGACGGCGACGGCACCCCGTTCCTGCAGGTCAACCTGGCCGCGGCGGCGGCCGTCCGGGCCGTGGAGCGGGACCTCGCGGTGCGTGACGCGCTGTTCGAGCAGTCCCCGCTGGGCATCGCGATCCTCGACACCGAGCTGCGCTACACGGCCGTCAACCGGACCCTCGCCGAGATGAACGGCGTCGCGGCGGAGGACCACGTCGGCCGCACCACCGGCGAGACCCTGCCGGAGCGGGCCGCCGACGAGATCACCTCGATCCAGCGCCAGGTGCTGGCCACCGGCGAGCCGGTCATCGACGTCACCCTGGCCTCGCCGATCACCGCCAGGTCCGGTTACCGCTCGGTCTCCTACAGCCGGATGACCGACCGCTCCGGCCGGGTTCTCGGCATCTCCGGCACCGTGATGGACGTCACCGAGCGTTACCGGGCGGTGGCCAAGGTCGAGCACGCCCGCCGTCGCCTCTCGCTGCTCAACGAGTTCGGCTCCCGGGTCGGTGACCTGCTGGACGCCTCGCGGATCGCGCAGGAGCTGGCCAGTGCGGTGGTGCCCAGGCTGACCGACCACGCCGCCGTCATCCTGCTGCAGGCCGTCGCGCACGGTGACGACCTGCCCCGGCACGGCCACGACCGCCGCACCTCGCTGCTCCAGCTCGGCACCGCCTCCGTCCAGGACGGCCCGGAGGTGGAGGTGATGCTGCGGCGCGGCGCCCGGATCACCTTCGCCGAGGACTCCGCCTGCGGCCGGGTGCTGCGCACCGGCGTGCCCGAGCTGCTCTCCGGCGCCGACCAGCTGAGTGACGTCACCTACGCCGGCGACCCGAAGATGCAGGCGGCGCACGACCTGGGCGTGCACTCGATGCTGGTGGTGCCGCTGCGGGCCCGGGGCATCGTGATCGGCCTGCTGCTGGTCAGCCGGGCCGGCTACCGCGAGGGCTTCGACCGGGACGACCTGGCGTTCACCGTCGAGCTGGCGGACCGGGCCGGCTCCTCGCTGGACAACGCCCGGCTGTACGCCCGCGAGCGCACCGCCGCCCTCACCCTCCAGCGCACCCTGCTGCCGCAGCAGGTGCCGCAGCCCACCGGCGTGGAGGTCGCCTACCGCTACGTGCCGGGCAGCAGCGGCACCGAGGTCGGCGGCGACTGGTTCGACGTCATCCCGCTGCCCGGCGACCGGACCGCGCTGGTGGTCGGCGACGTGATGGGCCACGGCCTGCGGGCCGCCGCGACGATGGGCCGGCTGCGCACCGCCGTCCGGGTGCTGGCCGCCCTGGACCTGCCGCCTGACGTGCTGCTGCGGCACGTCCACGAGCTGGCCGACGACCTCGCCCAGGGGCCGGACGAGGCGCTGCTCGCCACCTGCGTCTACGCGGTGTTCGACCCGGCCACGGCGACCCTGACCGCCGCCAAGGCCGGCCACATCCCGCCGGTGCTGGTGGTGCCGGGCAACGAGGCGGACGGGCCGACCCGCAACGGCGGCCCGCTGCCCGGCGGCGCCGGCCGGATCCTGGAGCTGCCCTCCGGCGCCCCGCTCGGGGTCGGCGGCGTGCCGTTCGAGTCCGTCGAGCTGAAGATCCCCGAGGGCAGCCTGCTGGCGCTGTGCACCGACGGCCTGGTGGAGTCCCGGGACAAGGACCTGGACGTCGGCCTGGACCGGCTGATCACGGTGCTCCAGCAGCCCTACGCGTCCATCCAGGCGGCCTGCGAGGCGGTGCTGGACACCATGGAGCAGGGCCGCGAGCCGGACGACGTGGCGCTGCTGCTGGCCCGGCTCGGCCACGGGCAGGCCGGCACCCCGACGGCCGGCTGGACGCTGCCCGCCGAGCCGACCGCGGTCTCCCGGGCCCGCCGGCTGGTCCGCGCGACGCTGGCCGAGTGGGGCGTCGAGGAGCTGACCGACACCGCGGAGCTGCTGGTCAGCGAGCTGGTCACGAACGCCGTCCGGTACGCGAGCGCGCCGATCGGAGTGCGGCTGACGCTCGGCGAGACGCTGCTGGTGGAGATCTCCGACCCGCTGCCGGACCCGCCGCGCGAGCGGCACGCCGCCGAGGCGGACGAGGGCGGCCGCGGGCTGGAACTGGTGGACCTGCTGGCCCTGCACTGGGGGGCCAGGGCGGAGGGGATGGGCAAGGTGGTCTGGTTCGAGCAGGCGCTGCCGGGCACCCCCGAGGCGGAGTTGTCCGGCGGTTGAGCGGCGGACGGGCCGTCCGGGAGAACGCCGCTGCATATGCCATCGGGAGCCCGTGGGGGAGCGCGCGCTCCGGCAGGGGGCGCGAGCGTGGCATTGTGGTTGCGCGGGCGGTAGGACAAAAACCTTCGCCCGATCTGATGTTGTGATGTTGAGGGCGTGTGAACGTACCCCTCGATGATGAATACTCGGTCTTCTCGACATCCGGACGGTCGCGGGTTTGGAGGGGTCGGTCCGTGAACAGCACCCCGGCGCGCAATGCGCCGAGCAGCAGCGGTCATGCCGCTGTACCCGGGCAGGCCGGCGCCCAACGCCGGCCCGCCCCTGCCCACCAGCTGCCCGTACCGGCCCGCGCCCCGCGGCCGACGGCCGAGGAGCAGCGGTGGGGTGCCGGGGATCCGGGCTCGTTCTACGACTACATCCGGGTCGCCACCTTCGCGATCGGCCCCGACGGCCGGATCAGCCAGTGGAGCGAGCGCGCGGCCGAGTTCTTCGGCGTCCCCGCCGCCGAGGCGGTCGGCGCCGACCCGGTGACCACCTTCGTCCCCCGTGAGCTCTGGCGGCGCGGCCGCGCCCGGCTGGAACGCATCCTGGCGGGCGAGGAGTGGGTCGGCACCACCCCGTACCGGCACGCCGACGGCGGCGAGGGCCTCGCCGAGCTCTACCTCATGCCGGACAGCGCGCTGCCCACCGCCGGCGCCACCTGTCTCGCGGTCGACCTCGGCCGGCTCCGCCGGATCGAGACGGATCTGGCCGCGTCCGAGGCGGTTTTCGGCCAGACGCCGACCGGCTTCGTGCTCTTCGACGACCGGCTCCGCCTCCAGCGCGTCAACGACGCCTTCGCCTCCGGGATGGGCCTCGCCCCCACCGACCTGGAGGGCCTCACCCCGCACGACATCTTCCCCGGCTCCGAGGCCGACCGGCTCACCGCCGCCCTGCGCAAGGTGCTCGCCAGCGGCGAGCCCGTCTTCGACCTGCGCTTCCACGCCGCCGTCCCGACCCGCGAGGGCAACCGGCTCTGGGCCGTCTCGCTCTACCGCCTCAACGGCGCGGCCGGCCAGCCGATGGGCGTCGCCGGACAGGTCTCCGACGTCACCAGCCGGCACGTCGCCGAACGCGAGGCCGACGGCGTGCGCCGCAACCTCGCCCTGCTCAACGAGGCCAGCGCCCACATCGGCTCCACCCTCGACCTGGAGACCACCGCCAAGGAGCTGCTGGATGTCGTCGTCCCGCCGTTCTGCGACCTCGCCACCGTCGACCTCTACACCGCGCTGCTCTCCGGCGAGACCGTGCCCACCGCCGGCCGGCTCGGCGACACCGTGCTCACCGACGGCAGCGGCGAACTGCGCCGGGTCGCCGTCTCCAGCGTGGTCGGCGGCGCCTCCTCGGTGCTCGGCTCGGTCACCGGCCTGCCCATCGCCGAGGCCGGCGGCACCCTCTGCTACCCGCGCCGCTCCCCGCACGCCCGGGCGCTGCGCACCGGCCGCAGCGTCGTCCCCGAGCCCGGGCCCGACCCGCTGCTGCGCTCCACCCTGATCGTCCCGCTGGTCGCCCGCGACCAGGTGCTCGGCCTGGTCCAGCTCTCCCGGGCGATCGGCAGCGAGCCCTTCGACGCCCGCGACGTCGCCATCGCCGAGGAGCTCGTCGCCCGCGCCGCCGTCTGCATCGACAACGCCCGGCTCTACCGCCGCGAGCACGAGCGCGCGCTGATCCTCCAGCGCAGCCTGCTGCCCCCGGGCAACCCGGTCGCCAGCGGACTGGAGATCGCCTGCCGCTACCTGCCCAGCAACAACAACACCGAGGTCGGCGGCGACTGGTTCGACGTCATCCCGCTGCCCGGCAACCGCACCGCCCTGGTCATCGGCGACGTCATGGGCCGCGGTCTGCGCGCCGCCGTCGCCATGGGCCAGCTGCGCACCGCCGTCCGCACCCTGGCCATGCTCGACCTGGAACCCGGCGAGGTGCTCTCCGCGCTCGACGAGATCGCCCGCGGCCTCGGCGACGACACCGCGCCCACCGGCCGGTCCAACCCGTACGGGCGGCTCACCTCCAGCGCCGACGAGGAGGCCCGCGAGGTCTACCTGGCCACCTGCGTCTACGCCGTGTACGACGCGGTCACCCGGCGCTGCACCTTCGCCAACGCCGGCCACCTGCCGCCCGTCCTGCTCGGCCCCGGCGAGCCCGCCCGGATGCTGGACGTCCCGCCCGGCCTGCCGCTCGGCGTCGGCGGCGAGCCCTTCGAGGAGGTCGAGCTCACCCTCCCGGACGGCGCCGTGCTCGGCCTCTACACCGACGGCCTGGTGGAGAGCCGCAAGCACCAGCTGGACGAGGGCCTGAAGGCCTTCCGCACCGCCCTCTCCGACGGCGGCAAGGGCCTGGAGGACCTCTGCGACCACGTCCTCGGTGAGCTCAACCCGCACCACGGCGAGGACGACATCGCCCTGCTGATGGCCAAGGTGCACGCCTTTCCGGCGGACGCGGTCGGCCAGTGGTTCCTGCCGCCCGAGCCCACCTCGGTGGCCAAGGCCCGCGAGTTCGCGTGCAGCTGGCTGCTCGCCCGGGGCCTGGACGAGCTGGTCGACACCACCGAGCTGCTGGTCAGCGAGCTGGTCACCAACGCGCTGCGGCACGGCCGGGGCGAGATCCGGCTGCGGCTGCTGCGCGACCGGACCATGGTCTGCGAGGTCTGGGACGACGGCTACGCCCAGCCCCGGCAGCGGCGCGCCCACGAGACCGACGAGGGCGGCCGCGGGCTCCAGCTGGTCAGCCTGCTCGCCGAACGCTGGGGCAGCCGGCGCACGCCCAAGGGCAAGATCGTCTGGTTCGAGCTGGGCCTGTAGGGCCCGATCGGCGGTACCGCCGATCGGGTGCTGTCCCCGGTGGCCCGCCGTGTCGGGGTCGTCGGGCGAGCGGGGGCGGCGTTCCATGGCCGCCATGCGCGCCCGCCTCCCCGTCGCAGCCGCCGCGCTGCTGCTCGCCCTCGGTGCCACGGCCGGCTGCCTCGGCGGCCCCGACCCGGCCCGCACCGTCCGCACCCCCGACCCCGCGCCGCCCGCCCCGGCCGTCGTCACCGGGGACGTCCGCCCGGTCGACCGGGCCGCCGTCCGCGACGGCGGCACCCTGCGCTGGGCCGTCGACGCCGTCCCGGCCACCCTGAACGCCTACCAGGGCGCCGCCACCGCCGACTCCGCGCTGCTCGCGCACGCCCTCTACCCGGCGCTGTTCCGGCCGGACGCGCACGGCGAGTGGACGCCGGACCCGGACTACCTGACCGCCGTCGAGTCCACCCCGCCCGGACGGCTGCCCCAGGTGGTCACCTACCACCTCAACCCGCACGCCGTCTGGAGCGACGGCACCCCGCTCTCCGCCGCCGACTTCATCGCCCAGCGGGCCGCGCTCGCCGGCTCCGCCGCCACCGCCGCCCGCCCCGCCGGGTACGAGGCCGTCGACTCCATCACCCAGGGTGCCGACCCGCACGAGGTCCGCGTCACCTTCCGACAGCCCTGCGCCGACTGGCGGGCCCTGTTCGGCCCGCTCTACCCCGCCGCCGAGACCGCCACCCCCGCCGCCTTCGAGCGCCCGCTGCCCGGCGGCACCGCCCACCCGACCGCCGGCCCGTTCCTGGTCGACGGCTACGACCCGGCGGGCGGCCGGGCCACCCTGGTCCGCAACCCGTTCTGGTGGGGCGAGCCGGCCAAGGCGGACCGGATCGAGTTCCTCGCCGTCCCGCCCGAGCACCGCGCCGAGGAGCTGGCCCGGGGCCGGCTCGACCTCGCCCCGTTGACCGCGGCGGTCGAGCACGCCGGGCCCGACACCGCCGAGGCGCTGCGCCGGGCCGCCGCGCTGCCCGGCGTCACCCTGCACCGGGCAGCCGGGACCGGCCTCGCCCAGCTCACCCTGAACGCCGCCCGCGAACCGCTCACCGACGCGGTGCTGCGCCGCGGGCTGGCCCGAGGAGTCGACCGACGGCACGCCGCCGACGCCGCGCTGACCCCGTTCGGACTGCCCGCCGCGCCGCTCGGCCACCACCTGCTGGCGGGCGACCAGCCCGGCTACCGGGACGACTCCGACGCGCTGGGCGTCGCCGATCCCGGGCGGATGCTGGACATCGCCGGCTGGAAGCGCCCCGCGAGCGGCGGAACCCGGGCCCGGGACGGCCGTGAACTGGCGCTCACCCTGCTGGTCCCGGTCGGCTCGGCGACCCTCCGGCGGGCGGCCGACGCGGTGGCGGCGGACCTCGGCGCGATCGGGGCGGCCGTCCAGGTGGTGGAGGCGCCGGCGGACGCCGTCCTGCGCGACCACCTGGCCACCGGCGACTACGACCTCGCCCTGTTCTCCTGGCCCGCCGGCCCCGCCCCGGCCGACGAGCAGCGGCCCGTCTACGCCAAGCCCCGCCCCGGCCCGGACGGCGCTCCGGAGGCCGGCCGCAACTACGCGCGGGCCGGGACGGACGAGATCGACCGCCTCTTCGGCCTCGCCGCCGCCGAACCCGACCCGGACGCCCGCCGCGCCCTGCTCCAGGAGACCGACGCGCGGATCTGGCAGCTGGGCCACTCCGTCCCGCTCTTCCAGCGCCCGGAGGCGGTGGCGGTCCGCGACGGCCTGGTCGGCGCCGGAATCCGGGGCCTGGCCCGCCCCCGCCTCCAGGACCTCGGCTGGGCGGCGGGCTAGCGGACCTCGACGGGCCGCTCCAGCATCCGCTCCACGTCGGCGATCCGGGTGAGGCCGGGGCACTCCCGGCGGGCGCGGGCGAGAGCCTCCCCGGCCCGCTCGGGCCTCCCGGTCGCGATCAGGGCGGCGGCCAGCGTGCAGCCGGCGTGAGCCCGCCAGTGAGGGGAGAGCCGGGCGTCGACCGCGTGGCGGCGGGCGGCGCGGACGGCCGCCTCGGGATCGCCGTTGAAGCGCGCGAGATCGGCCGCCCCCTGGACGTGGCGGAGCTTGGCCCGCTCGTCGTGGCCGAACACCTCCAGGACCGGGGCCAGCAGCGCACCGGCCGTGGCCGGGGTCAGCTCCCCACTGTCGCTGCGGCACACGATCACCGCGGCGGCGACGGCGTGCGCCTCACGCGGGTCGCAGCCTTGCGCCAGGGCCAGCCCGATGATCCGGTCGGCCTCGTCGTGGCGGCCTTCGGCGAGCGCCACCCCGGCGGCCGTGAGGCGGGTGCGAACCGCCCGGGCCGGGGCGGGCCCGTCCAGCACGGCGCGTGCCTCGGGGATCCGGCCGCGCCACAGCAGCCGTTCGGCCGTGATGTCGCGGGTCGACCAGAGGTGGTGCTCCAGGGCCCGGGGGCGGAAGGGCAGGACGAGGACGGCCCAGATCGAGTTGAGCGGTGACGGCGCCCCGAGGAGCACGAGGAGAACGAGGGTGGAGAGCAAGCCGAGCCCGATGCCCCGGGCCGCCCCCGTGAAGGAAAGCGCGAGCCAGGCTCCGAGACCGCCGTGCACGGCGAGCCGGCCGACCGAGCAGGCCCAGAGCCGCAGCCTCGGGGCCCGCACGGGCAGCAGGCCCCAGTCGAGGCGCGGGCCGCCGGTGGGCCGCAGCCCCAGGCTGACCGGGACCCCGGCGACCGTTCCCTGCCACAGCACCCGCCCGCACCCGTAGGAGACGCCGAGGAACCGCCCCCCGCCCAGCCGGTGGGTGAGGAGGACCCAGAGGTCGGAGAGCGGCTCCTGGCCCAGCAGGGTGCCGATCAGGAAGCCGAGCGCGGTCCACGGCGGGAGGCCGTGGTCGACCTTGGCGGACAGAACCACGGTGCCGGCGACGAGGACGATCCGGGGAAGGACGGAGCGGAGGTGGTGGATCACGGCCGAAGCCTGGCGGAGGCGGAACACCGGGTGGAAGGGTGAGTGACCGAGCTGTGATCTTGATCCCGCCCGTGATGCCCGTTTCGGCCGAGCTCGGCGGTTCCCCGTACCATAGGAGGAAGCCGTGGCATGTCCTGCCCGGCGGGTGGACCGGTAGTAGCAGGCGGAACGGGTGGTGGCGGCCGACAGGGGTCGCAAGTGCGCGTCACGCAGCCGGGCGCTCTAACCCACGATTCCAGGAGAATCCGCTAGGCATGCCCACGCGCAACGACATCCGTAACGTCGCCATCGTCGCTCACGTCGACCACGGCAAGACCACCCTGGTCGATGCCATGCTCAAGCAGGCCGGTGCCTTCGCCGCTCACCAGCAGCTGGACGACCGGATGATGGACTCCAACGACCTGGAGCGCGAGAAGGGCATCACCATTCTCGCGAAGAACACCGCGGTCAAGTACCACCCCAAGGACGGTGGCGCGCCGATCACCATCAACATCATCGACACCCCGGGCCACGCCGACTTCGGTGGCGAGGTCGAGCGCGGTCTGTCGATGGTGGACGCGGTCGTCCTGCTGGTCGACGCCTCCGAGGGCCCGCTGCCGCAGACCCGCTTCGTGCTCCGCAAGGCGCTCACCGCGCGGCTGCCCGTCATCCTCTGCATCAACAAGACCGACCGTCCGGACGCCCGGATCGACGAGGTCATCAACGAGACCTACGACCTCTTCCTCGACCTGGACGCGGACGAGGACCAGATCGAGTTCCCGATCGTCTACGCCTGCGCGCGTGACGGCGTCGCCTCGCTGACCAAGCCGGAGAACGGCACCGTTCCCGCGGACAGCGACAACCTGGAGCCGTTCTTCTCCACCATCCTGGAGCACGTCCCGGCCCCGACCTACGACGCGGACGCCCCGCTGCAGGCCCACGTCACCAACCTGGACGCCGACAACTTCCTCGGCCGCATCGCGCTGCTCCGCGTCGAGCAGGGCGAGCTGCGCAAGGGCCAGACGGTGGCCTGGATCAAGCGCGACGGCACCATCTCGAACGTCCGCATCTCCGAGCTGCTGATGACCGAGGCGCTCACCCGCAAGCCGGCCGAGGTGGCGGGCCCCGGTGACATCTGCGCCGTCGCCGGCATCGCCGACATCATGATCGGCGAGACCCTGGCCGACCCGGAGAACCCGATCGCGCTGCCGCTGATCACGGTGGACGAGCCGGCCATCTCGATGACCATCGGCACCAACACCTCGCCGCTGGTCGGCCGGGGCGGCAGCGGCAAGGGCGCGGACGCCAAGTCCGCCGGCCGGGTCGACCGCAAGGTCACCGCCCGCCAGGTGAAGGACCGCCTGGACCGCGAGCTGATCGGTAACGTCTCGCTGCGCGTCCTGGACACCGAGCGCCCGGACGCCTGGGAGGTGCAGGGCCGCGGTGAGCTGGCGCTGGCCATCCTGATCGAGACCATGCGCCGCGAGGGCTTCGAGCTGACCGTCGGCAAGCCGCAGGTGGTCACCAAGGAGGTCAACGGCAAGACCCACGAGCCGGTCGAGCGTCTGACCGTCGACGTGCCCGAGGAGCACATGGGTGCCGTCACCCAGCTCATGGGCATCCGCAAGGGCCGGATGGACAACATGTCCAACCACGGCTCGGGCTGGGTCCGGATGGAGTTCGTCGTCCCGTCCCGCGGTCTGATCGGCTTCCGGACCGAGTTCCTCACCAACACCCGCGGCACCGGCATCGCGCACTCGATCCACGAGGGCCACGAGCCGTGGTTCGGCACCCTGACGACCCGCAACAACGGTTCGCTGGTCGCCGACCGGGCCGGCGTGGTCACCGCCTTCGCGATGACCAACCTGCAGGAGCGCGGCGTGCTCTTCTGCGACCCGGGCACCGAGGTGTACGAGGGCATGATCGTCGGCGAGAACTCGCGCGCCGACGACATGGACGTCAACATCACCAAGGAGAAGAAGCTCACCAACATGCGGTCGTCGAACGCCGACGTCGCCGAGTCGATCGTCCCGCCGCGCAAGCTCTCGCTGGAGCAGTCGCTGGAGTTCTGCCGCGAGGACGAGTGCATCGAGGTGACCCCGGAGACGGTTCGCATCCGTAAGGTCGTGCTGGACCAGAAGGACCGCGGCCGTACCGCCTCGCGCGCGAAGAAGGCGTGATCAAGGCCTTCTGAGCCCTTCCGGCGGTGCTTTGGCCGGATTCGTTCGCCCCCCTTTCCGATGGGAAGGGGGGCGAACTTTTTCAACTACTCCACGCTGTCGACGCGCGTATAAACGGAATAGCGCTTACCACGCCGAGGTGTCCGCTGAGCGAACGTGACAGTCCGTCATTCATGACGACTGTCCGGTTGATGCCTGTCTGAGTATGTCTCTTATGTCCGATTTTCGAAACTTACCGACCGTTCATGTGACCTAATTGAGATCGGCATTGGTCACTTTCGTGTCCGTGCGTGACACATAGTGGGTGCAGTCAGGCTCGGGTCAAGGGTTACGCGCAGGGGTGCGCGCCGAAACCACGAGCGCGGACGGCACGGCGGACCGGACCAACCGCCCGCGGTGCTCTCCTCGTTGGAAAGTCGAATTCAGGAGGCATCCCCCCATGCGTGGTGCAACCCAGACCAAGTGGATCGTCGCGGCGACCGCGATCGCCCTCGCGGCGACCGCCTGCAGCACCAGCTCGAAGAGCGACGACAAGGCCGCCTCCGGCGGCGGCTCGATCGCCGTTCAGCTCGGTGAGCCGCAGCACGGCCTGGTCCCGCAGAACACCGCGGAGTCCGAGGGTGCCGAGGTCCTGGGCCAGCTGTTCGCCGGCCTGGTCGAGTACGACCGGAAGACCAACGAGCCGAAGCTGCGCGTCGCGGAGTCGATCGAGTCCCCGGACAGCAAGGTCTGGACGATCAAGCTGAAGGACGGCTACACCTTCCACAACGGTGAGAAGGTCACCGCCCAGTCCTTCGTCGACGCCTGGAACTGGGGCGCCAACCAGGACAACGCGGCCGAGGGCCTGCCGTTCTTCGCCAAGATCGAGGGCTCCGAGGACCTGGCCCCGGGCAAGGACAAGAAGCCGGCCACCGACAAGCTCAAGGGCCTGCAGGTCGTCGACGAGAAGACCTTCACCGTCACCCTGACCAACCCGTTCTCCCAGTTCAAGACCATGCTGGGGTACAACGCGTTCTACCCGCTGCCGAAGGCCTTCTTCCAGGACCCGAAGTCGTTCGGGGACGCCCCGATCGGCAACGGCCCGTTCCAGATGGACGGCAAGTGGGAGCACAACAAGCAGATCAAGGTCAAGCGCTACGACAACTTCCCGGCCTCTGACGGCAAGGCGAAGCTGCAGGGCGTCACCTTCAAGATCTACGACAACCTGGACACCGCGTACAACGACCTGCGCGCCGACAACATCCAGGCCACCGACAAGCTCCCGATCTCGGCCATGGGCACCGTCAAGGGCGAGTTCGGCGACCGCTACATCTACAAGCCGGAGTCCGGCGTCGGTTACATCGGCTTCCCGATCTCGACCAACCCGGCCACCTACGGCAAGCCGGAGATCCGCAAGGCGATCTCGATGGCGATCGACCGCGAGGCGATCACCAAGCAGATCTTCTCGGGTACCCGCGTCCCGGCCGACGACTTCATCAACCCGCTGATCCCGGGCTACCGCAAGGGCGCCATGGGCGACGCGGCGAAGTTCGACCCGGCCAAGGCCAAGCAACTGTGGGACACCGCCGGCGGCGTCCCGAACAACACCATCGAGCTGGGCTACAACGCCGACGGCGGCCACAAGGAGTGGATCGAGGCCGTCGCCAACCAGCTGAAGAAGAACCTCGGCGTCGAGGTCACCACGAAGCCGTTCGAGAAGTTCGGCAAGATCCTGGACGCGCTGGGCGCCAAGCAGTACTCCGGTGCCTTCCGCATGGCGTGGTCGATGGACTACCCGTCGATCGAGAACTACGAGCGTCCGATCTTCTCCAAGGTCGCCATCGAGAACGGCTCGAACTACGGCGGTTACGTCAACGACAAGTTCGAGGCGCTGCTGGACCAGGCCGACCAGGCGAAGAGCCCGGAGGAGGGCCTGAAGCTGTACCAGCAGGCCGACGACGTCCTGATCGAGGACCTGCCGTACATCCCGGTCTACACCTACATGTCCTCCGCCGCGTACTCCAAGAAGATCAAGAACTTCGACACCGACGCCCAGGGTCGTATGAACCTGGCCGAGGTCGAGCTCGCCGGCTGATCTGAGACGCAGACGTTAGGGGGCGGGTGGAGACCGGACCACAGTCCGGCTCCCCCCGCCTCCCTTCCTTGTCCGAAAGTGTGGAGGTCTAATGGGCCGCTATGTGATCCGCCGACTGATACAGGCGATCCCTGTCCTTATCGGCGCGACGCTGCTGATCTACGCGTTGGTCCACTACCTGCCCGGTGACCCGGTGCAGGCGCTGGCCGGCGAGAAGCGAGCCGACCCGGTCGTCGCGGACATGATCCGCGAGAAGTACCACCTGAACGACCCGTTCCTCGTTCAGTACTGGAACTACATCACCGGCGTCTTCCAGGGCGACCTGGGAGAGAGCCTCACCGGCCGTTCGGTGAGTGAGATGATCGGGGACGCCTTCCCGTACACCGTCAACCTCGCTCTGGTGGCTTTTGTCATCGAGGCGGTCGTCGGTGTCGCGGCCGGTGTCATGGCGGCCCTGCGCAAGGGGAAGTTCCTGGACCAGCTGGTCCTCATCAGCACGCTGCTGGTCATCTCGATCCCGGTCTTCGTCACCGGCTTCGTGCTCCAGCTCGTGCTCGGCGTCAAGCTGAAGAACGACTACGGCATCGAGATCTTCTCGGTGTCCTTCAACGAGGAGGACGGGCTCCGGGCGTACCTGCTGCCGGCCTTCGTCCTCGCCTCGATGTCGCTCGCGTACGTCGCCCGTCTGACCCGCACCAGCCTGATGGAGACCATGCGCGCGGACTACGTCCGCACCGCGGTCGCCAAGGGCCTGAAGCGCCGTCGGGTGATCGGCCGCCACGCGCTGCGCAACGCGCTGATCCCGATCGTCACCTTCCTGGGCGCCGACCTCGGCGGTCTCATGGGTGGTGCGGTCATCACCGAGCGGATCTTCAACATCCACGGCATCGGCGGCCTGCTCGCCCAGTCCGTGTACCAGAAGCAGGGGACGATCATCGTCGGCGTGGTCACGCTGCTGGTGCTGATCTACCTGATCACCACCCTGCTCGTGGACCTGCTGTACGCCGTGCTCGACCCGAGGATCCGCTATGAGTGACACCATCACCAAGGGCCCCGAGGCCCCTTCCGGCGACAACGGCGCGAAGGGCGCGGCGAAGGCCCAGAAGCCCGAGCGCGTCGCGAGCCTCTGGTCGGACGCGCTGCGCGACCTGCGCCGCAACCCGGTCTTCATCATCGGCGCGGTGCTGGTGTTCTGCCTGCTGGTCATCTCCGCGGTGCCGCAGCTGTTCACCGACGGCAGCCCGTTCGCGGGCGGTGCCTGCGACCTGGACAACTCGTTGAAGCGTCCGAGCGCCGAGCACTGGTTCGGCTTCGACGTCCAGGGCTGCGACATCTACACCCGCACCATCTGGGGCGCTCGCAACTCGGTCACCGTCGGTGTGCTGACCACCCTGACGGTCACCGTGGTGGGCTCCCTGCTCGGCCTGCTGGCCGGCTGGAAGGGCGGGATCGTCGACTCGATCCTGTCCCGCTTCACCGAGATCTTCTTCTCGATCCCGCTGCTGCTCGGCGGCATGCTGATCATGTCGATGCTCGGCACCGGCAACGCCTACACCGTCTCGCTGGTCATGGCCGTGCTCGGCTGGCCGCAGATCTTCCGCATCATGCGCGCCTCGGTGCTGGCCAACAAGAACAACGACTACGTGATGGCGGCCCGCGCCCTGGGCGCCGGCTCCGGCCGGATCACCTTCCGGCACATCCTGCCGAACGCCATCGCGCCGGTCATCGTCGTCGCCGCGATCTCCCTGGGTGTCTACATCGGCGCCGAGGCCGCGCTGTCCTACCTGGGCATCGGTGTCCAGCCCCCGCAGATCTCCTGGGGCCTGATGATCAGCGACGCCCAGCCCCGCTTCCTGAACGCCCCGCACGTCCTGCTCTTCCCGGCCGCCGTGCTGAGCATCACCGTGCTGGCGTTCATCATGCTCGGCGACGCGGTGCGCGACGCCCTCGACCCGAAGCTCCGCTGAGAGAAGAGGTGACGACCCGATGACCACCGTGATCGAGAAGAACCAGAAGAACGGCCGCCTGGAGGTTGGCACCCCGCTGCTGGAGGTCAAGGACCTCCACGTGGAGTTCCACACCCGGGACGGCGTGGCCAAGGCCGTGAACGGCGTCAACTACTCCGTGGCCGCCGGTGAGACCCTGGCGGTGCTCGGCGAGTCCGGCTCCGGCAAGTCGGTGACCGCCCAGACCATCATGGGCATCCTCGACATGCCGCCCGGCAAGATCAGCCAGGGCCAGATCCTCTTCCGCGGGCAGGACATGCTCGCGATGAAGGAGGAGGAGCGCCGGCAGATCCGCGGCCAGAAGATCGCGATGATCTTCCAGGACGCGCTCTCCTCGCTGAACCCGGTGATGACCGTCGGCGCGCAGCTGGGCGAGATGTTCCGGGTGCACCGCGGCGCCTCCAAGAAGGAGGCCCGGGAGAAGGCCATCGAGCTGATGGAGCGGGTGCGCATCCCCGCCGCCAAGCAGCGCGTGGGCGACTACCCGCACCAGTTCTCCGGCGGTATGCGCCAGCGCATCATGATCGCCATGGCGCTCTCCATGGAGCCCGACCTGATCATCGCCGACGAGCCCACCACCGCCCTGGACGTCACCGTCCAGGCCCAGGTGATGGACCTGCTCGCGGAGCTGCAGGACGAGTACAACATGGGCCTGATCCTGATCACCCACGACCTCGGCGTGGTCGCCGACGTCGCGGACAAGATCGCCGTGATGTACGCCGGCCGGATCGTCGAGACCGCCCCGGTGCACGACCTGTACGCGCGCCCGGCCCACCCGTACACCAAGGGCCTGCTCCGCTCCATCCCGCGCCTGGACCAGAAGGGCCAGGAGCTGTACGCGATCAAGGGCCTGCCCCCGAACCTGCTGAAGGTCCCGGCCGGCTGCGCGTTCAACCCTCGCTGTGACGTCGCCACCGACCTGTGCCGCACGGAGATCCCGAAGCTGCACCAGGTGACCGACAAGGACGGCAAGGAGCTCACCGGCCGCCGCAGCGCGTGCCACCTCTGGAAGGAGACCCTCCATGGCTGAGCCCATCCTGGAGGTCAAGGACCTGGTCAAGCACTACCCGCTGACCCAGGGCATCCTGTTCAAGAAGCAGGTCGGCGCCGTCAAGGCCGTCGACGGCGTCTCCTTCGAGCTGGCGAAGGGCGAGACGCTCGGCATCGTCGGCGAGTCCGGCTGTGGCAAGTCGACGCTGGCCAAGGTGCTGATGCACCTGGAGACGGCCACCTCCGGCCAGGTCCTGTTCAAGGGCGAGGACATCACCAAGCTGTCCGGCGCGGGCCTCAAGGCCGTCCGCCGGAACATCCAGATGGTGTTCCAGGACCCGTACACCTCGCTCAACCCGCGCATGACGGTCGGCGACATCATCGGCGAGCCCTTCGAGATCCACCCCGAGGTGGCTCCCAAGGGCGACCGCCGCAAGGCCGTCCAGGACCTGCTGGACGTCGTCGGCCTCAACCCGGAGTACATCAACCGGTACCCGCACCAGTTCTCGGGCGGTCAGCGCCAGCGCATCGGCATCGCCCGCGGCCTGGCGCTCAAGCCGGAGATCATCATCTGCGACGAGCCGGTCTCGGCCCTGGACGTGTCCGTCCAGGCCCAGGTGATCAACCTGCTGGAGCAGCTCCAGAACGACTTCGAGCTCTCCTACATGTTCATCGCCCACGACCTCTCGATCGTCCGGCACATCTCCGACCGCGTCGGCGTGATGTACCTCGGCAAGCTGGTCGAGATCGGCTCGGACGAGGAGATCTACGAGAACGCCACCCACCCGTACACCCAGGCGCTGCTCTCCGCGGTGCCGGTGCCGGACCCGGAGGCGCGCGCGAACCGCGACCGGATCATCCTGACCGGTGACATCCCCTCGCCGGCCAACCCGCCGTCGGGCTGCCGCTTCCGCACCCGCTGCTGGAAGGCGGAGGAGCGCTGCTCGACCGAGGTCCCGCTGCTGGCGGTGCCCGAGGTGCTGAGCGGCCCGGCCAAGCACCAGTCGGCGTGCCACTTCGCCGCCGTCCGGGAGACGGCCGCGGCCTGACGGCCCGACCGTTCCCGCCCGGAGGGGCCCGCTGCCGTTCGCGGCGCGGGCCCCTCCGGCGTTCGCGCGCCGGGCCTGCCGGGGCGTCAACCGGCACCGCGGCCCGTGCACCCTTCCGGGGGTACCGCACTCGCGCCGCCGGGCGGCCGCGCTTCTCATGGGGTGTGATGCGTCACACACCTTGAGGAGGGACCTCCATGCCCGTGGCCACCCGTGCTCGATGGGTCCTCGCCGCAGCGACGTCCGTGGCCCTGGTGGCCGGCGGATGCAGCAGCAGTGGCGGCGGGGGCGGCAGCAGCGGCTCGTCGGACAGCAGCAAGACCTTCAGCTACCAGAGCAGCGAGCCGCAGAACGCGCTGCAACCGGCCAACGCCAACGAGACCGGCGGCGGGCGCATCCTGCAGAACCTCTTCAAGGGCCTGGTCGACTACGACCCGGCGAACGCGAAGATCCGGATGCAGGTCGCGGACAAGATCGACACCAGCGACTCGCAGACCTTCGACGTCACGCTGAAGGACGGCTGGAAGTTCCACGACGGCACCCCGGTGCACGCCAAGAACTTCGTCGACGCCTGGAACTGGGCCGCGACCACCACCAACAACCAGATCAACAGCTCCTGGTTCTCCGACATCGAGGGCTACGCGGACGTCCACCCGGAGAGCGGCCAGCCGACCACCGCCAAGATGTCCGGGCTGACCGTCACCGACGACCTGCACTTCACCGTCAAGCTGAGCCACAAGGTCTCGTACTTCGAGTACAAGCTCGGCTACATCGCCTTCTCCCCGCTGCCGGACGCCTTCTACAACGACCCCACCGGGTACGGGCAGAAGCCGGTCGGCAACGGCGCCTACCAGTTCGTCAGCTGGGACCACAACCAGCAGGTGGTCACCAAGGCCTTCCCGGACTACCAGGGCGTGGACAAGCCGAAGAACGGCGGCATCGTCTTCAAGATGTACAGCACCTCCGAGGCCGCCTACGCCGATCTGCAGTCCAACAACCTGGACGTGATGGACCAGGTGCCGCCCTCCGCGCTGGCCACCTACAAGAGCGACCTCGGCGACCGGGCGATCGACGCCCCGCAGGGCGCCATCCAGAACATCGGCTTCACGCTCTACCAGGCCGACTGGGCCCCGCCGGAGAAGGCGAAGGTCCGCCAGGGCCTGTCGATGGCGATCGACCGCGACACCATCACCAAGACGGTCCTCCAGGGCTCGCGCAAGCCGGCCAGCGCCTGGGTCGCCGAGGGTGTCGAGGGCTACAAGGCCGGTCAGTGCGGTGACAACTGCACCTTCGACCCGGCCAAGGCCAAGCAGCTGATCACCGAGGGCGGCGGCGTGCCCGGCAACAGGATGACCATCACCTACAACGCCGACGGCGGCCACAAGGAGTGGGTCGACGCGGTCTGCAACTCGATCCGGCAGAACACCGGGGTGGAGTGCACCGGGGACCCGAAGCCGGACTTCAAGACCGCCCGCGCGGCGATCACCGGCCACCAGATCGACGGCGCCTTCCGCACCGGCTGGGTCCAGGACTACCCGCTGAACGCCAACTTCCTCGCCGACGTGTACCGCACGGGCGCGGCGTCCAACGACTTCGGCTACAGCAACGCGCAGTTCGACCAGCTCGCCACCCAGGCCGACGAGGCCGCCAGCGTGTCCGACACGGTGACCGGCTACCAGCAGGCCGAGGCGGTGCTGGCACAGGGCATGCCGGCCATCCCGCTCTGGTACTACCGCACCAACTCGGGCTACTCCACCAAGGTCCAGAACGTGACGTTCGACTCCTTCGGCAACCCGGCCTGGACGCAGGTCGAGGTCAAGGGCTGACCGGGCACGGCCTGGGTTCCCCCGCGGGCCCCGCCCTTCCCGCACGGAGGGCGGGGCCCGGGCACTCGATCACTTCTCCGGGAAGGAGGCTCGGATGGGCAGTTACGTGCTGCGGCGGGTGCTGCAGATGATCCCGGTGTTCTTCGGCACCACGCTGCTGATCTTCCTGATGGTCTACACGCTGCCGGGGGACCCGGTCGCGGCACTGTTCGGGGAGAAGGCCGCGGACCCCGCCGTGGTCGCCAATCTCAAGCACAAGTACTACCTGGACCAGCCGATCTGGAAGCAGTACCTGCACTACATGGGGAACCTCTTCCAGGGTGACTTCGGCACCAGCTTCACCGGCCGCCCGGTCTCGGACATCATGGCGCAGGCCTTCCCGGTGACCATCCGGCTGGCCCTGATGGCCTTCGCCTTCGAGATGATCTTCGGACTGCTGCTGGGCCTGGTCTCCGGGCTCAAGCGCGGCAGCATCCAGGACACCCTGGTGCTGGTCCTCACCCTGCTGGTGATCTCCATCCCGGTGTTCGTCCTGGCGTACATCGCGCAGACCGTCTTCGCGACCAACCTGGGCTGGGTCACCCCGACCGTCCAGGACTCCAGGGACCTCTCGCAACTGATCCTGCCGGCGATCGTGCTGGGCTCGCTGTCGCTGGCGTACGTCGCCCGGCTCACCCGCACCTCGATCGGCGAGAACCTGCGGGCCGACTACATGCGCACCGCGGTGGCCAAGGGCCTGCCCCGGCGCACCATCATCAGCCGTCACCTGCTGCGCAACTCGCTGATCCCGGTGGTCACCTTCCTCGGCACCGACCTCGGCGCGCTGATGGGCGGCGCGATCGTCACCGAGGGCATCTTCAACGTGCAGGGTGTCGGCAACGTCCTCTACCGGGCGATCAACCAGAAGGAGGGGCCGACCGTGGTCGGCATCGTCACCGTGCTGGTGATCGTCTACCTGGTGGCCTCCCTCGTCGTCGACCTGCTCTACGCGGTCCTGGACCCGAGGATCCGCTATGCCTGACGTCCACGACGAGAACTCCTACGAGCCGCATCCCAAGCCGGGAGTGGACCACTTGGACTACGCCGGCGAGCAGGGCATGGCGGTCGAGCAGGAGACCCTGATCGAGCGCGACCCGGACAAGCGGGAGGCGGCCCGCAGCCTCTGGGGCGACGCCTGGCGGGATCTGCGGCGGCGGCCGATCTTCCTGATCTCGGCGGTGCTGATCGTGCTGCTGATCGTGATGGCGATCTTCCCCTGGGCGTTCACCGACGCCGATCCGCGCAAGGCCGACCTGGTCCACAACTACCTCAAACGGCCGGACTGGACGGACTTCTTCGGCGCCGGCTGGTTCGGCTACGACGGCCAGGGTCGCTCCATCTACGCCCGGGTGGTGTACGGCGCCCGGGCCTCGATCACCGTCGGCATCTTCGTGACGGCGATGGTGACCGTGCTCGGCGGGCTGACCGGCATGGTGGCCGGTTACTTCGGCGGCACCGTGGACGCGGTGCTCTCCCGGATCATCGACATCTTCTTCGGCATCCCGCTGCTGCTCGGCGCGCTGGTGCTGCTGAACGCCTTCTCCGTCCGCACGGTGTGGACGGTGGTCGTCGCGCTGGGCGTGCTCGGCTGGACGCAGATCGCCCGCGTCATGCGCGGCGCGGTGCTGACGGTCAAACAGTCCGACTTCGTGGTGGCCGGCCGGGCGCTGGGCGCCGGGACCGGACGGCTGATGTTCCGGCACATCCTGCCGAACGCGGTCGCCCCGGTGATCGTGGTGGCGACCATCGCGCTGGGCGGCTACATCGCCACCGAGGCGACGCTGAGCTTCCTCGGCATCGGTCTCCAGGACCCGACCATCTCCTGGGGCATCGACATCTCCTCGGCCCAGAAGGTTATCCGGACCGCCCCGTTCGTCCTGTTCTTCCCGGCCGCGGCGCTCTCCATCACTGTGCTGGCCTTCATCATGCTGGGCGACGCGGTGCGCGACGCCCTCGACCCGAAGCTGCGCTGAGCGAGGGGACGCATTCGTGACCACAGCAGTCGATACCGGGAGGACCCGGCGGGAGGAGCCCTACGAGGGCCCGCTGCTCGACGTCCGCGACCTGCACGTCGAGTTCGTCACCCGGGACGGGGTGGCGAAGGCGGTCAACGGGGTCAACTACAGCGTCCGGGCGGGGGAGACGCTGGCGGTGCTCGGCGAGTCCGGCTCCGGCAAGTCGGTGACCGCGCAGGCGATCATGGGCATCCTCGACATGCCGCCGGCCCGCATCCCCCGGGGCGAGATCCGCTTCCGGGGCCAGGACATGCTGAAGATGGACAAGGAGACGCGGCGCAAGGTCCGCGGCCAGAAGATCGCGATGATCTTCCAGGACGCGCTCTCCTCGCTCAACCCGGTGCTCACCGTGGGCTTCCAGCTGGGCGAGATGTTCCGTGCCCACCACGGCAGCTCGCGCAAGGCGGCCAAGGAGAAGGCAGTCGAGCTGATGGAGCGGGTGCGCATCCCGGCGGCCCGGCAGCGGGTCAACGACTATCCGCACCAGTTCTCCGGGGGCATGCGCCAGCGCATCATGATCGCCATGGCGCTGGCCCTGGAACCGGACCTGATCATCGCCGACGAGCCCACCACCGCCCTGGACGTCACCGTGCAGGCCCAGGTGATGGACCTGCTCGCCGAACTCCAGGCCGAGTACCACATGGGGCTGATCCTGATCACCCACGACCTCGGCGTGGTCGCCGACGTCGCGGACAAGATCGCGGTGATGTACGCGGGCCGGATCGTGGAGACCGCCCCCGTGCACGAGCTGTACGCGCGCCCGGCGCACCCGTACACCCGCGGGCTGCTGGACTCGATCCCGCGCCTGGACCAGAAGGGCCAGGAGCTGTACGCGATCAAGGGCCTGCCGCCCAACCTGCTGCGGATCCCGCCGGGCTGCGCGTTCAACCCGCGCTGCCCGCGCGCCCAGGACATCTGCCGGCAGGAGGTGCCGGAGCTGTTCCCGGTCACCGAGGACGACGGCACCGAGCTGGCCGGGCGGGGCAGCGCCTGCTTCTTCTGGAAGGAGACCCTCCATGACCGTTGAGGGGCCCGGCGCGGTCGAGTCGCCGGTGGAGGCCGCCTTCGAGCAGGAGGTGGCGCGAGGCGAGCCGATCCTCGAAGTCCGCGACCTGGTCAAGCACTTCCCGCTGACCAGGGGCGTGCTGTTCAAGAAGCAGGTCGGCGCGGTGAAGGCGGTCGATGGGGTCTCCTTCGACCTCATGCAGGGGGAGACGCTCGGCGTCGTCGGCGAGTCCGGCTGCGGCAAGTCGACGCTGGCCAAGGTGCTGATGAACCTGGAGCCGGCCACCGGCGGCTCGGTGCGCTACAAGGGCGAGGACATCACCCGGCTCTCCGGGGCCGGGCTGAAGGCGGTGCGGCGCAACATCCAGATGGTGTTCCAGGACCCGTACACCTCGCTCAACCCGCGGATGACGGTCGGCGACATCATCGGCGAGCCCTTCGAGATCCATCCGGAGGTGGCACCGAAGGGCGACCGCCGCAAGGCCGTCCAGGACCTGCTGGACGTCGTCGGCCTCAACCCGGAGTACATCAACCGGTACCCGCACCAGTTCTCGGGCGGTCAGCGCCAGCGCATCGGCATCGCCCGCGGCCTGGCGCTCAAGCCGGAGATCATCATCTGCGACGAGCCGGTCTCGGCCCTGGACGTCTCGGTCCAGGCCCAGGTGATCAACCTCCTGGAGCAGCTCCAGAACGAGTTCAACCTGTCGTACATGTTCATCGCGCACGACCTCTCGATCGTCCGGCACATCTCCGACCGGGTCGGCGTGATGTACCTCGGCAAGCTGGTCGAGATCGGCAGCGACCGGGAGATCTACGACCACGCCACCCACCCGTACACCCAGGCGCTGCTCTCCGCCGTCCCGGTGCCCGACCCGACGGCGCGGGAGAACCGGGACCGGATCGTGCTGACCGGTGACGTGCCCTCGCCGGCCAACCCGCCGTCGGGCTGCCGCTTCCGCACCCGCTGCTGGAAGGCGCAGGAGCGGTGCGCGGTGGAGATCCCGCTGCTGGCGGCGCCGGACTGGCTGAGTGGGGCGGCCGCCCATGAGTCGGCCTGCCACTTCGCGGCCGAGCGCGACCAGGCCGACGGCGACCAGGCCGACGGCGACCGGGCCGAGGGCGGGCCGGAAAGCGGTTGACACCGGGGCCCGGCCCCGTCACGGAGCGCGTCCTCCTCCCGGAGGGCGCGCTCCCGCCTTTTCCGTCCGGCGACCTGCGGTAATTCCTGTGGGGGGTGCCGGCCGTCCTCGAAATAGATCATTACGCTTCGTAAAGATTCGAATACCGGTGCTATCGGTTCGTTATTCGGAAAACGGAGCACGTCATTCCGGGCGCGATATGGCGGAATTTGCCGAGTATTGTCACGGGTTGGTCCCGGCCTGTAATTGAAAAGAGATGTAGCGGCGATTCCACCGAAGGGGTCGGTTGATCGATAGTTGCTCTGCGCGTATCAGTGGTCACCTCGCCAGCTGTGCGGATCGGCCCTGAGATGTCGACCCCCGCCGTGCCCGGCACACCGGGTGGCGGGGCGCCGTTCGTTCGTAAGCCCCTAAAACGAGGAGCAGTTGAATGAGGCTCACCAAGACCATGCGCTGGACCGCGCTGGCGGCGTGCACCGCGCTCGCGATCTCCGCCTGCAGCACGAGCAGCGACAAGAAGTCCACGGACGGGGCGAACGGGTCGGGCAAGACGGGTGGCTCGATCAGTATCCAGTCGGGTGAGCCGCAGCACGGGCTGGTCCCGCAGAACACCGCGGAGTCCGAGGGCGCCCAGGTCCTGAACGCGCTGTTCGCGGGCCTGGTGGAGTACGACCACCAGACCAACGAGCCGAAGCTGCGCGTCGCGGAGTCGATCGAGTCCCCGGACAGCAAGGTCTGGACGATCAAGCTGAAGGACGGCTACACCTTCCACAACGGTGAGAAGGTCACCGCCCAGTCCTTCGTCGACGCCTGGAACTGGGGCGCCAACCAGGACAACGCGGCCGAGGGCCTGCCGTTCTTCGCCAAGATCGAGGGCTCCGAGGACCTCTCGCCGGGCAAGGACAAGAAGCCGGCCACCGACAAGCTCAAGGGCCTGAAGGTCGTCGACGAGAAGACCTTCACCGTCTCCCTGAGCGCGCCGTTCTCGCAGTTCAAGATCATGCTGGGCTACACCGCCTTCTACCCGCTGCCGAAGGCCTTCTTCCAGGACCCGAAGGCCTTCGAGGACGCCCCGATCGGCAACGGCGCGTTCCAGATGGACGGCAAGTGGCAGCACAACCAGCAGATCAAGCTGAAGCGCTACGACAACTTCCCGGCGTCGGACGGAAAGGCCAAGCTGGATTCCGTCACCTTCAAGATTTACGACAAGCTGGAAACGGCCTACAACGACCTCCGGGCCGACAACATCCAGATCACCAACAAGCTCCCGATCTCGGCGATGGCGACCGTCGCCCAGGAATTCGGTGACCGCTACATCTACAAGCCGGAGTCGGGCGTCGGCTTCATCGGCTTCCCGATCGCGACCAACCCGGCCGCGTACGGCAAGCCGGAGATCCGCAAGGCGATCTCGATGGCGATCGACCGCGAGTCGATCACCAAGAACATCTTCTCGGGCACCCGCATCCCGGCCGACGACTTCATCAGCCCGATCATTCCGGGCTACCGCAAGGGCGCCATGGGCGACGCGGCGAAGTTCGACCCGGCCAAGGCCAAGGAGCTCTTCGTCACGGCCGGCGGTGTCCCGAACAACACCATCGAGCTGGGCTACAACGCCGACGGCGGCCACAAGGAGTGGATCGAGGCGGTCGGCAACCAGCTGAAGAAGAACCTCGGCGTCGAGGTGACCTTCAAGCCCTTCGAGAAGTTCGGCAAGATCCTCGACGAGCTGGGCGCCAAGCAGTACTCCGGGGCCTTCCGGATGGCCTGGCAGATGGACTACCCGTCGATCGAGAACTACCTGCGGCCGATCTTCTCCAAGGTCGCCATCGAGAACGGCTCGAACTACGGCGGCTACGTCAACGAGCAGTTCGAGGGCCTGCTGGCGCAGGCCGACCAGGCGAAGACCCAGGAGGAGGGCCTGAAGCTGTACCAGCAGGCCGACGACGTCCTCATCAAGGACCTGCCGTACATCCCCGTCTACACCTACATGACCTCCGCGGCCTACACCAAGAAGGTCAAGAACGTGGTCGTGGACGCGCAGAACCGCATCGACCTGGCCAACGTCGAGCTGGCCTGACCGCCCCCCAGCCCGACCGGCGCGTCCTGACGGGCGGCACGGGTCACCCCCGTGCCGCCCGGCTCCGGCGTGCCCAGACCACGAGGAGACCGCATGGGCCGCTATGTGGTCCGCCGGATCATCCAGGCCATACCTGTGATCCTCGGCGCGACATTCCTGATCTACGCACTGGTCTTCCTGCTGCCTGGCGACCCCATCACGGCACTGGCCGGTGAGAAGCGGCAGGACCCCGCCGTCGTCCAGGTCCTGCGGGACCGGTACCACCTGGACGACCCGTTCTTCATCCAGTACTGGGACTATCTGACCGGCCTGTTCAAGGGCGACTTCGGCGAGGACTACCGGGGCAACCAGGTCGTCGACGTGATGCAGCGGGCCTTCCCCTACACCATCAACCTGGCGCTGGTGGCGCTGGCCATCGAGATGGTGGTGGGTGTCACCGCGGGCGTGGTCGCGGCCCTGCGGCGCGGCAGGTTCATCGACAACGTGGTGCTGATCTCGACCCTGATGGTCATCTCGATCCCGGTCTTCGTGATCGGCTTCGTGCTCCAGCTGCTCCTCGGGGTGAAGCTCAACACCGACTACGGCATCGACTTCTTCCCGGTCTCCTTCAACGAGGAGGCCGGTTTCCGGTCCTATCTGCTGCCCGGCTACGTGCTCGCCTCGACCTCCCTGGCGTACGTCGCCCGGCTCACCCGGACCAGCCTGATCGAGGTCATGCGGGCGGACTACGTCCGCACGGCGGTCGCCAAGGGCCTCAGTCCGCTGCGGGTGGTGGTGCGGCACGGTCTGCGCAACGCGCTGATCCCGATCGTCACCTTCCTGGGCATGGACCTCGGCGGCCTGATGGGCGGCGCGGTCATCACCGAGGGCATCTTCAACATCCCCGGGGTCGGACACCAGCTCTTCCAGTCCGTCTACCTGCGGGAACGCACCATCGTCGTGGGCATCGTGAGTGCCCTGGTGATGGTCTACCTGTTCGCCAACCTGGTGGTCGACCTGCTGTACGCCGTCCTGGACCCGAGGATCCGCTATGAGTGAGCCGACGAAGAGCGAGAACGCGAGCGGGGCGATCCCCGGGCAGCGCGGCAGCGGCAAGGGCGGCAGGAACGGCAAGGGCGGCAAGGGCGGCGAGCGGGTCGCCAGCCTCTGGAGCGACGCCTGGGCGGACCTGCGCCGCAGCCCGCTGTTCCTGATCGGCGCGTTCCTGGTCGTCTTCATGGTGCTGCTCGCCGTCGTCCCGCAGCTGTTCACCGACGCCGACCCGCGCGCCGGCGGCTTCTGCAACCTGGCCGACTCGCTGAAGCGGCCCAGCGGCAGCCACTGGTTCGGCTTCGACGTCCAGGGCTGCGACATCTACACCCGCACCGTCTGGGGCGCCCGCAACTCGATCATCGTGGGCCTGATGACCACCACCCTGGTGGTCCTGGTCGGCGGCACCATGGGCCTGTGGGCCGGCTGGATCGGCGGTTTCGGCGACAGCGTGCTCTCCCGGGTCACCGAGATCTTCTTCGCCATCCCGCTGCTGCTCGGCGGCATGCTGATCATGTCCACCTGGGGCAAGGGCAACGCCTGGACGGTCTCCGCGGTGATGGCCGTGCTCGGCTGGCCACAGATCTACCGGCTGATGCGTTCGGCGGTGCTGGCCAACAAGCACAACGACTACGTGGTGGCGGCCCGCGCGCTGGGCGCCGGTACCGGGCGGATCGTCAGCCGGCACATCCTGCCGAACGCGGTCGCCCCGGTGATCGTGGTCTCCACCATCAACCTGGGCGTCTACATCGGTGCCGAGGCGGCGCTGTCCTACCTGGGCATCGGCATCCAGTCCCCGGCGATCTCCTGGGGCCTGATGATCAGTGACGCCCAGTCCCGCTTCCTGAACGCCCCGCACGTCCTGCTCTTCCCGGCGATCGTGCTGAGCATCACCGTGCTGGCGTTCATCATGCTCGGCGACGCGGTGCGCGACGCCCTCGACCCGAAGCTGCGCTGAGGAGGGCCGCGGACCATGACTGACATGACCCAACCGGCGAAGGACGGCTCCGGCACGGGCCGGGACGCGGTGGAGGTGCTGGGGGCGCGCCGGGAGAGCCTGGTGCCCGGCACCCCGCTGCTGGAGGTCGACGACCTGCACATCGAGTTCCACACCCGGGACGGCGTCGCCAAGGCCGTCAACGGGGTGAGCTACTCGGTGTCGGCCGGGGAGACGCTGGCGGTGCTCGGCGAGTCCGGCTCCGGCAAGTCGGTGACCGCGCAGGCGATCATGGGCATCCTCGACATGCCCCCGGGGCGGATCACCGCGGGCTCGATCCGGTTCCGGGGCGAGGACCTGCTCACCATGAGCCCCAGGGCCCGGCGGTCGGTGCGCGGGCGGAAGATCGCGATGATCTTCCAGGACGCGCTCTCCTCGCTCAACCCGGTGCTCAGCGTCGGCTACCAGCTCGGCGAGATGTTCCGGGTGCACCAGGGCGCCGGCCGCAAGGAGGCCAAGGCGAAGGCCGTCGAGCTGATGGAGCGGGTGCGGATCCCGGCGGCCCGGCAGCGGGTCGACGACTACCCGCACCAGTTCTCCGGGGGCATGCGCCAGCGCATCATGATCGCCATGGCGCTGGCCCTGGAGCCGGACCTGATCATCGCGGACGAGCCGACCACCGCGCTGGACGTCACCGTGCAGGCCCAGGTGATGGACCTGCTCGCCGAACTCCAGGCCGAGTTCAACATGGGCCTGATCCTGATCACCCACGACCTCGGCGTGGTCGCCGACGTCGCGGACAAGATCGCGGTGATGTACGCGGGCCGGATCGTCGAGACCGCCCCCGTGCACGACCTGTACGCGCGCCCGGCCCACCCGTACACCAAGGGCCTGCTCAACTCGATCCCCCGGCTGGACCAGAAGGGCCAGAACCTCTACGCCATCCAGGGCCTGCCGCCGAGCCTGCTGCGGATCCCGGACGGCTGCGCGTTCAACCCGCGCTGCGACCGGGCCCAGGACGTCTGCCGCACCGAACTCCCGCGCCTGGTGGCGGTGCTGGACGCCCAGGGGGCCGATCTGCCGGGCCGGCGCAGCGCCTGCCACTTCTGGAAGGAGACCCTCCATGGCTGAGCCCATCCTGGAGGTCAGGGACCTGGTCAAGCACTACCCGCTCACCCAGGGGATCGTCTTCAAGCGGCAGGTCGGCGCCGTGCGGGCGGTGGACGGCGTCTCCTTCCGGCTGGCGAAGGGGGAGACGCTGGGCATCGTCGGCGAGTCCGGCTGCGGCAAGTCGACGCTGGCCAAGGTGCTGATGAACCTGGAGAAGGCCACCTCCGGCGAGGTGCGGTTCAAGGGCGAGGACATCACCCGGCTCTCCGGGGCCGGGCTGAAGGCGGTGCGGCGCAACATCCAGATGGTGTTCCAGGACCCGTACACCTCGCTCAACCCGCGGATGACGGTCGGCGACATCATCGGCGAGCCCTTCGAGATCCATCCGGAGGTGGCTCCCAAGGGCGACCGCCGCAGGGCCGTCCAGGACCTGCTGGACGTCGTCGGCCTCAACCCCGAGTACATCAACCGCTATCCGCACCAGTTCTCCGGCGGTCAGCGCCAGCGCATCGGCATCGCCCGCGGCCTGGCGCTCAAGCCGGAGATCATCATCTGCGACGAGCCGGTCTCGGCCCTGGACGTGTCCGTCCAGGCCCAGGTGATCAACCTGCTGGAGCAGCTCCAGAACGACTTCCAGCTCTCCTACATGTTCATCGCCCACGACCTCTCGATCGTCCGGCACATCTCCGACCGCGTCGGCGTGATGTACCTCGGCACGATGGTCGAGATCGGGACGGAGGAGCAGATCTACTCCCACCCGACCCATCCGTACACCCAGGCGCTGCTCTCCGCCGTCCCGGTGCCCGACCCGACCGGACGCGAGCAGCGCGAGCGGATCCTGCTCAGCGGCGACATCCCCTCGCCGGCCAACCCGCCGTCGGGCTGCCGCTTCCGCACCCGCTGCTGGAAGGCCGAGGAGCGCTGCTCGACCGAGGTCCCGCTGCTGGCCGTGCCGTCGGCGCTGAGCGGCCCGGCCGCGCACGAGTCGGCCTGCCACTTCGCGGAGGTGCGGGACGTGATCGGCGCGGGCTGAGCGCGCGCGGGCCGGTCCCGCGGGGCCCCGGAGTCGTCACGGACACCGGGGCCCCCGCCGTGCGCGGCGAAACGTCACTTCAGATAGCCGACGTTCTCCCAGACGATGTCGGACAGCCCCTGGGCGCCGATGTTGGCGAGGTCGGTGCGGGCGCCGAAGAGCTGCGGGCGCTGGTAGAGCGGCAGCATCCCGGCCACCTTCCACAGCTCCCCGTCGGCCTGGTTGATGGCCTCGAAGGCGCCGGCCGCGTCGGTCGCCGCACCCGCCCGGTCGAACGCGGCGTCCACCGCCGGGCTGCCGGCCTGGGAGTGGTTGGTACCGCCGTTGGTGGCGAAGTTGGTCCGGTTGCCGCTGGCCGGGAACGGCGTGCCCAGCAGCGAGTAGGCGGCGATGTCGAAGTCCCGCCGGTTGACGTACTTGTCGAAGAAGTCGTTGGGGCTGGCGGTGACGGTGGTGACCTTGATCCCGACGTCCTTGAGCATGCCGGTGGTGACGGCGGCCTCGTTCTGGGCCTGGGTGACGCCGGCCGGGATGACCATCCGCAGGTTGAGCTCCTTGCCGTCCTTGCGGCGGACGTCGCCGTCGAGCTTCCAGCCGGCCGCGTCGAGCTTGCGGACGGCCTCGGCCGGGTCGTAGCGGCTGAGGCCCAGGGAGTTGTCCCGGTAGGCGTTCTGGTTGGCCACCAGCAGGTGGTTGTTGAGGGTGACGGTGGGCCAGTCGAGCCCGGCCAGGTCGGAGCGGGTGATGGCGTCCCGGTTGATCGCCTGGAACAGCGCCTGGCGCACGGTCGGGTCGGTGAGCCCGGGGCTGCGGCTGTTCAGCGTGAACTGCCGGAAGTCGGGCCCGCCGGCCCGTCGGACGGCGGCGCCCGGGGTGCTGCGGATCAGCTGGTAGCCGGCCACGTCCGGGCCGTTGTTGAACAGGTCCAGCTCGCCCTTGTTGAAGGCGGCGGCCATCGTATTGGGCACCATGGCGCGGAAGACGATCCGGTCCAGCAGCGGCTTCTCGCCCCACCAGGCCGGGTCGGCGACCAGGGTGACGGTCAGCGCGGCCCGGTCCATCTTCTCCACCTTGAACGGGCCGGCGGTGACCGGGATGGCGTCCAGGTAGGAGGTGTTGAACAACTCGGGCGTGGCGACCCGGCTCGCCGGCAGCAGCGGGGCGTTGGCGGCGCCGTTGAACATCGACTGCCACTCGGAGTACGGCCGCTCGAAGGTCATCACGGCCTGGTAGTCGTCCTTGCCGCGCTCGACCGCCGAGACCTGCTCGAAGCCGGTGCTGCTGGCCGCCCGGTACGCCGGGTCCTTGCCGTTCAGCGCCCGCCAGTTGGCCTCGATGTCGCGCCAGGTGATCGGCGTGCCGTCGGACCAGCGCGCCTTGGGGTTCAGCGTCCAGACCACGACCTGCCGGCCGTCCCGCTGTTCGGCGTGCGCGTCCTGCAGGTAGGCGGGGTTGGGGGTCTGGGTGCCGGCCGCGTCGGAGCGGAAGAAGGTCGGCAGCAGCGGCTTGCTGACGGCGATGGTGGAGGACTCGCCTCCGTCGGTCTGGATCGGCGACCACTGGCTGGAGTACTGCGGGATCGCCACCCGCAGGGTGCCGCCCTGGCGCAGCTCGGCGCGGTCGTGCGGATTGATGTCGACGGCGGTGAGCTTGGGGCTCTCGACCGCGCTCGGGAGGGCGCGGGCGCCGCCGTCGGAGCCGCCGACGGGGGCGCAGGAACAGAGCGACAGCGACAGCGAGACGGCGGTGAGGCCGGCGAGCAGGGCCGTGCGGCGGTACAGGGGGCGGCCCATGGTGGTTCTCCCGGGGCGGACGCGGCGGATGACAGGCGACACATCTTGCTGACCCGGGAGCGGCGTTGTCGAGGGGCGGGCCCGGATCCGGGCCCGCCCCCCGATAACGGTTCGGTCAGACCGGGAACTTGAAGGTGCGGTCCCGGTCGCCGGTCTTGTCGAGCAGCGCGGTGATCTGGTCCGCGACGTCCTGCGTGGTGATCGTGACCAGCTGGCCGTTCTTCTTGGTCTTCACCTTGTCGAAGCCGGCGGCCGCCAGCTGGCGGCCGAGCGCGTCGAGGTCCCACTTGGGCACGAACTTGCCGTTGGCGTCCGGGACGAGGGTGAGGGCCGCGGCCGCGGTCTTCGGCCCGAAGTCGAACTTCTTGGCGCCGGCCGTGATGTGGATCTGGCCGTTCACCACGGACTTGCCGAGGGTGTCCGCCGCGCCCTGGAGGGCCTGTGCGGAGGTCTTCGGCTGGGCGGCGGTCACCGCCAGCGCGACGGGCTGCTCGGACTTGCCCGCGGCGCGGTCGCGGTAGGCCGCGTCGACCAGGTCGACGGCGGCGGCGGAGTCCACCGCCTGCCCGGCCTTGCCGGGGACGACGACGGCCTCGCCGGTCTCGGAGAACTTGACGTAGCCCTCCTGCAGGCCCTGGCCGCTGCCGCCGGCCAGCGCCTCCAGCGCGGACTTGAGCTTGGCCCGGTCGACCTTGACCTCCGGCGGCACCGCCTTCTCGTCGCCCTTGAGCGACTTGAGGACGTCCATCGGGTTGTAGGAGTGCTGGGCGAGCTTGTCCACGGTGGCGGTGGTGTCGAAGGCGAGCCCGGCGGCGGTCGGGTCGAGGTCCACGGTCTGCTCGCCGACCTTCAGCTTGACCGGCTGCTGGCCGGCCTTGCCGATGCTCTCGTCGAGCTGGTGGATGGCCTGGTCGCGGCTGCTGCCGCCGATGTCCGTGCCGAGCACCACCGTGCCCTTGGGGACGTCGGACTGGTTCAGCATCAGCCCGGTGCCGTAGGCGGCGGCGCCGAGGAAACCCACCCCGGCGACGGCGTAGGTGGCGAGCTTGACCAGCTTCTTGGCGGCGCTCGGCCTGGGCTTGGGGGCCGGTGCGGGCTTGGCGGCGGCGGGCGCCGGCTTCGGGCCGGACGGGCCGTCCGCCGCGGGGGCGGTGGCGGCGGCCGGGGCGGCGGGCACGCTCTCGGGGTCGAAGGGGGCGGCGGCGGGCTCGCCCTGGCGGCCGGGGGCGCCGGGGAACAGGCCGCCGGGGGCCGGGGCGCCGTTCGGGCCGCCGGCGGCCGGGCGCTGGGCGGCGAACGGGTCGGCACCGGCCGGGGCACCGGGGAAGAGACCGGGCTGGGCGGCGGCGTCCGGGGCGGCGGGGCCGGTGGGCGCGCCGGGTATGGGCGCGGCCGGGGCGTCGTCGCGGATCGGGGCGAAGCCGTCGACCGAGGTGTCCTCGGGGCTCGGCGCGCCGGGCCCGCCAGGGGCCGGGGGCCGCTGGACGGCGAACGGGTCGACGGGCGCGAAGGGGGCGGCCGGGGCCGGCGCGGCGAACTGCTCGGTGGGGGAGTCGGTGTAGACGCCGGCCTCGTCGGCGGGCAGCTCGGGCGCGGCGCCGTACGGGGAGGCGGGCGCGCCGGTCGGCTGCGGCGCGGACGGCTGGGCCTGCGGGGGCACCCGGCGGCCGTTGGCGACGGCCGCACCGGGGGCGGCCGCGGCGGGGCGCCCGGTCCGCGGGTTCTCCGGCTGCGGGCGGGGAGCACCGCCCGCCCGGGCGGCGCCGCGCTGCGGGCCGGCCGGGGCCGGGGCGGCCGGTGCGCCACCGGCGGCCGGGGTGGCGGTCGGCTCCGGGGCGGCGCCCTCGGTGGCCGGGGCCTTCTTCTGGCGCGGGCGGAACCACGCGCCGGTCGACTCGGCCTCGGAGGTGGCCGGTGGGATCTGCCACTCCGGCGGCAGGTGCGGCGGGGCGCCGCGGGTGCCGCCGTCCATCACGCCGAGCACCGGGGAGGCGGGCGCGGCGGAGCGGTGCCGGGGGCCGGCCGGCTCGGCGGCGGGCGCCGGGGTGTCCTCGTCGCCGCCGTCCTCGTTCTTGACGGTGCTGCGGACCACCACCGGCGGGATCGGGCGCGAGCCGGGGATGTTGATCCGGACCCGGGTGGTGAGGGTGGTCTCGGTCTTCGGGCCCTCGTCCTCGCCCTCCGGAGCCGAGCCCTTGGCGGCGCCGGCGCCGCCCGTGCGGTCGCCGCCGGGGAAGCCCGGTGTGCCGTAGGGCGGGGTGCCCGACGGGTAGGCGTCCGGGCCCGTGCGCCGAGGCGTCGGGTGGGCGTTGTCAGATTCGCGGCTGCTCAATGCTGCTCTGCTCCGGGTTCGCGGGCCGGCCGTGCGGCGCGACCGCGGTTCGTCTGCGCCGGGCCTGGCGGGCGGCGTCGGGTACGGCGTTCTGCGGCACCACCATACTGGGAAGAACCGACCGGTGAACCGGTTCGGAGAGATCCCGATACGTCCGGTTCCTCCGGTATGAGAGTACGACCGGGCGGTGCTGACTGCTCGTCGTACCGGCCACCGTACGCGGTTGCCCGCCGGGGTCAGCGCGGTGGGCCGGTCACTCCGGGGAACCAGCCGGCGCGGGTGGGCAGGGTGGCGCAGATCACGCACAGGATCGAGCCGGCGAACAGCCAGCCGAGCGAGGTGGCGTTGGTCCAGAGCACGTTGTCCCCCTCCGGGCGGGGGACCATCACCATCAGCAGCGCCAGGAACCAGCCGGCCGCCGGGACGCCCGCGCCGAGCCGGGTGCCGGTCACCCGCAGGCCGCCGTAGAAGGTGGCGGCGGTGGCGGCGAGCGCCAGCAGGACCCCCACGGGGGGCCACAGGGCCTGCACGAACGCTCCGCAGACCGACACTGCGAAGCCCAGCGGGAAGAGCAGGACGTAGGCCGTGATCCGTACGGCGCGCGGGGGCTGGGGCTCCTTCAGCCGCTCGTCCCGGGTGCCGAGGACGGCCGCGGGGATCGAGCGGCGCGCGGGCCGCTCGGGGGCGGGCGAGGTCATCGGGCACGCTCCTCGGAGGTCGCGTCGGGGCCGGCGGCCGCGTCGGGGCCGGTCTCCAGGCCGGCGAACAGGTCGTCCTCCGGCAGCCGCGGCCCGGCCTGGCCGTGCACCAGCTGGTAGTACTCGGTGACGAGCAGCGGCTGGCCCAGGTGGTTGGAGAGCGCGAAGAACGCGCCGGTGGGGTCCACGGTGATCTGGGTGGCGTGCGCGGCCATCGCGGCGGCCTTGCGGCCGGCGTACGCGGCGCCGTCCAGCGCCGTGGTGACCAGCTCGTCGTCCACCACCCCGGGGACGTCCGCCGGCTCGGCCACGCCCGGGAACGGCGCCTTCTCGGCGGTCCCGGCGAGGGCCCGTTCGAGCACCGACCGGGGCACCCGGTTCCAGTAGACCTTGGCGATCCGCCAGGCCGGACCCAGCTCGGGCCGGTACGCCGGGTCGGCGGCCAGCTCGTGGGCGCGCGTCGCGACCCGGTGCGCCTGGATGTGGTCGGGGTGCCCGTAGCCGCCGTGCTCGTCGTAGGTGACCAGCACCTGCGGGCGCACCTCGCGGACCACGGCCACCAGCCGGCCGGCCGCCTCGTCCACGTCGGCCCGCCAGAAGCAGCCGGGCACGTCGTTGTCGGGCACGCCCATCATCCCGGAGTCGCGGTAGCGGCCCGGGCCGCCGAGGAAGCGGACGTCGGTGACCCCGAGCGCGGCCATCGCCTCCGTCAGCTCGCCGATCCGGTACGCGCCGAGCCGGTCCTCCCGATCCGCCGTCAGATGGGCCAGCTCCGGCGGGATCACCTCGCCGCCCTCGCCGAGGGTGCAGGTCACCAGGGTCACCTGGGCGCCCTCGGCGGCGTACCGGGCCATCGTGGCGCCGTTGTTGATCGACTCGTCGTCGGGGTGCGCGTGCACCAGGAGCAGGCGGCGGCCGGTAGTGGCGGTCATGGGAGGAAGCCTAACGACCGGCGCGCCGCCCGGTGACCGCACGCGGCGGGTCAGAGCCGCAGGCCGTTGATCATTCCGGCGAGGTTGCTGGTGACCTGGCTGATCGAGGGGGCGATGGAGCTGGACGCCAGGTAGAAGCCGAGCAGCGCGCAGACGATCGCGTGCGCGAGCTTCAGGCCGGAGCGGCGGATCAGCACCACCACGATGACCAGCATCAGCATGGCGGCGGAGATGGACAGGGCCATGGCGGCTCACACTCCTCGGGGCCTGGCGAGCACTCGTGCACCAGTCATACCCGAAGAGTGAGGTCTCCATGACGCTGGGTGAGTCCGCATGCCCCGGGGCACGGTCGCACTCGTGGGGCGCATGGGCCGGTCGGAGGGGGTGCGGAGCCCGTCCGGGCGTACTTGCGGCCGATGCTCCGAACGAGTGATCACCATCCGCCCACCCCGGGTCGTAGGGTCTGGTGCCATGACCTCCACCCCTGCGGACACCTTCCCGCGGCAGTACGCGCGCACCCTGCGCTACACCGTCGGCGCCCCCCGGTCGTTCTCCGTCGCACCCGACGGCTCCCGGGTCGTCTTCCTGCGCTCGCTCCCCCAGTCTTCGGCCGGGGGGACCCCCAAGGGCAGCGGCCGCGCCAACCTGCTCTGGACCCTCGACACCGCCACCGGTGAGGAGCGGATCGCCGCCGACCCGGTCGTGCTGCTCGGCGGCGGCGAGGAGGACCTCTCCCCGGCCGAGAAGGCCCGCCGCGAGCGCAGCCGCGAGGGCTCGGCGGGCATCGTCGGCTACGCCCTGGACGGCGCCGGCCGGCTCGCCGCCTTCGCCCTGTCCGGCCGGCTGTTCGTCGCCGACCTGGTCGCCGGCACCGCCACCGAGCTGCCCGCCGAGGGCCCGCTGCTCGACCCGCGCCCCTCCCCGGACGGCACCCACGTCGCGTACGCCACCACCTCCGGCGAGCTGCGGCTCATCCGGGTCGACGGCACCGGCGACCGCGCCCTCGCCCGGCCGGACGGGCCGAACGTGACGTGGGGCCAGGCCGAGTTCATCGCCCAGGAGGAGATGGGCCGCGACCGCGGCCACTGGTGGTCCCCGGACGGCGATCGGCTGCTCGTCGAGCGGGCCGACGACACCCCGGTCCACCGCTGGTGGATCGCCGACCCGGCCAACCCGGACCGCGAGCCCGCCGAGGTCGCCTACCCGGCCGCCGGCACCGCCGACGCCGAGGTCGGCCTCTGGCTGTTCGGCCTGGACGGCACCCGCACCGAGGTCGTCTGGGACCGCGAGGCCTTCCCCTACCTGGCCCGGGCGCACTGGTCGAAGGGCGGCGTGCCGCTGCTGCTCGTCCAGTCCCGCGACCAGCGCGTCCAGCGGACCCTCGGCCTGGACGTCGCCACCGGCGCCACCGAGGTGCTGCACGAGGAGCGCGACGACGTCTGGCTGGAGCTGTTCCAGGGCGTCCCGGCCTGGACCCCGGACGGCCGGCTGGTGCGGATCTCCGACGAGTCCGGCGCGCGGTCGCTGGTCATCGGCGACCACACCGCCACCGGGCCCGACCTGCACCTGCGCTCGGTGCTCGCGGTCACCGCCGAGGAGGTCTTCTTCACCGCCTCCGGCGGCGCCGCCGAGACCGACCCCGAGCCCGGCTGGGTCGCCGTCGGCCGGATCAGCCACGACGGCAAGCGGCTCTCCTGGGAGTCCGCGAACGGCCGCCCGTTCACCTCCGTCACCACCGCCGTGCACGCGGCCGGCGTCACCGTGCGGGCCACCGCCGAGCCCGACCTGCCCGGCACCCTGGTGCAGGTCGCCCGGGACCTGCCGGAGGGCGTCGTGGTGGACGACGTCGCCGTGATCGCCTCGTACGCCGAGACCCCGGTGATCACCGCCCGCCCGGTGTTCCGCTTCGCCGGCGAGCGGCGCATCCCCGCCGCGGTCTTCCTGCCCACCGGCTACGACCGCGAGCGGGACGGCCTGCTGCCGGTGCTGATGGACCCCTACGGCGGCCCGCACGGCCAGCGCGTCGTCCAGGCCCACAACCCGCACCTCAACTCGCAGTGGTTCGCCGACCAGGGCTTCGCGGTCGTCGTCGCCGACGGCCGCGGCACCCCCGGGCGCGGGCCGGCCTGGGAGAAGTCGATCCACCACGACTTCGCCGGGGCCACCCTGGACGACCAGGCCGACGCGCTGCGGGCGCTCGCCGAGGAGTTCCCGCTCGACCTCGGCCGGGTCGCCATCCGCGGCTGGTCGTACGGCGGCTACCTCGCCGCGCTCGCCGTGCTGCGCCGCCCCGACGTCTTCCACGCGGCGGTCGCGGGCGCGCCGGTCACCGACTGGCGGCTGTACGACACCCACTACACCGAGCGCTACCTGGGCCACCCGGCCGAGCACCCCGAGGTGTACGACGCCAACTCGCTGACCGGCTACGCGGCCGGCCTGGAGCGCCCGCTGATGATCATCCACGGGCTCGCCGACGACAACGTGGTGGCCGCGCACACCCTGCGGCTGTCCTCGGCGCTGCTCGCCGCCGGGCGCCCGCACACCGTGCTGCCGCTCTCCGGCGTCACCCACATGACGCCGCAGGAGGAGGTCGCGGAGAACCTGCTGCTGCTCCAGGTCGACTTCGTGAAGAAGTCGCTCGGGATCTGACGGCGGTCCGTGCGTTCGGCATGACATCCGTCATGCCGAACGCACGACGGCGGCCACTGCCGCCGCACCCCGGCCCGGCGGGACCCTGATGGGGCAAGCACGGGACCAGCAGGGAGGACCAGGGCCATGGGTGCGGGAGAAGTCGCCGCCTTCCGGGGCGTCAGCAAGAGTTACGGGCGGGTGCGGGCCGTGGACGGCCTCGACCTCGTCCTGCGGCCGGGCGAGACCGTCGCCCTGCTGGGCCCGAACGGGGCCGGCAAGTCCAGCAGCCTCGACCTGCTGCTCGGCCTGCGCGAGCCCGACCGCGGCAGCGTCACGCTGTTCGGCGGCGCCCCGCGGGCCGCGATCACGGCCGGCCGGGTCGGCGCGATGCTGCAGAGCGGCGGCCTGATGGCCGACGTCAAGGTCCGCGAACTGGTGCGGCTCGCCTGCGACGTCCACCCGCGCGGCCGGGCCGTCGCCGAGGTGCTCGCCGACGCGGGCATCACCGACCTCGCCGAGCGCCGCGTCGACCGGCTCTCCGGCGGCCAGGAGCAGCGGGTCCGCTTCGCCCTCGCCGTCGCCGGCGCCAACGACCTCATCGTCCTGGACGAGCCCACCACCGGCATGGACGTCTCGGTCCGGCAGGCCTTCTGGGCGAGCATGCGGGCGCAGGCCGACGCCGGGCGCACCGTCCTGTTCGCCACCCACTACCTGGAGGAGGCGGACTCGATCGCCGACCGGGTGCTCGTCCTGCACCGTGGCCGGCTGATCGCCGACGGCAGCTCCGCCGAGATCAAGGCCCGGGCCGGCGTCCGCCGGATCGCCTTCGAGCTGCACGAGGCGGACGGCGCGTTCGACGACGCCGCGCTGCGCCTGCTGCCCGGCGTCCAGGGGCTGGAGACCACGGCCCGGGTGCCCGGCGTGCGGACGGTGCGGATCCGGGCCGCCGACGCGGACGCCGCCGTCGCCGCCCTCTACCGGGCGGGCCTGTACCCGCGTGGCCTGGAGGTCACCGGGCTGGGCCTGGAGCAGGCCTTCCTGACCATCACCGGCGAGCAGGACGCCGCCTCGTCCACCGAGTCCGCCGAGTCCGCCTCGTCCGCCGAGACCGCCCTGGAGAGTGCGCGATGACCACCCTGATCCGCCTGGAGATCCTGCGGACCTTCCGCAACCGCCGCTACCTGCTCTTCACCGTCGCCTACCCGGCGCTGATGTACTTCTTCTTCATCCACGCCTACGGCACCACCGACCTCGCCGGCGGCCTGCCGGTGAAGACCTACTTCATGGTCTCGATGGCCACCTTCGGCGCGGTCGGCGCGGTGCTGACCGGCAGCGCCCAGCGGATCTCGCTGGAGCGCAAGAGCGGCTGGGTGCGCCAGCTGCGGCTGACCGCGCTGCCCGGCCGCGCGTACACCCTCGGCAAGATCGCGGCCAGTGCGGTGACCACGCTGCCCGCGATCCTTGTGGTCTTCGCAGTCGGCGCGAGCCAGGGCGTCTCGCTGGGCGCGGGGCAGTGGATCGGCCTGGCGCTCGCGCTCTGGCTGGGCAGCTTCGTGTTCGCCGCGCTCGGGGTGGCGCTCGGCTACGCGGCCGCGCCGGACTCGGTGCAGACGATCGTGATGATCACCTACATGGTGATGGCGCTGTTCGGCGGCACCTGGTTCCCGGTGAGCGGCTCGCTGGAGCGCTTCGCCCGGTTCAACCCGGTGTACCTCTACAACGAGCTGGCGGGCTTCACCCGGCCCGGGCACACCCTGGACATGGCCGCCGTCGCCGGGCTGGCCGCCTTCCTCGCCGTGTTCGCCGCCGCCGCGGCGGCGCTGTACCGCCGCGACACCCGGCAGGCATGATGATCGACATGAGCGATCCGCGTCCGACCCGCCCCGCCGACGAACAGCCGGAGGCGGGGGTGGCGCGGGTGTCGTTCATGAACGTCCCCGGTGCCCCGGTGGAGACCGGGCGGCAGCTGCTGGTCAAGGTCTCCTGGATGCTGCTGTGGATGATCTACCTGGCCTACCCGGTGGGCGACCTGCTGAACGGCGGCCACGGCACGGGCGCCACCGTGCTCGGCTGGGTCTGCCTGGTGGCCTTCGTCGTCGGCTACGTCCTGCTGGTGGTCCTCCGCTCGATGCCCGGGATGCGGCCGCGGACCTGCCGGGCGGTCGTCGCGGGGATGGTCGGGCTCGCCGTGACGTCCACCTTCGTCCTCGGCACCGCCTTCCTGTCCCTGTTCATCTACGCCTCGGTCTGCGTCGCGATCATCACACCGGCGCGGTACGTGCTGCGCGCGCTGCTCGCCATGGCGGCTCTCACCGCCGGGGTCGGCCTGCTGGCCCACGCCGACATGGACAGCGTGTGGACCTTCACGCTCAGCGCCTTCCTCGCGGGCGCCGCGATGAGCGGGCTGCAGCGCCTGGTCGCCACCATGAAGGAGCTGCGCGAGGCCCGCGCCGCCGTCGCCCACCTGGCCGCCTCCGAGGAGCGGCTGCGGCTCGCCCGCGACCTGCACGACCTGCTGGGGCACTCGCTGTCGCTGATCACCCTGAAGAGCGAGCTGGCCGGGCGCCTCATGGACGCGGGCAAGGACGAGGCGGCGCGGGCGCAGGTCGCCGACATCGAGACGGTCGCCCGGCAGTCGCTGATCGACGTCCGGGAGGCCGTCACCGGCTTCCGCCGGCCCACCCTGCCGGTCGAACTCGCCGCCGCCCGCACCGCGCTGGCGGCCGCCCAGGTCAGGCTGGACGCCGCGCCGGACCTGCCGGACGCCTGGCCGGGCCTGGCCGCCGAGGAGGCGGGCGCGCTCGCCTGGGCGCTGCGCGAGGCGGTCACCAACGTCGTCCGGCACGGCGAGGGCGCCACCGTCTGCACCGTCCGGGCCGACGAGGCCTGGGAAGGCGACGGAGAGCGCTACGCCGTGCTGGAGATCACCGACGACGGCCCCGGTCCGGGCAAGTCCCACCCGGGCAACGGGCTCTCCGGCCTGGCGGAGCGGCTCGCGCTGGTCGGCGGCCGGCTGGAGACCGGGCCGGGGGAGCGGGGCAGGGGCTTCCGGCTGCGGGCCGCGGTGCCGCTGCGCACGGCCTCCGTCCCGACGCCCTAGTGGTCCGCGCGGAGGAACTCTCCGCCCTCCCCGCACCGGCGTGGTGCCGCCGGTCCCGGTCGCGGGCAGCATGACGGGCATGCCGAAGCCCGCCGCACTGGTGCTCGTCGTCCTGCTCCTCTCGCTGATCCCCTGCGCCGCCTTCACCGAGGCCGGCGGCCCCGGTGCCGGAACGGCTCCTACCGGCGGCCGAACCGGGCCCGCCGACCGGCCCCGGTGAAGCCCAGCCCCCGGAACAGGGCCGCGGACGCGGGGTTGTCCACGTTCACGTCCAGGAACACGTCCACCTCCCCGGCCGCCCGCAGGCGATCCAGCGCCGCCGAGGCGAGCGCCCGTCCGAGCCCCCGGCGCCGCCACCCGGGCGCGGTCCCGAGCTGGACCAGGAACCCCTCGGCGCAGACCGCGAACCCGACCGGTGTGCCCGCCCCGTCCCGCGCCACCAGCGAGGCGTCGGGCCGGAAGTCGTCCTCGACCAGCCAGCCCACCCACTGCTCCAGCGTCAGGCCGGGGAAGCCCGGCCGGTCCGCGAACGACGCGCAGTACGCCGCGTAGAACGCCCCCCTGCTCGCCTCCCCCCACTCCTCCACCCGCACCCCGTCCGGCCACGGCACCGCCGGCAGCGGCACCCGGGAGCCGAGCCGGAGGACGTCCTCGGCGAACACCTGCCGCAGCCCCCGCGAGCGGAACAGCTGCTCGGCGGCGGGCGTCAGCGCCTCCGTCTCCACCTGGCCGACAGCCGGCGCCGCCGTCATCAGCCGGTCCAGCAGCTCCCCGCCGAGCCCGCGGCCGCGGAAGTCCGGATCCACCGCCCCCACCAGCGACCAGCGGCCGGCGTGGGGCCGCGCCGCCCCGCAGGCCACCAGCCTCCCGTCCTCGTAGGCCCCGATCCGGACGGCCCCCGGGCCGCCGTACCGCCCTTCGACGAAGGACGGCTCGCCCGCCACCGGCAGCCCCCCGTCCACCGCCAGGCACCGCCGCACCACCGCCAGGACCGCCGCCGCCTCGCTGTCCGGGAGCATCTCCCGCCACTCCACGCCCATCCCCGACCGCCTTCCTCTCGGATCCTCCCCGCATGCCACTCCGAAAGCGCGGCGGGTGCAACCGAGTTACGCCGGCGTGGAGCAGGAAGTCGGCCGGTCCGACTTCCTACTCCAGCGAGGCCCGCAGGGCGGTGGTGAACCAGGCGGAGACGTCATGGAGGCTCTCCTGGGCCGGCCAGCCGTTGATGATGGCGAGGAGCTGCCAGTAGCGCTCGGCGCGGGGGTCGTCGGCGGTCTCGACGCGGTCGAGGATCCAGGCACGCAGGGCGGCGTCGTCGGGGCGGCCGAAGGTGGAGGCGTAGGCGGCGGTCAGGGAGTCGAGGGCGGGGGCGGCGGCGGGGGAGTCGGGGGCGACGCCGGCGGCGAGGGCGGCGGCCACGGTGGTGCGGACGGTCTCGGAGAGGGCGCCGTGCAGACCGGTGTCGTCGCCGGCCGCCCGCTCGGCCGCCTGGTGGGCGGCCATCCGGCGGACCGCGGCGCGGAAGTCCTCGTCCTGCACGAGTTCGCCCAATTCGACCCAGGCGTCGATCTGTTCGGCCGACGGCTCGTCCGGCAGCCCGGGCATCGCGGAGCGCATCATCGCGACGAACTCCGGATTGGCGTCCAGGCCGCCGAAGGCGGCGTCGATGAAGTCGTTGACCAGGCGCCGGCGTTCGGCGTCGGACAGCTTCGCGAGCTGGTGCATGCGTCTCATCTCCTCGGTGGTGGAACCGCGTTCGGCGATCGCCCGCAGCACCGTCCGGCGCAGCCGGAGCGTGCGGATCTGCACGTCCAGCGCGTCGGCGTGCGCGGCGGCCACCTCGCGCAGCGGGGCGGAACGGTCCAGCACCCGCCGGATCGTGGCCAGGTCGAGACCCAGCTCCCGCAGGGTGCGGACCAGGTCGAGCCGGGCGAGTGTCCGCACGTCGAAGCGGCGGTAGCCGGCCGCCGTGCGGGCGGTGGGCGGGACGAGCCCGGAGTCGGCGTAGAACCGGACGGCCTTCACCGTCAGTCCGGTGCGCCGGGCCAACTCGCCGATGGAGTACAGGGTGTTGTCGAGTTCGTCGTCCCGCATGGCCCCCAGCTTGGCGTCTCCCCCCGGGGGAGACTCAAGGGGCCGCGGTGAGTAGGCTGCGGCGGCATGGGGGTGGACGAACGGACCCGGCGCGCCGGGCTGTCGGGGGTTCTGCTGGTGGCGGTGCTGACGGGGGCGGCGGGCTGCGGCTGGACGGGGCCGAAGGCCGCGCCACCGCCGACGACCCCGGCCGCGGCGAGCGTCAGGACCACGCCCACGCCGACCCCGCACTGGGACGGGGAGGCGCTGCCGGGCCCGATCGCCGGGGAGCCGGCGGGGCTGCTGCGCACGCGGTGGGGCTTCGAGGTCCATTCGAGCGTGCGGCCGTCGCCCCCGCCGGCGACCGGTGTGCCGCCGCACACCGAGTACGAGGGGATGACGACGCGCCCCGGCGGGTACCAGCTGCTGTTCCTGATCCAGGCCGACCCGGCCGGCCGGTCGCGGCACGTGCTGTTCACCGTGCGGGGCGGCATGTCGGCGGCGGCGGCGAACGACCTCGCGGAGGCCGCGGACCTCGCCCTGGACGGGAAACTGCCGGCGCCGCAGCGGGCGTGGCTGGTGGCGCGGTTCACGGAGGAGCCGAAGCAGCCCCCGGCCCGGCCGACCGTGGTGGACGGGACCGAGATCCGGCTGACCGTCGTCGGCCCGGAGCCGGGGGTGCTCCTGGTCCGGCCGCTCCCGGCCGGGACGCCGTAGGGTCGGGCGCCATGAGTGAGATTCGGAAGGACCGGCCCTCGGTGCGGGTGCTGCTGGCGGAGGACCAGGGGATGGTCCGGGAGGCGCTGGCCGCGCTGCTCGGGCTGGAGGGGGACATCGACGTCGTCGCCCAGGTGGGCCGCGGCGACGAGGTGCTGGACGCGGCGGTCGCGCACGACGTGCAGGTGGCGGTGCTGGACATCGAGATGCCGGGGATGACCGGGATCGAGGCGGCGGCGCTGCTGCGCGCGCACCGGCCGCAGACCAGGGTGGTGATCGCGACCACCTTCGGCCGGCCCGGCTATCTGCGGCGGGCGATGGAGTCGGGCGCGGACGCCTTCCTGGTGAAGGACGCCCCGGCCGCCGAGCTGGCCGAGGCGATCCGCCGGGTGCTGCGCGGCGAGCGGGTGATCGACCCGGTGCTGGCCGCGGCCGCGCTGGCCGAGGGGGCGAACCCGCTGACCGCCCGCGAGCGGGACGTGCTGGCCGCCGCGGCGGACGGCGCGGTGAACGCGGACATCGCCGCGCGGCTGCACCTGTCGGAGGGCACGGTGCGCAACTACCTCTCGATGGCGATCCAGAAGACCGAGGCCCGCAACCGCGCCGAGGCGGTCCGGATCGCCCGGGAGAAGGGCTGGCTCTAGGGTCCGGGGAGGCTCAGTTCAGCCGGTGGCGGGCGGCCCGGGCCTCCTGGCGGACCTTGGCGGCGGCGTCCGGGTCGAAGGCGTCCAGGATTCCGGCGTACTCGTCCATCTCCTTCGCCCCGCCCAGGAAGTCGCCGGTGCGCACCAGCAGCTCGGCGCGTTCGAGCCGGAGCTGGGCCGGGTGGCGGGGGAGCAGCAGGGCGAGTTCGGTGGCCCACAGCTGGGTGCGGGCGTGCTCGGGGCGGTCGGCGGCCCAGGTGCGGATGTTGCCGAGCACCCGCAGGACGACGTCCAGCGGCTGCGCGGGCGTGAGCAGCTCGGGCGTGAACTCCTGCCCGGCGGCGCGCACCAGCCGGGCCACGTCGTCGAGGTCGAGCAGCCGGCCGCCGTGGAAGGGGTCGGCCAGGACGTACTCCTCGCCGCCGGCGGGCCCGCCGACCGCGACGATGAAATGGCCGGGCAGGGCGATGCCGTGCACGGTGAGTCCGGCCCGGCGGGCGACGGCGGACCAGACCAGCGCGAGCATGATCGGCAGTCCGCGCCGGCGCCGCAGCACGTCGGGCAGCAGCGAGGACTCCAGCCGCCGGTAGTCGGACGTGCGCCCGTGGAAGCGCTCCCGCCCGCCGAGGACGGCGGCCAGCAGGGCGGCGGTCTCCTCCGGACCGGCCGGGGCCCGCTCGGCGACGGCGTGCCGGACGGCGGCCGCGTGCCGCTCCAGGGCCGCCGAGCAGGCGGCGAGCAGGGCGTCGACGGAGGGCTGGCCCTGGGGGTCGTCGGGGTCCGCGGGGTCGGGGCCGGGGGTGTGCTCGGCGGCGGCGAGCAGGCAGAGCAGCACCGGATCGGGCTGCTCGGCCCGGGCCTCGGTCCGGAAGCGTGCTCTGCTCTGCTCGGTCACGGCGGTGGCGGCGGCTTTCGTAGGGCGGGCGGACAGGCGGTCGCGGGTTCCGGGTACCAGCTCCCGGGGCCCCGGGTTCCGGCGGCGGCGCCCTACCCCTGGGGCAGGAGCGCGTAGTGGTAAGTGTGACTGGTCGTGAAGCCCAATCGGTCGTAGAGCGCGATCGCCCCGGCGTTCTCCGCCTCCACCTGCAGGTACGCGCCGCTCGCGCCCTCCTCGGCGGCCCGGGCGGCGAGCACCGCCATCACCGCCGTGGCGAGTCCCCGGCGGCGGGCCGCCGGTGCCACCTCGATGGCGCCGAAGCAGGCCCACGGTCCGTCGATGACGCAGCGTCCGACGGCGAGGACCGGCGGGGTGCCGCCCTCCCCGCTCCCGGTACCGCGGGTGTCGTGCACGGTCGCGAACCAGACCGAGGGGCCGCCGTGGATCACCGTGCGGGCGGCCCGCTCCACCGCCGGGTCGTCGGTCACCCGCCGGTACAGCGACATCCAGTCGCGCGAGGCGGTCCGGGCCAGCCGCACCCGGTCCCGGCCGGCCGGGTCGCCGAGCCGGGTCAGCGGCGCCAGCCCGGCCGTCCGGACCAGGGTCGGCGCGTACCCGGCGCCCAGCCGGTCCAGCTCGGCGCGCAGCGCGTCCGGCGAGCCGGGGGTGCTGACCTCCACCCAGGCCGGCAGGCCGCGCGCCGCGTACCACCGGCGCGCGGTGGTGAGCGCCTCGTCCAGGGGCATGCCGGGGTCGCCGAGCGCCTGCACGGAGTTGGCGCGCCGGGTGAACCCGGCCGAGGCACGCAGCGTCCAGGCGCCCAGCGGTTCCTGCTCGACGGCGGGCCAGCCGCGGGCGGCGATCCGCTGGAGCTCGGCCGGACCGGTCGGCGGCAGCGGTGCGCGCCGGGCCGGGAAGAGCGGCACGGCCTTGCCCGCGACCAGCAGCTTCTCGTCGAAGGAGACCGGATCGCCGGACCGCGGCACCACCGTGAGCCCGTCGGCGTCCCAGGATGCGAGCACACCGATCACATCGCGGAACACTGGCCGGTTGTCGTCGGCGAACCCGGCGAGCCGTCGAACACTGACCCGGCGGCCCACGTCAGAGCGATCTATCCGGACCTCCGGACGGTCCTGAACCGGCCCTTCGGCGGCCATCTGGGCACCTCCTGTGCATTTGCGGTCTCCGACCCGCGATACTAGGGGCGGGCATCGACGACGCCGCGCTCACCCGCGCACGCGAGAAAACAGAATGGGCCGCCGAGCCCTTCCGAGGAGGAACGACAGCGTGACCTACGTCATCGCGCAGCCTTGTGTCGACGTCAAGGACAAGGCGTGCATCGAAGAGTGCCCGGTTGACTGCATCTACGAGGGCGAGCGATCGCTCTACATCCACCCGGATGAGTGTGTCGACTGTGGCGCTTGTGAGCCGGTCTGCCCGGTCGAGGCGATCTTCTACGAGGACGACACGCCGGAGGAGTGGAAGGACTACTACAAGGCGAACGTCGAGTTCTTCGACGACCTCGGTTCGCCCGGTGGTGCCTCGAAGCTCGGCCTGATCGAGCGCGACCACCCGTTCATCGCCGCTCTGCCGCCGCAGAACGCCGACCACTGACGACTGGTGGCAACTGAGCTGTGACTACCAAGAACAGCACGCACGCGCCGTTCCCGGGCCACCCGGGAGCGGCGCGCCGCGTTTCCGACCTGCTGCCGGTGTTCCCCTGGGACAAGCTGGAGCCGTACAAGGCGACGGCGCTGGCCCACCCCGGCGGGCTCTGCGACTTCTCCGTCGGCACCCCGGTCGACCCGGTGCCCGAGGTGATCCAGAAGGCCCTCGCGGCCGCCACCGACACACCCGGCTACCCGACCGTCTGGGGGCCGACCGAGCTGCGCGAGGCGATCGCCGGCTGGCTGCACCGCCGGCTCGGCGCCGAGATCGGTCCGCAGGCCGTCCTGCCGACCGTCGGCTCCAAGGAGCTGGTCGCCTGGCTGCCTACCCAGCTGGGCCTCGGCCCCGGCGACCAGGTCGCCTACCCGCGGCTGGCCTACCCGACCTACGAGGTGGGCGCGCGGCTGTGCGGCGCCGAGCCGGTCGAGTACGACTCGGTGGACGAGCTGGACGGCTCCCGGGTGCGCCTGCTGTGGGTCAACTCGCCGTCCAACCCGACCGGGCGGGTGCTCGGTGCGCGGGAGCTGCGCCGCGCGGTGGAGTGGGCGCGCGAGCACCGGGTGCTGCTGGTCAGCGACGAGTGCTACCTGGAGCTCGGCTGGGAGGCCGAGCCGGTGTCCGTGCTGCACCCCGAGGTGTGCGGCGAGGGCGGCCACGAGGGCCTGCTCGCGGTGCACTCGCTGTCCAAGCGCTCCAACCTGGCCGGTTACCGCGCGTCCTTCGTGGCGGGCGACCCGGTGGTGGTCAGGGAGCTGCTGGAGGTGCGCAAGCACGGCGGCATGATCGTGCCGGCCCCGGTGCAGGCGGCCACGGCCGCCGCGCTCGGGGACGACGCGCACGTGGCCGAGCAGCGGGAGCGCTACGCGGCCCGGCGCGCGGCGCTGCGGGCGGCGCTGGAGGCGTACGGCTTCCGGATCGAGCACTCGGAGGCCAGCCTCTACCTGTGGGCGACCCAGGACCGGCCGTGCTGGGAGACCGTGGCCGAGCTGGCCGGGCTGGGCATCCTGGTGGCGCCCGGGGACTTCTACGGTCCGGCCGGCGGGCGGTTCGTGCGGGTCGCGTTCACCGCGACCGACGAGCGGGTCGCGGCGGCCGTCGAGCGGCTGCGCGCGGCGGCCGGGGCGCGGTAGCCGGAGGCGCGCGTGCGAGGGGGCCGGCGTCCGGGTTTCCGGACGCCGGCCCCCTCGCCGCTGTGCGGGCGGGTCCGGCCGGTGTGCGCTCGGCCGGTGCCGGTGCGGGCTCAGCCGATCGGCAGGCCGCCCAGCGAACCGCCGTTGAGGCCGCCCAGCAGGCCGCTGAGCGGGCCGAGCGCGCTGGTCAGGCCGCCCAGGCCGTTCAGCGGGCTGTTCGCGCCGAGGTCGGCACCGCCGAGGCGGTTGGCCGACCCGTGCTCGGCGAGGCCCAGCACGTCGGCGCCGGGCAGGTCGGCGGGCAGCGCCCGGGTGACCGTGCCGAGCGGCAGCGCGTCGGTGACGGTGGTGGTGCTGGGGATCGCCTGGGCGACCCCGCTGCCGCCCGGCACGGCGCCGGTGACGGTGCCGGCGGCCGGGGCGAGCTCGCCGACCGGGCCGAGACCGGCGTGCGAGCTGCGCTGCGGGGTGGCGCTCTTGCCGGTGACGGCCTCGCCGAGCTTGCCGGCCAGCGCCTGGGCGACCTTCGGGGCGACGCGGGAGAGCTCGCCGGTGGTGGCGGCGGTCTGGTCGACCGGGGCGGTCAGCGAGCCGGCCTTCTCGTTCGCCTCGGGCAGCTGCTGGGCGACGATGTTGCCGGTCGCGTCGGCCGCGGCGGGCACGCCCGAGGCGACGGTGGCGGCGCCGGTGTTCCCGGCCGCCTGGCCCAGCTGGTGGGTGGTGTGCTGGAGGGTGGACCCGGCGTCGGTGTTGGTGAGCTGGCCCAGCGGCGCGGCCAGGTCGCCCTTCGGCAGCAGGGCGTCGACGGCGGACGCGGAGCCGGCCGCGACCAGCGGGGTCGCGCCGGCCGCCACGAGCAGCGCGGCCTGGGCGATCCGGCGCGTGAGGGGGTGAGACATGGGGCTCCTCGGAGGGGTCTGGGTCCGTCCCGTCCGCCGGGCGGACGACGTTGTTACCGCTTGAGAAGCCAGAAGGTTTCGGCCCGTGCAAGGAAAACGCCGGGTCGACGATCGGATGGTAGGACCGCTGGGAGGGTGCGCCGGGTCCCGGACCGGAGGTGAGCGCCCGCGACGGGCCAAGGGGAGTGACGGTTCTGCGCCCCGTCCGCCCCGGCCGGCCCGCCGTCCACCGCGATTGACGCGAATCACCCGGTCGGCGGCAACCCGGACACCAGTGCGTCAACGCCCCGGGCCCGCCGCCTCCGGCGGCCGTCAGCCCTTCGCGGGGGCGGCCAGCGAGACCAGCACCAGCTTGGTCGAGGTGCCGGTCGGCTGCGGCTTCCAGCCGTCCTCGGACTTCGCCTTCCGCCAGATCTTCCCGTCGTACGCGACGGTCTCGATGCCCAGCTTCTGCGCCTGCGTCACCGCCCAGTGCGCCACCGCCCAGCCGTTCTGCCGCTCGGCGTCCGGGCCGGAGTCGGTGGACGCGGTCGGGTCCGGGGTCAGCGAGACGGCGTTCTCCGCGCCCTTGACGGTGGAGGAGTAGCCGGTGGCCGGGGTCACCGTGCGGCCGAACTCGCGGCGCACCCGGTCGCTCAGCACCTGGGCCCGGTCCGGGCCGGCCGGCGTCGCGGCACCGGAGGCGGGCGCGGCACCGGAGGCGGGCGCGGCCCCGGCCGGCGCGGCCGGGGCCGCGCTCTCCTCGTCGGTGTCCGGCTCGGCGAAGTCGTGCACCACGCAGTTCAGCGAGGCCGCCTCGCGGCCGGTCAGCGCGGAGGCCAGCAGGGTGGCCTTGGTCTCGTGCTTGGCGTAGGCCTGCGGGTAGCCGCTCTTCTGCACCTGCTGGGCCGCGTCGGTCAGCGGCAGCCGGGTGTAACCGGGCACCTTGACCAGGCCGTCCAGGAACTTGTTGGTCGCGTAGACCGGGTCCATGATCTGCTGCACGGTGCCCCAGCCCTGCGAGGGCCGCTGCTGGAACAGGCCCACCGAGTCCCGGTCGCCGCCGGCCAGGTTGCGGATCTTGGACTCCTGCATCGCGGTGGCCAGCGAGATGGTCACCGCCCGGTCCGGCAGGCCGCGGGCGTGCGCCACGGCGGCGATGGTCGCCGCGTTGGCCGCCTGCGGGACCTCCAGCGTGCCCTCGCCGGCCGGCGTCTTCACCGAGCAGCCCTCGGGGGTCAGCAGCTTGTTGTCGCGCAGCCAGAACAGCGCCCCCGCGACCACGGCCAGCACCAGCAGACCGATCAGCACCACCCGCAGCGGCCTGCGGCGCCGCCGGGGTGCCGCGTCCTCGCCCCCGCCGCCGCCCTCTCGCCTCGCCACCGCCGCCCCTCTCCGCCGAGCACTCCGAACCGACACCGTACCCAGTCGGACGGGTGTGCGGTGACGGACGGTTGCCTCCGGCCCTGTCACAGCACTGCCACAGGGGGTGCCGGCGACCCGACTAGGCTGGGCAACCATGAGCAGCCCGAAGACGCCCCTGGACCTCACCCTCGACGGCGGCGCGCTGACCGCCCAGCTGGTCGACTTCCCCTCCGTCAGCGGCGACGAGCAGGCGCTCGCCGACGCGATCGAGGCCGCCCTGCGCGCCTACCCGCACCTGACCGTCGACCGGTACGGCAACAACGTGGTCGCCCGCACCGGCCTCGGCCGCGCCGAGCGCGTCGTGCTGGCCGGCCACATCGACACCGTGCCGATCGCCGACAACGTGCCCTCCTGGGCCGAGGGCGACCTGCTCCACGGCTGCGGCACCTCGGACATGAAGTCCGGCGTCGCCGTCCAGCTCCGGCTCGCCGCCACCCTGCCCGAGCCCAACCGGGACCTCACCTTCGTCTTCTACGACTGCGAGGAGGTGGAGGCCCACCGCAACGGCCTCGGCCACCTCGCCCGGGTCCACCCCGACTGGCTCGCCGCCGACTTCGCGGTGCTCATGGAGCCCAGCGGGGCGGTCGTCGAGGGCGGCTGCCAGGGCACGCTGCGCGCGCAGATCCGGCTCGGCGGCGTCCGCGCGCACTCGGCCCGCAGCTGGCTCGGCGACAACGCCATCCACAAGGCCGGCGAGGTGCTGCGCCGGCTCTCCGAGTACCGGGCGCGCCTGGTCGAGATCGACGGTCTCGAGTACCACGAGGGCCTCAACGCGGTGCGCATCGACGGCGGCGTGGCCGGCAACGTCATCCCCGACGAGTGCGTGGTGACGGTCAACTTCCGCTTCGCGCCGGACCGTGACGAGGCCGACGCCGAGAAGCACGTGCGCGAGGTCTTCGACGGCTTCGAGGTCACCGTCACCGACTTCGCCCCGGGGGCGCTGCCCGGCCTCAACCAGCCGGCCGCGCAGGCGTTCCTCGCCGCGACCGGCGGCACCGCCCGCGCCAAGTTCGGCTGGACGGACGTGGCCCGGTTCAGCGCGCTCGGCGTCCCGGCGGTCAACTACGGCCCGGGCGACCCCAACATGGCGCACAAGCGGGACGAGCACTGCTCGCTGAGCGCCATCGCGCGGACCGAGGAGCGGCTGCGCGCCTGGCTGACGGCCTGAGCCGGCCGTCCGGCCATCGGCGGCAGGCCATCTTCCGGTCGTCCAACCGACCTTCCACCGTTGCCTGAAAAAGGGGAGAGGCGGGCGTAGGGTTTCGTCATGACAGGCACTGGAGACGAGAAGCGCTACGGGCACGGCCCCGAGCAGGTGGGCGAGCCGCGCGTGAAGAAGGCGTGGCCCGAGAAGCAGAAGGGCCCGGTGCTGGTGCGCCGGGACCAGGTCGGCGAGAGCACCACGGACCAGCGCCTGCTGGACACCACCGGTCCCACCGACTGGCTGCACACGGACCCGTGGCGGGTGCTGCGGATCACCTCCGAGTTCGTCGAGGGCTTCGGCGCGCTGGCCGAACTCCCGCCCGCGGTCAGCGTCTTCGGCTCCGCCCGGACCGCGGTCGACTCGCCCGAGTACGCGGCGGGGGTGGCGATCGGCCGGGCGCTGGTCGAGGCCGGGTACGCGGTGATCACCGGCGGCGGTCCGGGCGCGATGGAGGCGGCCAACCGCGGCGCCTCGGACGCCGGCGGGCTCAGCGTCGGGCTCGGCATCGAGCTGCCCTTCGAGCAGGGGCTCAACGAGTTCGTCGACCTCGGGCTGAACTTCCGTTACTTCTTCGTCCGCAAGACGATGTTCGTGAAGTACGCCCAGGGCTTCGTCGTCCTGCCGGGCGGACTCGGCACGCTGGACGAGCTGTTCGAGGCGCTCACCCTGGTGCAGACGAAGAAGGTCACCCGCTTCCCGGTGATCCTCTTCGGCAGCGCCTACTGGGGCGGGCTGGTCGACTGGCTGCGCAACACCCTGGTCGCGCAGGGCAAGGCGGCCCCGCACGACCTGGAGCTGTTCCACGTCACCGACGAGATCGACGAGGTCATGAAGATCCTCGCCGACGCCCGCCGCCCGGCGGAGGAGATCTAGCTCCTTCTGCCCCTCAGGCCAGTCCCCGGCGGGCGACCGCCGGGGGGCGGGTGCCGCGGATCGAGGCGACCATGTCCAGCACCTGCCGCGTCTCCGCCACCTGGTGCACCCGGTACACCCGGGCGCCCAGCCAGGCGGAGACCGCCGTGGTGGCCAGCGTGCCGAGCAGCCGCTCGTCCACCGGCTTGTCGAGGGTCTCGCCGACGAAGTCCTTGTTGGACAGCGACACCAGCACCGGGAAGCCGGTCGCGGTCATCTCCGGCAGCCGCCGGGTCGCCTCCAGCGAGTGCCGGGTGTTCTTCCCGAAGTCGTGCCCCGGGTCGATGATCACCGCGTCCCGCCGCACGCCCAGCTCCACCGCCCGCTCGGCCAGCCCGACGGTCACCCGCAGGATGTCCGCCATCACGTCCTGGTAGCCGACCCGGTGCGGCCGGGTGCGCGGTTCGGCGCCGCCCGCGTGGGTGCAGACCAGCCCGGCGTCGTGGCGGGCGGCCACCTCGGCCAGCCGCGGGTCCACCCCGCCCCAGGCGTCGTTCAGCAGGTCCGCGCCCACCTCGCAGACCGCCTCGCCGACCTCGTGCCGCCAGGTGTCGACGCTGATCACGGCCTCCGGGTGGCGCTTGCGCAGCTCCGCGACGAACGGCACGGTGCGCCGCAGCTCCTCCTCGACGGTCACCTCGTCGCCGGGGCCGGCCTTCACCCCGCCGATGTCCAGGATCGCGGCGCCCTCGGCCATCGCGCGGTCGGCCGCGGCGAACGCGGCCTCGTCGGCGAAGGTCGCGCCCCTGTCGAAGAAGGAGTCGGGCGTCCGGTTGACGATCGCCATGATCACCAGCTCGTCGTCGCCGAATTCCCGTGGTCCCAGGCGCAGTGCCACCGATGTCTCCTCCACAGCTGCTGCGGGTGCGATGATGTCCCCCGGCCCATCGGGACCATGATCCCACTCCTGTCGGGGCCGGCCGGAAAATCGGGAGGACCGCTCGTGTTCTGGGTGATCGTGGCGGCGATGGCCGTGGTGGTCGGCGGTGCCGCGCTGGTGGCGCTGGGCGGCGGCGGTTCGCTGCCGGAGGCCGTGCAGGACCGTATCTCCGCCCGTCTGCCGCAGGACCGTCCGCTCGGCCAGGGCGACGTCGAGGCGCTGCGCCTGCCGATGGCCGTGCGCGGCTACCGGATGGACGAGGTGGACGACGTCCTCGACCGGCTGGGTGCCGAACTCGCCCACCGCGACGAGCGGATCGCCGAACTGGAGGCGCTGGCCGCGGTGCGCGGCGCCGTCGTGGCCGACGACCGCCCGGAGCCCGGGGCCGAGCCGCTGCCCGGCCTGGAGGAGTTTGCCCGGGTCGTCGAGCCCGCCGTCGCCCTCACCAAGGCCGCCGCGGCACCGGGCCCCGAGGGCGCGAGGCCCGCGGACGCCGAGCCCGAGGGCCGGGAGTGAGCGCCGAGCCCGGCGGCGCCGTCCTCGGCGTGGACGGGCTGCGCCGCTGCGGCTGGGGAGACTCGACGGACGACTACCGGGTCTACCACGACACCGAGTGGGGCCGCCCGGTGCACGGCGACGACGCGCTGTTCGAGCGGGTCTGCCTGGAGGCCTTCCAGTCCGGCCTGTCCTGGATCACCATCCTGCGCCGCCGGGAGGGCTTCCGGGCCGCCTTCGCCGGCTTCCGGATCGCCGAGGTGGCGGAGTTCGGCGCGGCCGACGTCGAGCGGCTGCTCGCCGACACCGGCATCATCCGCAACCGGGCCAAGATCGAGGCGTCGATCGCCAACGCCGGGGTCGCCCGCGACCTCGACGGCGGACTGGACGCGCTGATCTGGCAGTTCGCCGGCGACCCGGACCGGCCGGCGCCCCGCACGCTCGGCGAGGTGCCGGCCGTCACGCCCGAGTCGACGGCGCTGGCCAAGGCCCTGAAGAAGGCCGGCTTCCGGTTCGTCGGCCCGACCACCGCGTACGCGCTGATGCAGGCCTGCGGACTGGTCGACGACCACCTCGCCGACTGCCACGTCCGGACCGCCCTCCGGGGATAGCGCCTACCGCCCGAGGTACTTCGGCTTCTCCTTGGCGATGAAGGCGCGCACCGCGATCCGGTGGTCCTCGCTCTCGCCGGCCAGCGTCTGCAGCTCGTCCTCCTTGTCGAGCAGCTCGCTCAGCGAGTGCGCGGCGCCGTACGCCAGCGACTCCTTGATCGCGCCGTACGCCACCGTCGGGCCCTCGGCCAGCTCCTTGGCGAACACCCGGGCGGTGGCGGCCAGTTCGGCGGCCGGTACGACCTTGGTGGCCAGGCCCAGCTCCATCGCCTCGGCCGCCTTCACGGTGCGCGGCAGCATCAGCAGCTCGGTCGCCCTGGCGTGCCCGACCAGCCGCGGCAGCGTCCAGGACGCACCGGAGTCGGCGGTCAGTGCGATCCCGGCGAACGCCGTGTTGAAACCGGCGGTGTCCGCGAGGATCCGGAAGTCGCAGGCGAAGGCCAGCGAGGCGCCCGCGCCGGCCGCCACCCCGCCGACCGCCGCCACCGTCGGCTTGCGCATCCCGGCCAGCGCCCGCAGCAGCGGGTTGTAGTGCTCGGCGACGGTCCTCAGCGCGCCCTCGCCGGTCTCCTCGGCCCGCTTCAGCAGGCCCAGGTGCTCCTTGAGGTCCTGCCCGACGCAGAACGCCCGGTCGCCCGCGCCGGTCAGCAGCACCGCCCGCACCGCCGGGTCCTCGGCGGCGGCGGTCACGGTGTCGCGCAGCGCCACCTTGGTCGCCACGTCCAGCGCGTTCATCGCCTCGGGGCGGTTGAGGGTGATGACGGCCAGGCCGCCGTCCAGCTCGTACAGCACGGAATCGGACATGGGTGAGGGCTCCCCTGCTCGTGATCGGCTCTGATCGTCGCTGCCAGGATGCCGGAGTCCCCGGGCGCCTGGGGAGTGTGAGGTATCGCACCTTTCGGCGCCCCGCGGACCGGCGCCGCGCCGGGGCTTATGCCGGAAAATGTGCGGGATTGCGGTGGTCCGGACGTGGTTGCGCCGAGAGTGATGTTGGTCATCAGGCCGTGGCATGCGGGATAATGGCTTCCGATCAATGCGTTCGATACCGGCGGTGGACGGACTGCCGGTGCGTAGCTGAGCGGTTGCAGGAAGGGGAACGAGCATGGCGGCCATGAAGCCGCGGACGGGTGACGGCCCGCTCGAAGTCACCAAAGAGGGGCGGGGCATCATCATGCGCGTTCCGCTCGAAGGCGGCGGACGCCTCGTGGTGGAGCTCACGCCTGACGAGGCCGACGCCCTCGGCGAGGCCCTGAAGAAGGCCTGCGGCTGACCGCAGCAGGTGCTCGCCATCTCCTGGAGATGTGCTGCCGGGCCCGGGTACGACCATCGTGTCGGCCCGGGCCCCGTACTTTTCCGGACGCCGCCGGAAAGCCCTTCCGGCGCTTCCGGCCCTTCCGGCCCTTCCGGCGCTCCTAGCGCTTCACGGCGCAGAGCAGCCCGTCCGAGACCGGCAGCAGCGCGGGCAGCAGCGCGTCGCTCTCCCGGACGGCCTGGACCAGGTCCCGCACCGACTGGGTCTGCGGGTCCTGAAACTCCGGCTCGGCCAGCCGGCCCTCCTGGAACACGCCCTCGAAGCAGACCATCCCGCCCGGCCGCAGCAGCCGCAGCGACTCGGACAGGTACTCCCGGGACTCCGCCGGGTCCCCGTCGCAGAACACCAGGTCGTACTGGCCGTCCGCGAGCCGGGGCAGCACCTCCAGGGCCCGGCCCGGTATGAACCGCGAGCGGTTGGCCGCGAACCCGGCCGCCTGGTAGGCCTCCTTCGCCAGCTGCTGGCGCACCGGCTCGGAGTCGACGGTGGTGAGCACCCCGTCCGGCCGCATCCCGCGCAGCAGGTACACCCCGGAGACGCCCGTCCCGGTGCCGATCTCGGCCACCGCCTTGGCGTCCAACGCCGCGGCCAGCAGGCGCAGGCAGGCCCCGCCGCTCGGCCCGATCGCCCGTATCCCGGTCCGCGCGGACTGTGCCCGGGCGTAGGTCAGCACCGCGTCCTCGCCGACGTAGGTGTCGGCGAGGGCCGCGCGCGCGGGCCCGAACTCGCTGATGGCTGCCTCTTTCGGAGCCCCGGGTGACGGCCCGGCGCGGAGCGGATGTCGATATTTCCTGCCACAGATTACTGGCCGGACGGGAACCGCGTACGGCGGCGGGCCGTTGGTCGAGCAGGGACCGGGGGAACGTGACCTCCCGGACACCCTCCGGACCGGGTCATCCGGGTCGGCCGGTCCCGGACGCTTCTTATCCGGGCTTGACGGGCGAGGTGGATATGGTGGTGGCCCTGCTGGGCAGAAGAGCCGACCGAGGAGGTGTGGCCGAGGGCGACGTCCCTGTGCGGCGGCACTCCCGCGGCACCGCGTCGACCCGTACGCCGAAGCCCGTGATGAACCAGCCTGCGCACTCCACCCTGGACCAGCCGGCCCCCGCGCACCAGGCGCCGGCCGCCGGTACCGCCGAGGCTCCCGCCCTCGCGACCTTCGCCGAGGGACCCGACGCGCAGACCTGGACTCCCCCCACGTGGGAGGAGATCGTCGAGGCCCACAGCGCCCGCGTCTACCGCCTCGCCTACCGCCTGACGGGCAACCAGCACGACGCCGAGGACCTCACCCAGGAGGTCTTCGTGCGGGTGTTCCGCTCGCTGTCGACCTACACCCCCGGCACGTTCGAGGGCTGGCTGCACCGGATCACCACCAACCTGTTCCTGGACATGGTCCGCCGCCGCCAGCGCATCCGCTTCGACGCGCTCGGCGAGGACGCGGCCGAGCGCCTCGCCTCCCGCGAGCCGAGCCCGGCCCAGCACTTCAGCGACACCCACTTCGACGCCGACGTCCAGCACGCGCTGGACACCCTGGCGCCCGAGTTCCGCGCCGCCGTCGTGCTCTGCGACATCGAGGGCCTCTCCTACGAGGAGATCGCGGCCACGCTCGGCGTCAAGCTCGGCACCGTCCGCAGCCGCATCCACCGCGGCCGCTCGCACCTGCGCGCCGCGCTCAAGCACCGTGCCCCCGGCTCGGCCCCCGGCCGTGAGCGCCGCGGCGGCAGTGCCGAGGAGCTGCCGGTGCCGGTCGGCGCCGCCGCCGGCGGGGCCGCGGTCGCACCGGGCGGGCGCGGACGGAGGCGATCGTGAGCGGAACCGGCCGATCGGGACCGGGCCACCCGGAGACGCCCGGCCGCACCACCACCCGCCGCGCGGGCTGGCCCGCCCTGGGCCGCCGGGGCCAGGACGGCACCGCGGCCGACCCCGCGCCGCAGCCGGCACCCCCGGGCGAGCCGGCGCTGCGCGCCGTGGCCGTACGGGCCGTCGAGCCCGCCGCCGAGGAGCACCACCTCGGGGACCGGCTGTCCGCCTTCGTCGACGGTGAACTCGGCCACGACTCGCGCGAGCGCGTCCAGGCCCACCTGGCGACCTGTCCGCAGTGCCTCGCCGAGGCCGACGAGGGCCGCAACGTCAAGCACCTGCTCACCCGCACCGGCACGCCCGGCCCGTCCGCCGGGCTGATGGCCCGGCTGCTGGCCGTCGGAGCGCTCCCGGAGGACGACTCCCAGCCGCGCGCCGAGTCGCCGCGCCGGGACGACGACGACCTGCCCGGCGGCGGTGTCCCGTCCGCCGGCACGCTCGGCGGCAGCCGGCTGGACGGCGGCTCGTTCGGCCGCGGTGCCGGCGCCTCCTTCGGCGCGGGCGCGCTCGGCGCCGATACGCCGGTACCCGGCGTCGACCCCCGGGCGTTCGGCCGGGGTTCGGTGCTGCGCCCGCTGATCGGGCGGCGCTCGGCCCGTCCGGTCGACCCGGTCCAGCCGCTGGCGGCCGCCGCGGCCGCGGCCGCCCCGGTGGCCCGGCAGGTCCCGGCCCGCGGGCGGCGCTTCGTCTTCGCCGCGGCCGGCGCCTTCTCGGTCGCCGCGGTGACGCTCGGCGGCGTCGGCAGCGTCGCCGGCCCGGGCGACGAGCAGCACGGCACCACGGTCAGCCCGGCGGGCGGCGGCCGGGGCGGGATGGTCCCGATGAACGCCCAGGTGCCGGCGGTGGACCTGCCGCTGCGCCCGGTGGCGGTCACCCGGGGCGCGGTCCCGCCGTACGACTTGCCGGAACGGTCGCCGAGTTCCGGCGTCGCCGGTCTGCACCACGAGAACAGATAGCCGCAGCACAGGCCCCTCGCGGCAGAGATCATCGGCGGGTCTTCACCACGGCTTCATCACACCGGGGGTCATGGACCCGTCGATGGCCATTACCCTGTGAGGAGCGTCCGTCCGATCCGATCGCGAGCTTAGGGAGCTTTGGTGTTCAGCGACGTGGGCACACTGGAGATCCTGACCCTGGCCATCATGGCCATCGTGATCTTCGGTCCGGACAAGCTGCCGAAGCTGATCCAGGACACCATGGGCTTCATCCGGAAGATCCGGTCCTTCGCGGACACCGCGAAGGAGGACATCCGCAGCGAGCTCGGTCCGGAGTTCAAGGACTTCGAGTTCGAGGACCTCAACCCGAAGACCTTCGTGCGCAAGCAGCTGATGGGTGGCGAGGAGGACCCGCTGGGCCTCAAGGAGATGCGGGACACCCTGGACATCCGCTCGGTGCTGGACGACAAGCCGGCCGCCGTGGTCAACGGCACCGGCCGCACGGGCAGCGTCTCCTTCGACAAGTCCGCCGCCCCGGCCCCCGCCTCCGCCGCCCCGGCCGGCGCCTCCGCCGCCCCGGCCGGCGCCTCCGCCGCCCCGCTCGCCCCCGGCGAGCGCCCCCCGTTCGACCCCGACGCGACGTAACTCGCCCGCTCGCCTCCGGGGCGCTTCGAGCCGGCGCCGACGCTCCTCGCTCCGGCACCCCCTCCTTCGTCAGTCGCTTGTCGCTCCTCCCTTTCGGCACCGGCGCGCCCCTTCGGCTAGGGGCGGTGGCCTGCGGCCCGTACCGAGGCGGGAGGAATCGGGGCGCCGACCCCGGGGTTGAGCGGGGCGGTGGCGTGTGCGCCGCTATTGTGCTGATTGTTCCCGCTGTGCCGTCTGTCACTTTCCGGCCCTTTCCGGGCCGAAGACGGTCGGCGGGGAGGCCGCGGTACGCCACGATGGGAGCGCGCCACGGCAGGCACACGTCGTTGAGGAGGCCCGGGGATGGACGCGACGAGTCAGGCGGCGGGGACGGCCACGGCCGGCGGACCCGTGGTCGGCGGACAGGCCGGCCCGGCGGACCCGCTGGTGCCGTACCTGTCCGCGGACTTCCCCTGGTACGGCCTGGACGAGGGCTGGACCGGCCGCCGCTTCCTGCTGCCGAGCGGCTTCGGCGGCCCGCGGGCGGGCGCCCACGGCACCGTCGACTACGGCAGCCTCGGCCACGGCGAGGAGCCGGCCCGCCAGTTCGAGCCGCGGGACGTGCGGAAGTTCGCCGTCGTCGTCACCGTCGCCCGCCGGGACAGCCGCCGCAGCGCCGACAACACCGGCACCCTGGAGGCGACCTCCGCCTCCTCCGCGGCCTGGCTGGCGAGCTCCGGCCTGCTGGCCGCCACCTGGCCGGGCCAGCTGGACCGCGCGCGGCGCCAGGACTGGCTGGACCAGCAGTCCACGCTCGCCTGGGACCTCGCCGACGACCTGGAGGGCCCCTGCTGGTCCACCCTCAGCCTCCCGGTGAACGGTCTGCCGCAGCCGTTCCGCTACCGCGAGTCCGAGTACGGCTGGGTGCTCGCGGGCGAGGCCCGCGGCGTCCTGCTCGGCGCCTACGGCCGCGGCGTCAGCGCCTACGGCGCCGGCTTCACCGCCGTCCCCGACCTGACCGCCTACACCCGCCCCTAGGCCCTGGCACGGCGCCGGACGTGCGCAGGGGCCCGCCGGACGATCCGGCGGGCCCCTGCGCGTGTCCGTTGGCGGCGCGTCAGAACTTGTTCAAGTCAGCCCAGATGGCCTCTGACTTGCTGCTATGAGGCCCTAGTCGGTCCCGTGGGCCGTCTCCGGGCCGTCGGCCGTCTCGGGGCCCTCTCCGAAGGCGGAGTCGACAGCCTCTTTGGTGCGCTTCTCGCTGCTCGGCATGAGGTGGGTGTAGGTCCGGAGCGTGAAGCCCGGGTCGTGGTGCCCCAGGTACTCGCTCAGGGCCTTGATGCTCTCCCCGGCGTCCAGCAGCACCGAGGCGTAGAAGTGCCGCAGCGCGTGCATCCCGTTCTCGCGGCCGGGCTGGGCGCCGGCCGTGGTGAGGGCCGGGTGCCAGACGTCCCGGTTGAAGCGGTTGCGGTTGAGGTGCCGCCCCTTGCCGTCGGTGAACAGCAGCTCCGCCGTGGTCGGCGGCCCGTCGGTGTCGCGCCACGGAAGCGTGACGGGGACCGGGGCGTGTGCGGCGAGGTGCGCACGGAGGGCCCGCGCGACCGAGGCGGGCAACGGCACCTTGCGGGTCTTGTTGCCCTTCGGCAGGGAGAACACCGGGCGGTTCCGGATCAGCCGGACCTGCCGGTTCACGTGCACCACGCCTTCGGTGAAGTCGACGTCGCCCACGGCCAGGCCGAAGATCTCCCCCTGCCGCAGACCGCAGCCGCCGGCCAGGTCGACCATCGGCCGGTAGTTCTCCGGGAACGTCGCGCGCACGGCCAGCACCCGTTCCCGGACCCACGGGACCAGGCGGCGCGGGGCCAGCTTCGGGGCCCGGACCGACGTCGACCGGCACGGGTTGTTCGGGATCAGCTGGTCTTCCACCGCCGCCGTGAGCATGGTCCCCAGGTTGGCGAACACGACCCGCTGAGAGGCGGGGGAGAGCCCCTGCCCGGCCAGCGTCACCAACCACTCGCGGATGTCCGACGGCCGGAGCGAGCTGAGCGGCCGGGCCCCCAGGTGCGGCACCACGTGCAGCCGAATCCGCTGCTCGGTGCTGACGAACGACTGCGGGTCCATGCTCAGCGACGCCAGCCACTTCTCCGCGTGCTGCTTCACGGTCACCCGCCCGGCGTTCGGGTCGAGGTACTGGCCGCGCGCCATGTCCGCCTCGATTTGGGCGAGCCACTGGTCCGCCCGCCGCTTCTGGCGGTCGGGGAAGCTCTTGCTCTTCTCGGTGCCGTCGGGGCCGATGTATCGGGCGCGGTAGCGCTTGCCGGTGCCGTAGCGGTCGGTGCGGACGCGCCGTGGCTTGCCGTCGGGGTCGGTCTCGGTCTTGTACCAGCGGTCTTGGATGTGTCCGGCCATATGGCCGCTCCTTGGGTGGTCGCAGGGGGAGGTAAGGGGGGTTCAAGATCAGGTGCCAGCGGGGGTGACAGAGGGGTGCCAGTCGGTGACTGTCACCCCTCGCGCGCACGCGTTACGTGGGGAAATCGGCCTTGGGTGACAGTCACTGACTGGCGCCTGTCACCTGACAGTCGGGTTAGGCGGCGGTCTGGTGGGTCTGGTCGGTGACCCATTGGGCGACGGCGTCGGGGTGGTAGCGGAGGTGCCGACCGACGCGGAAGGCGGGCGGGCCGGTGCGCTTGCGGCGCCACTGGTAGACGGTCTCCAGCGGGACGCCGAACATCGCGGCGATGTCTTCGGGGGTGAGGAAGCGGGCGGGTAGTGGCACGACAGTGGGCGGGGTGTCGGCCGGTTCGCGGCGGTTGGCCATGGGCCTCTCCTGTGGGTGAGGGCGGGGTGTCAGAGCGGTGCGGGGGTGGGGTGTCAGAAGCGTCAGGTGGGGGTGTCAGACGCGTCTGACACCCCTCGCGTGCACGCGTCACCTGGGGAAATGGGCCCTTTGGCGTCAGGGGTTTCCGACGCGTCTGACGCGTCAGGGCCGGGCCGGGCGGGTCAGGCGGCGGCGGGGGTGGTGCTGGGCGCGGTGTCTAGCGCTAGCGACTTGCGGGGGTGCCGGCGTGCGCTGGGGGCGGTTTTCGGGGTGTCACGGTGGGGTGGCGTTGGCTGCTAGGTGGCTGGTCGGGGGCCGGTTTGCTCGCTAGCGGTGTCGCTAGGTCTAGCGAGGGCGGAGGCTAGGTCTGGAGCCCGCCCCGGGGTCCGGCTGGGGCGGGGTGGGGAGGGTTCGGGGCTTCTCGGGGCGGGCGTGTTGTCCGAGGCACGGATTTCTGCGTCACCGCGTCACCTGCGACACCCGGGCCCCTGACCTGCGGTTTCGGGTGACGCAGTGGCCGGGGGCTGCGTCATCGCTGCGTCACCGCATGGCGCAGAGGACCGCGCGGCGCTCGCGAGTTGTCCTAGCTGCGGATTTCTGCGTCACTGCGACATCAGCGTCACCCGGTGTCTCTGACCTGGTGTTTTGGGGTGACGCAGCGACCTTTCGGGATGGATCCCTGCGTCACCGGGTGACGCGGGCTGCGTCGAGGGGGTGACGCGGTGACGCAGCGGTGACGCAGAGGATGCCGTCTGCGTCACCCGTGTTGTCCCTGGTCAGAGGCCATTTTTCGGCTCTGGGTGACGCGGTGACGCAGAGCTTCCCTTCTTAGGAAAAAAGGGGGGGCTGTTCTTGTAGTGGGCGTGGCCCTCAGGGCGTGATGAAGGAGCCGCTGCGCGGCACGACCTTTGGCGGCTTCGCCGAACAGCAAGAGGAGCACCCGGCACCGGGGGAGCCCGGTGCTCTTCTTGCTTGTCCGGCCCTGGGCGTCCCGCCTGGTTCCTGGGGGCCGGGGAGAGCTTCCGCCCCGAGGTGGGGTGTTGGCCCGGAGCGCCGGGCCTTCCTGGGCGGCTTGGCGGGCCTCACGGACCCGACCGGCCCCCGGACTGCCGCCGCCACCTGAGTGGCCGTCAGGTGGGCTGTGGTGCCGCTTCCCGGGCCCCTTGCCGCCGCCCGGGGGCGGGGCGTCGGGGTGTCCGGCGGGGCGAGGGTCGGCGTGCCGGGCGGCGGCGGGTCCTCGCCCACGGCGGCGTCGTCGGTCATCGGGCCTCCGGTCGGGGTGTCGCGCTCCGTGACGGCCCGGGGGTTCCTCGCGCGTACGCGTGTACGCGTACGTGGAACCCCCGGATGCACGGAGTCGGCGTGTGAATGTGAGCGCGGAGCGTTACCGCGTGCGGGCCGGGCCCCGAGGATCCGTGTCCAGTTTTCTGGACACGGCGGCCACTGACCGGGCGGGCGGAGGGGTCGGTCACCTGCGGGGCTTGGCCCAGGGGGAGCGCTCCCGGCTGCTGGAGGGAGCTGCGGCGGCGACGGCGGACAGGCCGGCGGGCAGTCCGGTGGCGGCCAGGTAGGCGCGGAAGGCGTCGCGGGGGATGCGGACCTGCCCCCGGCCGTTGCCGACCCGGTAGGAGTCCAGGCGCCCGCTGCGGGCCATGCGCCAGACGGTCTCCTGCGACAGCTTCAGGGCGTAGGCCACCTGGGGCACCGTGAGGTAGTTCGTCGGGTCCGGGAGCGGGGCCGGGTCGGTGGTCGGCTGCTGGATGTTCATGCGGGGTCTCCTCGATCGGTTGGTGTGGGTCGGGTGCGGGGTCGGGTCGAGTGCCTGCCGACGCTCACCGGCGTTCACGGCGTCGCGTTCACCGCTCACGGGCGGGTGGGTTTCGGGTCCGCCGGCCACGGCTTCAGCCACGCGGGCGGCCGTTTCGGCGGCGGGGCGAACGGGGCGGTGAACACCCGGCCGGACGGCGCTCACGACGCCGCGTTCACCGCTCACGGGCGGGCCCGGTTCCAGGTCCGCCCGTGCCCGTTTCAGCGGCGGCGGCCGGGCTTCAGGTCCGGGCGGCGACGTTTCGGGAGCGCGGGAGTCGGCGCTGTTGTGGCTGGTCACGGCCACTTCTCAGGGGTCGGGAGTCGGGCTGGAATGCGGGGCGTTCACCGGTGAGCGGCCGGGAGGTTCACCGGTGAACGGCCGGACGTTCGCCGCTCCGCAGGTGCCCCTGAAAGTCGGCGGGCCGGGGGTGAAACGGGCCCGCCGGCCAGCCGGGGCGAACCGGTCGCGAGCGCCCGTGAGCGATGGTGAGCGCCCGGGTGTTCACCGCCCCGCGCGTGCCCCTGAAGGTCGGCCGACTGCGGTTGAAACCGGGCCGGTCGGGCGGCGGGGCGTGTGGGGTGGTGAGCGCTCGTGAATGCCGGTGAGCGCTCACCACCGGCCGGGGGTGTTCACCCCACGGGCGCGGTCTGCGGGGCGGTGACGCCGAAGATGTGGGTGATGGTGGTTCCGAGGCTCACCGCGAAGTCGTGGAGGTTGGAGGCGCGGCGGCCGGTGTAGATGTCCATGGCCATCTCGGCGTAGCTGTTGGCCGTGTCCACGGTGGTCTGCGCCATGGCGAACCACAGGCACTCGATGACCGTGGACTCGTTGCCGGGCTCCAGGTCCTCCTGCATCAGCACCGCGTGCGGGGTGAACAGCAGGCGGCCGAGGATCTCCTCGAACGACAGGTGCAGGGTCATCTGGACCGCCACGCGCGGGGCGGTCTCGCCGTCGTCCGGGTCGCCGAACACGCTCACCTGGGAGCGGATGGGGCCGACGGTCAGGTGCTGGGTGGCGAGCGAAGCGTGCATGATGGAAGTCCCTTCACTGGGGCATGGAGCGGCGACTGACTTGGCGGTTAGGGCGCCGCTCCCTGCATTTCTGCTGGGTTCTCCTTGCGAGACCTAGAGTGCTCTAGGTTGCTCTAGCCTGTCAAGCGATCGACCTAGGTGTGTTAGTGTGCTTGGGGGGGTAGCCTGAAGACATGACTCTGGTTCAGGACGAGAGACCGCCATATGTGCAGGTGGCCGATACCCTCAGGGCCGAGATCGCTTCGGGGGAGCATCGGCCGGGGGCCAAGCTGCCCTCGGTGAAGAAGCTGGCGGAGCGGTTCGGCATTGCCGATATGACCGTGCAGTCCGGTTTGCGCGTGCTTCGGGAAGAGGGGCTCATCGTGTCCAGCCCGGGGCGCGGGACCTTCGTCCGTAGCGATGTGGACCTGTCGGCCGTTGCTGCCGGAGCGTCGCGAGCCGAGGATGACATCCACGCTCGGCTTGAACACCTCACCTCCCAGGTGGAGCAGTTGGTGGCTCGGGTCGAGGAGCTTGAGCGCCTCGGGGCCGGGCCATCCGTTCCTGACTAACCATCGGGTAGCTGTGAGTGTGTGACTAGTGACGCAAGCGGGGAGTCACTGGTGACAGGGCTGGTGTCACTGCCCTGTCACCCCCTGCTGTCCAGGGCTTTTGCAGTGCGAGACTCAGCACAGGCACCACCCCTTAGGGAGGGCACCATGAGCTTGGACAGGCCCCCGTGGGCGCGACGCATGACGGCGGAGCGGGAGGCGCGAGAGTGGTCGCAGACGGATGCGATCAAGGCGCTGCGGGCACACGCGCCTGAGGAACTGCCGGCCAACGCGAGCCTGCTTCGGCAGTGGAAGCGCTGGGAGTCGGGAGAGGTCATGCCGAGCGACTTCTACCAGCCGATCATCGCCGCCACCTTCGGCACGGTGACGCACGCGCTGTTCCCCATTAGCGGCCGGCGGGACGGCAACGCGGAGATTGCCCTGGCCAGCGGCATGGAGACGCTCGACATCGTCAGTCGACTGCAGGCGTCGGACGTGGACGGCGCCACCTTGGATGCGCTCCGAATCACGACCGATCGGCTCTGCTCGGAGTACGCCCAGCTCCCGCCGGACCAACTGGCGATCGAAGGCCGGCAGTGGCTCAAGCGGGTCGTGGCTCTCCAGTCGCAGCGGCTGACCCTGGCCCAGCATCGGGAGGTGCTGGCTCAGGCCGGATGGCTGGCACTGCTGGTGGGGTGCGTCGAGTACGACATGGGTGACCGCCGTGCGGCCGAGTCCACCCGTCGTGCGGCGCTATCCCTCGGGGCTGAAGCCGAGCACGCCGGAATTCAGGGTTGGGCGCACGAGATGCGGGCCTGGTTCGCGGTCACGGCAGGGGACTACCGCGGCGTGCTCGCAGCGTCGAACGCGGGCTCTGAGGTAGCTGCTCACCAGGGTGTAGCGGTGCAACTGGCCGCCCAGGAAGCGAAGGCGTGGGCGCGGTTGGGCGACCGCCGGCAGGCAGAGGTGGCGTTGGACCGTGGCCGGCGGCTGCTGGAAGGGCTGCCCTACCCCGACAACCTGGACAACCACTTCGTAGTGGATCCGGCGAAGTACGACTTCTACACCATGGACTGCTACCGGTTGCTCGGAGAGAACCGGCTCGCCCGGACTCTGGCCGAGGAGGTGATCCGGGCTAGCACCGACTACGACGGAACCGAGCGGTCGCCCATGCGGATCGCAGAGGCCCGGCTGACGCTCGGGGTGGTCGCGGCCCGGGAAGGCGACCTCGAAGGCGCGGTGAACTACGGCGAGTGGGCGCTTCGGGGAGAGCGCCAGTCGTTGCCGTCCATCCTCGCGGTCAGTCGCGAGCTGGCCTCGGTAGTCGGCAGGGACTACGCCGGAGTGCCGGAGACCCGCTCGTACTTGGACCACCTGAACACCCTGGCCAGGGTCGGCGCGTAAGGCCGGTCCGGGCCGTCTCCGGGGCTGTGTGGGAGTCTCAAGGTCGACCGACAATACAACTGTCGACGGCAACAGCTCAGATGGCGGAGGGGCTGCGGATCAACTCCGCAGCCCCTCCGCCTATGTAATCACAGCTACTGCAATCGACTCTGTTCTGCGCTGCGAGTGAGCTTTGGGTGCTGAAAGCTTGTGCCTAACTTCTAAGCAACTCGCGTATTACTTCAGGTGAAGTTGAAGGTTATTTACCCCGGAGCGATTCGCCAGGGCTGCGCCACCGTTCACGAGGGATCGCCACCTTTCGCCAGGGTGCGCCACGTGGTAGGACGCCAGCGCACGCCTCAGAGTAGGGGGTAGCAAGAAGCCCGCCCACGCCGCTGGGGTCTGGAAACCAAGCGCGGCGTAGACGGGCTAATGACGACGCCCAGAAAGGAATGTCATCACCTTGAGCATGATGCCCGCTCCAGAGGACCTGTCAACCCTTCAGTCCCTCGCTTGGCCCACGGCGGTGATCGTTATCGTCGTGGTTATTCGCATGCCTGCGCGTGCGATCCCCGCCGTTTGCCACGCGGCGATCGGCCTTCTCGGGAAGTTCTGGGGGTGGGGCGGCAGCCGCGCGTGAGGCGCACGCCGTAGGTCGCCAGAGCGGCTAGACCAGCGTCCCTGAGGCATGAGCGCTTCGGGCCGTCGGTGGGCCGTGCGAGGTCTACCGAGGTCGACCAACGTTGACAGGTGATGACGGCAAACGGGCTGGTCAGCGGGGTGGGCGGGTGCCCAGCCGCTGACCAGCCCGGTGCTTGATCAGAACTTGTTCTTGGGGGTGAGCCCGAGGGACAGGCCCGACAGGCCGCGCTGGCGGCCGCCGAGCTTGCCGGCGATGGCGCGCAGGGCGGCGCCGGCCGGGGAGTCGGGGGCGGCCAGGACGACCGGGCGGCCGTCGTCGCCGCCCTCGCGCAGCCGGACGTCGATCGGGATCGAGCCGAGCACCGGGACGGTGGCGCCGACGGTGCGGGTGAGCGCCTCCGCGACGGTCTGGCCGCCGCCGGTGCCGAAGACGTCGATCATCTCGTCGCAGTGCGGGCAGGGCATGCCGGACATGTTCTCGATCACGCCGACGATCTTCTGGTGGGTCTGCACCGCGATGGTGCCGGCCCGCTCGGCGACCTCGGCGGCGGCCATCTGCGGGGTGGTGACGATCAGGATCTCCGCGTTGGGGACCAGCTGGGCCACCGAGATGGCGATGTCGCCGGTGCCGGGCGGCAGGTCCAGCAGCAGGACGTCCAGGTCGCCCCAGTACACGTCGGCGAGGAACTGCTGCAGGGCGCGGTGCAGCATCGGGCCGCGCCAGACCACCGGGGTGTTGCCCGGGGTGAACATGCCGATCGAGATGACCTTCACGCCGTTCGCCTGCGGCGGCATGATCATGTCCTGGACCTGGGTGGGCAGGCCCTCGACGCCCAGCATGCGCGGCACGCTGTGGCCGTAGATGTCGGCGTCCACCACGGCGACCTTCAGGCCGTCGGCGGCCATCGCGGTGGCCAGGTTGACGGTCACCGAGGACTTGCCGACACCGCCCTTGCCGGAGGCGACCGCGTAGACGCGGGTCAGCGTGCCGGGCTTGGCGAACGGGATCTCCCGCTCGGGGGCGCCGCCGCGCAGCAGCTGGGAGAGTTCCTTGCGCTGCTCGTCGCTCATCACGTCGAGCTCGACCTCGACGCCGGTCACGCCGGGGACGCGACCGACGGCCTCACGGACCCGGGTGACGATGGTGTCGCGCATCGGGCAGCCCGAGACGGTCAGGTAGACCGCGACCCGCACGGCGCCGCCCTCGCCGATCTCGACCGATTTCACCATGCCGATCTCGGTGATCGGACGGTTGATCTCCGGGTCGTTGACGGTCGCCAGCGCCTGGCGCACGGACTCCTCCGTGGCGCCGGCCGCGACCTCTGTCTCGTTGGCCATGCCTTGATGGTACGGCGCCGCGCGGGGTGCATAACCGGTCGGTAGCGTGCTGCGGGTCACAGCACCCCGGAAGCCTCCCGGCGCTCGTCGATCTCCCTGAGCAGCGACTGGAGTTCGGAGCGGACGAAGTCCCGGGTGGCGACCTCGCCGAGGCCCTGGCGCAGCGCCGCGACCTCGCGGGTCAGGTACTCGGTGTCGGCGATGTTGCGGTCGCTGCGGGCCCGGTCCTGCTCCATGTTGACCCGGTCCCGGTTGTCCTGCCGGTTCTGCGCCAGCAGGATCAGCGGCGCCGCGTAGGAGGCCTGCAGGGAGAGCACCAGGGTCAGGAAGATGAAGGGGTAGTCGTCGAAGCGGGCGGCGTCGGGCAGCAGGGTGTTCCAGGCGACCCAGATGATGATCACCACGGTCATCCAGACGATGAACCGTCCGGTTCCCAGGAAGCGGGCGATCCGCTCGGAGAGCTTGCCGAAGGCCTCCGGGTCGTAGGCCGGCAGGGTGATCAGCCCTGGGCGGGCGGTGCGCGGCTGGTCGAGCCGGCTGCGGGCGACCGGGCTGCTGCCGGTGGCGGGCTCGGTGCGGCGGTCCCGGGCGCCGCCCTCGCGGGCCCGCAGTTCGCGCAGCTGGCGCAGCTCCCGCAGCTCGCCCTGGAGCCGCTGGCGCGGGGACTCGTCCCGCCGGCCCTTGCGGTCAGCGTCCACCGGTCACCTCCTTCTCGTCGCGGCCGTCGGCCGGCCCTTCGGCGGGGCTCGCGGCGGGTTCGCCGTGCAGCGAGGCCTCCCGCCAGTCCTCCGGCAGCAGGTGGTCGAGCACGTCGTCCACGGTGACCGCGCCGACCAGGTGGTCCGCGTCGTCGACGACCGGCGCGGCGACCATGTTGTACGTCGCCAGGTAGCTGGTGATCAGCGAGAGCGGGGTGTCCGGCGGCAGCGGGTCGAGGTCGTCGTCGACCAGCGAGCCGACCAGGGTGTACGGGGGCTCGCGCAGCAGCCGCTGGAAGTGCACGGTGCCCAGGTACTTGCCGGTCGGGGTCTCGTTCGGCGGGCGGCAGACGAAGACCTGCGCGGCCAGCGCCGGCTTGTGGTCGGAGACCCGCACCCGGGCCAGCGCCTCGGCCACGGTGGCGTCCGGCTCCAGCACGATCGGTTCGGTGGTCATCAGACCACCGGCGGTGTTCTCCTCGTAGGTCAGCAGCCGGCGCACCGGCTCGGCCTCGTCCGGCTCCATCAGCTGGAGCAGCCGTTCGGCCTCCTCGCCGGGCAGCTCGGAGAGCAGGTCGGCGGCGTCGTCCGGGTCCATCGCCTCCAGGATGTCGGCGGCCCGTTCGTCCTTCAGCTTGCCGATGATCTCGACCTGGTCGTCCTCGGGCAGCTCCTCCAGGACGTCGGCGAGCCGTTCGTCGTCGAGCGCGGCGGCGACCTCGGCGCGGCGCTTGGCGGACAGGTGGTGCATGACGTTGGCGAGGTCGGCGGCGCGCAGCTGGTCGAAGGTGGCGAGCAGGTTGGCGGCGCCCTGGTTCTCCTCGGGCAGCGCGAAGCCGGTGACGTCCTGCCAGTCCAGGGTGAGCGTCTCGCCGCGCGCCTTGCGCAGCCGGCCGACCCGGCCGACCTGGACGAAGACCTTGCCGATCTCCCACTCGCGCAGCCGGGTCTGGGTCATCGCGACGTCCAGGACGGTGACGTCCTGGCCGGTCTTGGTCCAGGTGACGGTGCGGTCCAGCAGCTCGGCGAGGACGAGCGTCTCGGCGGGGCGCTGCTCGAAGCGCCGCATGTTGATCACACCGGTGGTGATCACCTGGCCGGACTCCAGGCTGGTCACCCTGGTCATCGGCAGGAAGATCCGGCGCCGGCCGACCACCTCCACCAGCAGGCCGAGCACCCGGGGCGGGCGTCCGCCGATCCGCAGGGCGACCACGACGTCCCGGACCCGGCCGACCTGGTCGCCGTTGGGGTCGAAGACCGCGATGCCGGAGAGGTGCGAGATGAAGACCCGGTTGCCTGGCCCTGCCATGGACTCCTGGACTCCCCTCGCTTCGCTCGACGCCTGGTCGGGCGCGCGGGCACGCCCCGCGGCCAAGCGTACTCGGGCATCTCCGCCCGGGCTCGGCGAAAGCCGGGCGAATCGGTCGGCGGGGGAGGGGGCGAGGGGGAGGGACGAGGGGGACGGGCGAGGCGGAGGGCGGGACGGGTGGCGGGGCGTCAGCCCTTGCGGCGGCCCAGCAGCAGCTTCGGCAGGCCGGCCGGGATCGGACGGCGGGTGGTGGCCGGGGTGGGCAGCGGGGCCGCGACGTGCGAGTCCTCCGGCATCGCGCCGGGCCGTTCGGCGAGTTCGGCGCCCGCCGTGCCGGCCGGCTCCAGCCGCAGCACCCGGCACTCGCGGGCCCAGCGGTCGGCGATGGCGTCGGTGTCCGGCGCGTTCAGCCGCTTGCCCTTCAGCTCCTCGACGGCGCCCAGCCAGGCCTCGCCGCCCGGGGTCAGCTCGACCACCCGCGCCGGCCAGCCGGTCAGCCGGCCGCCCTTGTCCTTGCTGCGGACGGTCACCGTCGCGCCCGCGCCGCCGACCAGCCCGTGCAGCGGCTGCTCGGCGCCGTCGCCGACCACCACCACCGCGCCGTCGTGCCAGGCGTGCCAGAGCGCCCGCGCGTGCTCCTGGCCGTCCGCCCGGACCCAGAGCAGGCCGGACTTCTTCGCGGCCTCCTCCAGCAGGGCCCGGTCGAGGAAGTCGTCGGCGGTCGCGGCTGCGGCAGGCGTACGGTCCATGGCGCACAGCGTACGGCCTGTGCGGTGCGGCGATCGTCCACGGTTCGGGCGACAGTTCCGTGGACGGCACACGGGCCTTACCGTAGGAGCCGCCCAGCCCGCCCAGCTCAGCTCGCCCGCCCAGCCCAGCCCCGCCGAACCGAGGAGCGCCGTGCCCGCCACCCGGTCCGAGATCGCCGCCCCCGTCGCGGTCCCCGCACCCGCACCCGCCGCAGCCGCCGGCCCGATACGCCCGCTCCCCAGGACGGACCTGCTGCTGCTCGCCGTCTCCGTCACCGGCATCTCGCTCTCCGCCCCGCTGATCAGCGCCACCGCCGCGCCCGCCCTGGCCATCGCCTTCTGGCGCAACCTCATGTCGGTCGGCGTGCTCGGCCCCTACGCCGTGCTGCGCCACCGCGCCGAACTGCGCGCCGTCCCCCGCCGGGCGCTGCTGCTGGCCATGGCGGCCGGCGTGCTGCTCGCCGTCCACTTCGCGCTCTGGATGCCCAGCCTGCGGATGACCTCGGTGGCCTCCGCGACCGCCCTGGTCACCACCACCCCGCTGTGGACCATCGTGCTGATGCGGCTGCTCGGGGTGCGGGCGCCCCGGATGGTCTGGCTCGGCACGGCGGTGGCCTTCGCCGGCGTCCTGGTGCTCACCGGCGTGGACCTCTCGCTCTCACCGCGCGCCCTGGCCGGCGACGCCCTCGCGCTCGGCGCGGGCCTCGCCGCGGCCGGCTACCTGCTGCTCGGCGCCGAGGTCCGGCGCACCGTCAGCACCACCGCGTACACGCTCGTCTGCTACGCCACCACGGCGGTCGTGCTGCTGGCGGTCTGCCTGGCGGCCGGGACGCCGCTGTCCGGCTGGCCCGCCGGGGCCTGGTGGCAGATCGTGCTGCTGATGGTCACCGCCCAGCTGCTCGGCCACTCGCTCAGCAACCGGGTGGTGCGCACCCTCGGCCCCTCGGTCACCTCGACCGCGATCCTGCTGGAGACCCCGGGCGCCGCGCTGATCGCCGCGCTCTGGCTCGGCCAGTGGCCCCCGGCCGCCGCCTACCCGGCGGTGCTGCTGATCCTGGCCGGCCTGGTCCTGGTGGCCCGCGCCGACCGGCGCTAGCGGGCCCCGGGGCCCGTCTTCGAACCCCCGCCTGCCGGGCGACGCCTGGGCACTAGAGCCAGCCGTTGCGGCGGAAGCCCCGGTACATCCCGACGCAGATCAGCACCACGCTGCCGAGCACCATCGGATAGCCGTACTTGTACTGGAGCTCGGGCATGTACTCGAAGTTCATCCCGTACACACCGGTGATCATGGTCGGCACGGCGAAGATCGCCGCCCACGCGGTGATCTTGCGCATGTCCTCGTTCTGCGCCACCGACACCTGCGCAAGGTTGGCCTGGAGCAGCGAGTTCAGCAGCTCGTCGAAGCCGTGCACCTGCTCGGTGACCCGGGCCAGGTGGTCGGCGACGTCGCGGAAGTACTTCTGGATCTCCGGGTCGACCAGCCGCTGCAGCGGCTCCGACAGCTGCTGCATCGGCCGCAGCAGCGGCGCCACCGCCCGCTTGAACTCCAGGACCTCGCGCTTGAGCTGGTACACCCGCCCGACGTCGGCACCCCGGCCGCCGCGGTTGGAGAACACCTCGAACTCGATCTCGTCCACGTCGGTCTGCAACTGGTCCGCGACCAGCAGGTAGTTGTCCACCACGTGGTCGGCGATCGCGTGCAGCACCGCCGACGGGCCCTTGCTGAGCAGCCCGGCGCCGTCGGCGTCGGTCTCCAGCCGGTGCCGCAGCTCCTGCAGCGAGCCGTGCCCGCCGTGCCGCACGGTGATCACGAAGTCCCGCCCGGCGAACACCATCAGCTCGCCGGTCTCGACCACCTCGCTGGTCGGGGTGAGCTGGTCGTGGTCGACGTACCGGATCGTCCGGAAGACGGCGAACAGCACGTCGTCGTAGCGCTCGACCTTCGGCCGCTGGTGCGCGTGCACCGCGTCCTCGACCGCCAGCGGGTGCAGTCCGAACCGCTGCGCGATGCCCGCGAACTCCGCCTCGGTCGGCTCGTGCAGCCCGATCCAGCTGAACGAGCCATCCCCGTCGGGCAGTTGCTTCGAGGCCTTGACCAGCCGGGCCGCCTCGCGCGGGCTGCAGGTCTCGCCGTGGCGCTTCCCGTGCTGGTAGACCGCGCAGTCGACGACCGCCGACGGCGTCTGGCCCGGGTGGATGGAGTCGAACAGGGCCGCGGCGGAACGGCGGCGGTTGGTGCGGACGGCTGCGCGCAGGCTGCTGATCATCGACATGGCAGGCTCCCTTGGGCAGGGACCGACGCACGGTGACGCGGCAACGGGTGGCCGCGGTGCGACGGCGGAGGAACACCGATGGACTCCGGCGCCTGCGGCCGTCCCTGAGTGCCTTGCCGGGGCACGGGGAACGGAACGACCGGACGTCGGTGGGGTGCTCTCCCGGCCGGACCGGAGTTCCGCCGCGCGTCGGCACGGGGAGGCTGGGGTCCGCGGTGCTGGGGGGAGGCCCGGCGGCTGCCGAGGCTCTCAGGCCCGCTGTTTCAGCCCGCGTTCCGAGGGGTACGGGGAAGGCGATCGGGCCGGGTAGAGCTGCCGGTACTGCATGGTCGGCTGGTATCCACCGCAACCACCTCCTTCGCGCCGCTGCCCCGAGGACGGAATCCCCGGTAGCCAGTCGCTCACACTAACATCCGATCCGCCTTTACCGCGCCCGCGTTCACGTAAAGGCCGTGCCAACACCCCGCGGTCCGCGGGTTACGCTCACCGGCATGGCCCACGACTTCCCGCTCTTCGGCGACCCCTCCGGCGGCAGCCCGCACGGCCCCTCCCGCACCGCGGTGCTGGCCGCCGTCGAGGCCCGGCTGCTCACCGTCTTCGGCGAGCCGAACGGCCGTGCCGCCGTCACCTTCCTCGGTGCCGACCGCATCGAGGTGCTGCGCTTCGGCCCGGACGCCGAGGGCCTGGTGCGCTACGCGACGCTCGGGATGTCCGCCGCGCCGATGGCCGACCCGACCGCGACGGTCGTCGACCAGGTCCGCGGCCCGCGCGCCGAGCTGGTCCTGACGATCCGCGGCGGACGCGACGGCGTGCTCCGCGCGCTCGCCACCTTCGCCGCGACGCCCCAGGTGGAGGGCCTGGTGGTGGCCCCCGGCGGCTCGCTGGACCTCGGCGCCCCGCTCTGGGACGGCGCGCCGTTCACCTCCGTCCTGGCGGCCGAACCCGGCGGCCTGGTGGAGGACCTGGAGCTGGACGGGCCGGCCGACCCGGTGCGCTTCCTGCCGGTGCTGCCGATGACGCCCAACGAGGCGGGCTGGAAGCGGGTGCACGGCGCGGCGGCGCTGCAGGAGCGCTGGCTCCAGCACGGCACCGACCTGCGCGACCCGGAACGCCGGGGCGTGCGGCTGGACTGACCCGGCGTCACGGCGCCGCGAGGGCCGGGGCGCTCAGCCGCCGATCGGCTTGGCGCCGGTCGCCTGCTCCACGATCGCCTCGTAGGCGGCCGGGTCGGTGGTGAACTCGCCGAGGCGGACGGTCTTGCGGCTGCCGTGGTAGTCACTGGACCCGGTGACCAAAAGCCCCAACTCGGCTGCCAGGCCGCGCAGATGATCCCGGGTCGGCTCGTCGTGGTCGATGTGGTCGACCTCCAGCGCGGCCAGCCCGGCCGCCGCGAGGTCGGCGATGACCTCGTCGGAGACGGTCCGCCCGCGCTTGACCGCTCCCGGGTGGGCGAAGACCGGCACCCCGCCGGCCGCCCGGACCAGCCGGACCGCCGTCACCGGGTCGGTCTCGTGCTTGCGGACGTCCGCCCGGCCGCCGTTGGCCAGCCAGTCCGCGGTGAACGCGTCCGACACCGTGGCCACCACGCCCGCCTCCACCAGCGCGCTGGCGATGTGCGGACGGCCCACCGACCCTTCCCCGGCGATCCGTTGCACCTGCTCCCAGCTGATGTCCGCGCCCAGCGTCCGGCACTGCTCGACGATCGCCCGCCCGCGCCGGAACCGGTCGGTGCGCACCAGCTCGCGCTCCGCCGCGAAGCCGGGCTCGGCCGGGTCGAAGAGGTAGGCGAGCAGGTGCATCGAGATGCCGTCCACCACGCAGGACAGCTCCGCGCCGGGCACCAGCGTCAGCCGGGTGCCGGTGGGCAGCGCGTGCACCGCGTCGGCCGCCTCGGTATGGCCCGCCACGGTGTCGTGATCGGTGAGCGCCACCACGTCCAGCCCGGCCCCGACGGCCGCCGCGACCAGCTCGGCCGGGCTGTCCGTGCCGTCGGAGGCGTTGCTGTGGGCGTGGAGGTCGATGCGCACGGGTGGTGGCTCCCTCGGGGTCGGCGCGGGCGGCGCTGTCGCCGGCACGGCCTGCCGGCGGGGTGACGCCCAGGATAGTGCGACCGCGGCGGGGAACCGCTCAGCCGAGCAGCTGGGGCGACAGGGCCCCGCAGGGCAGCAGGTCCAGCTCCGCGCCGGCATCCCGCAGATCGGTCAGCACCAGCTCGTCGTACATCACCAGGGCCGACTGCTCCGGCCAGGCCACCGCCCAGAGCCAGAGGCCGCGGGCCTCGCCGACGAACACCGCCCGGTCCGCCGGGGCGTCCGGCACGTGGAACATCGGCGTCGGCCGGCCGGCCGCCATCAGCTTGGCGTCGGCGGGCTTGTAGAGGCCGACGGAGTCGCCCGGGTCGGGGCCGGACAGCCCCGCGTACCGGGCGCCGAGCCCCACCCCCAGCTCCTCGGCGACCAGCACCAGTTCGCCGAAACCGCCCAGCGGGGCCGGTCCGGAACAGGCGACGGCGGTGGCCCGGGCCCCCGAGACGTCGTCGCCGACGTGCGCGATCCCGGTGTACAGCCAGCCGACCGGCAGCGGCCAGGGCAGCCAGACGGGGACCTGGGAGCGGGCGACGGCGACGCCGAGCGCCTCCACGCTCGGGGGCAGCACCGGCTGCATCGGGTGCACGGCGCCGTGCCGGTCGCACTGCCACGTGTCTGAGAACAGACCGGGGGCGCGGACCCGACCGGCGCACCTCGGGCAGCTTGGCTCGCCCCTCATAGCCGTCAACGCTCCTCCCTCCGGACCGCCGCGTCAAGGACGATCACCCGTACGGAGGGCGGCTCGGCGGCACCTGTCGGCGGCGGGTGCCCGCGCGGCGCGGGGTGGGCGCGTGCGGGCGGCTCCTGTTGGGAAATGTCCAGTGCGGAGCGGCGGCAAACGTCGGCCGTGTGCGCCGGGGTGCGCCCTCCGGACGGCGTACGGCGCGTCGTACCGCGTTGACGTGCGCGGGGGGCGCGGCGCCGCCGCCGGGGCCCGGAAAGCACTGACGCCCCGTTGTCGCTGCTGCGATGACGGGGCGTCAGTCGGGTATCGGAACGTCCGGATCGGACGGGCCGGGCTCGTCGGCGGCCGGGGAGCGTTCGGGCTCCCGGGGGCCGCGCCCGGTCAGACGGTCGGGCACGGACGGATGAGCAGGCGTTCGCCGGTGCGGGCGGCGGCCTGGACGAGCTCGCGGACGGTCTCGGCGTCGGCGATGAGGCGGTCGGTGGCGGTGCCGTGGGCGTCGTCCAGTCGGAGGATCTCGAAGCGCATGGGCCTGTCCTTTTCTGACCCCGCCGGGCGGGGCGGTCGTGGCTGAGTCGGTATCAGCCTGTTCGGGGTCCGTCGGGTCGGTTCGTCGGCCGACCGCTGTCGCGACAAAGAGGGCTCCCCCCTGCTCGCCAAAGGCGTGTGGTCCCTCGTGAACCACGCTGCGGTGGCGCTGCTACCGGGTCGTTGCCCGTCCGTGAAGTCCTGGTTTCGGATGGATCGCGTCGACGGAACGCCGACGGCACTGTCGACGATGTTTCCAGGACCGAATCAAATATTACCGCAACTAACGAATTTTGTCGCCCCCCTTGTACCAGGAACCTCAGGGAACCGTCGAGGTGGGGCCCCGCGGTCGGCCCCAACGGGCCCGGGTGTCAGCCCCAGAGGGCCAGCAGGGCCTCGGCGGTGGCGGCCGGCCGCTCGGCGTTCGGGGAGTGCCCGGCGTCCGCCACCACGACCCGGCGGGCGCCCAGCCGCCGCGCCATCGCGGTCTGCTCCGGCACCGGCCAGGCGTAGTCCCGGACACCGGAGAGCACCAGGGCGGGCAGGCCGGCGGCGACCACGGCGGCCAGCTCCTCCACCCGGTCCGGTGCGGTGACCAGGTGGCCGCCGGTGGTGATCAGCGCCTGGGGCACGTTCGCCAGCCAGCGGCGGTGCAGGAAGGCGGCCACCTCGGGGGACGGGCGGCGGGCGCGGTCCCCGCCGCCCTCCTCGATCTCCTGCATCAGCTGCCAGATCTCCTCCAGGCCCATCGTGGGCAGGACGCCGATCAGCAGCCGGGTCCGCTCCGCCTCGGCCGGGTCGATCGCCCCGGGACCGGTGGACACCAGCGTCAGCGAGGCCCACGGCAGTGCCGCGCCGCCTGCCGCGGCCTGCGCCAGAACGGCCTCGCGGACCACCTGGCCGCCGAAGGAGTGGCCCAGCAGGTGCAACGGCCCGGCACCGTCCTCGGCCAGCAGCGCGGCGGTGAGCGCCCGTACGTCCGCGCCCAGCGCGGCGGGCTCGTAGGCGGCCGGGTCGTCCGGCCCGCCCGTCTCGTACTGCCCGCGCTGGTCGACGGCGGTCACCCGGTAGCCGGCCGCGGCGAGCGGCTCCAGCAGCGCGATGAAGTCCTCCTTGCTGCCGGTGAACCCGGGCACCAGCAGCGCCGAGCCGCGCACGGCCCCGGCGGGCTCGGCCCGCAGCGCCGCGAACTCCCCGCGCGCCGTCACCACCCGCAGCGCGCGCGCACAGGGCGGGAGGGCGAGGAACGGCGGCGTGCTCATGAACGGACCTCCGGCGACCGGGGCGAACTGGCGGGTAACCCCGAGCCTAGATCCTCTCCTCCGGGTCATGCCGGGCGGATGCGATCCGAAGGACAGGACCGGGATGTTCCCGGGAACGCCGAAGGGGCGGCCCGGGGGTCCGGGCCGCCCCTTTCGCGCGGGGGATGCGGGTCAGCTCTCCGGGGTCGCCTCGGGGGCGGCCGCCGGGCGGCGGGTCCGGGTGCGGGTGCGCTTCGGCTTCTCGGCGGCCGGAGCTTCGACGGCGGCCTCGGCGGCCTCGGCGGCCACGGTCTCGGCCGGAGCCTCGGCCTTCGCCCGCGAGCGGGTGCGGGTGCGCTTCGGCTTCTCGGCGGCCGGGGCCTCGGTCGCGGCCTCGGCGGGGACGGCCTCCACGACGGCGGCCTCCGCGACGGTGGTGGTGGCCTCGGCCGCCGCACCCTCGCCCGACGCCGAACCGCGCGAGCGGCGGCGACGGCGGCGCGGCGCCGCCCCCTCGCCCTCGGCGCCCTCGACGGCGGCCGGAGCCTGCGGCGCGCCGGGCGCGACAGGTGCGTCGGGCGCCCCGTCGACGACGGCCGCGACCCCGTCCACCGCGCTGCCCCGGCGGGTGCGCCGGCGCTCACGGGGCTGACGGGCAGGCTTCTCCTCGGCTGCGGCGGCCGGCTCGGTGGCGGCCGCAGCCCGGCCGGAGCCGCTCCGCCCGCCGCGTCCGCGCCCGCCGGAGCGCGAACCGCGCCCGCCGGTCTCGCCGAGGTCCTCGACCTCCTCCGCGCCGAGCCCGGCCCGGGTCCGCTCCGAGCGCGGCAGGATGCCCTTCGTGCCCGGCGCGATCTTCAGCAGCTCGTACAGGTGCGGCGAGGTGGAGTAGGTCTCCTCCGGCTCGTTGAACGGCAGGTCCAGCGCCTTGTTGATCAGCTGCCAGCGCGGGATGTCGTCCCAGTCGACCAGGGTGACGGCGGTGCCCGAGGCGCCGGCCCGGCCGGTGCGGCCGATCCGGTGCAGGTAGGTCTTCTCGTCGTCCGTGCACTGGTAGTTGATCACGTGCGTGACGCCCTCGACGTCGATGCCGCGGGCCGCGACGTCGGTGCAGACCAGCACGTCGACCTTGCCGTTGCGGAACGCCCGCAGCGCCTGCTCGCGGGCGCCCTGCCCGAGGTCGCCGTGCACGGCGCCGGCCGCGAAGCCGCGCTGGGTCAGCTGGTCGGCGACGTCGGCGGCGGTCCGCTTGGTGCGGCAGAAGATCATCGCCAGCCCGCGGCCGTCGGCCTGCAGGATGCGCGAGACCATCTCCACCTTGTCCAGCGAGTGCGCGCGGAAGATGTGCTGCTCGATGTTGGCGACGGTGGTGCCGGTGTCGTCCGGCGCGGCGGCGCGGATGTGCGTCGGCTGGCTCATGTACCGGCGGGCGAGGCTGATGACCTGGCCCGGCATGGTCGCCGAGAACAGCAGGGTCTGCCGCTTGGCGGGCAGCATGGTGATGATCTTCTCGACGTCCGGCAGGAAGCCGAGGTCGAGCATCTCGTCGGCCTCGTCCAGGACCAGCGCGCGGACCTTGGAGAGGTTCAGCTTCTTCTGGCCGGCCAGGTCGAGCAGACGGCCGGGGGTGCCGACGACGATGTCGACGCCCTTCTTCAGCGCCTCGACCTGCGGCTCGTAGGCGCGGCCGCCGTAGACGGCGAGCACGCGCACATCACGGACCTTGCCGGCGGTCTGCAGGTCGTTGGTGACCTGGGTGCACAGCTCGCGGGTCGGGACGACGATCAGCGCCTGCGGGCAGTCGGAGAGCTGCTCCTCCTGCGCCCGGCCGGCGTCGACGTCGGCCCGCACGACGACCCGCTCGATCAGCGGGAGGCCGAAGCCGAGGGTCTTGCCGGTGCCGGTCTTGGCCTGGCCGATGACGTCGTGGCCGGTCAGCGCGACCGGCAGGGTCATCTCCTGGATCGGAAAGGGGTGGACGATGCCGACGGACTCGAGGGCCTCGGCGGTCTCCGGGAGGATTCCCAGGTCCCGGAAGGTGGTCTTCGTGGGTTCAGCGGTGGTGGACAGGGTGCTGCCTCTTCCGTGTGGAGGGGCCGAGAGCGAGCGGCGGGCGGGCAGCCGCGCGGCTGCGTACGGGCCTGGACGGCCCCGAATACAGCTGCGCGGACGCACAACCGCGCCGGTCCCTGCGGCCGGCCGGTGCGCGCGGCCCGGTCAAGGGGGCGCGTCGCCGGCGGCGTCGGGGAGGATTCCCGTGAGGGACCTGCGCGGGACCTGCGCCGACTGGCGCGGTCTCGGCGGCCCTCGCTCGGCCACATGCGGTGCCAAGGCTTGAGGTCCAAACCCTGGTCGGAGCCGATCGGCTCTCCGACCGGGCATCCGCGTACGTTGAGAACCCGGCTTCCGTGCGGCGCGTCCGAGGGGACGGAGCCGCTGCGGAGCGGGCTTGCCCGGGGCACCGAGACGGCGGTGACACCGTGCGAGCACGACGGGCCTCCGTACCACCATACAGTCACCCGACGACTCGAACACGTGACGCGGGCGACATCGCAGGTCGGAGCGGTGGAAGCGGTGCCCGGGGACGGAGCGGCACTAAGGTGGCGGGTCATGGAGAACCGTGGTGAGACGCAGGACGACGTGGCGGCCGGCTCGATCGGCGACTGGGCGGCCTGCTCGGCCGACCCCGGGTACCGGGCCGCCGTACTGGACCTGCTCGGCGCCCTCGCGTACGGCGAGCTGAGCGCCTTCGAGCGGCTCGCCGAGGACGCCAAGCTCGCGCCCGACCTGTCGGACAAGGCGGCGCTGGCCCGGATGGCCTCCGCCGAGTTCCAGCACTACCAGCGGCTGCACGACCGGCTCGCCGAGATCGGTGCCGACCCGCAGGAGGCGATGCGGCCGTTCGTCGAGCCGCTGGAGCTCTTCCACCGGATGACCGCGCCCTCGGACTGGCTGGAGGGCCTGGTCAAGGCCTACGTCGGCGACGCCATCGCGACCGACTTCTACCGCGAGGTGGCCGTCCGGCTCGACGACGACACCCGCGACCTGGTCCTCGGCGTCATGTCCGACACCGGGCACGCGCAGTTCGCCGTCGACAAGGTCCGCCAGGCCATCGAGGCCGACCCGCGGGCCGGCGGCCGGCTCGCCCTGTGGGGCCGGCGGCTGATGGGCGAGGCGCTCAGCCAGGCGCAGCGGGTGGTCGCCGAGCGCGACGCCCTCTCCAACCTGCTGGTCGGCGGCGTCCGGGTGCAGGGCTTCGACCTGGTCGAGGTCGGCAAGATGTTCAACCGGATCACCGAGGCGCACACGCGCCGGATGGCGGCGCTCGGCCTGGCGTCCTGACCCGGCGGCCGGGGCGGCCGGGGCGGCCGGGCGGCGCGCAGCGGGCGCGGACGGCGCGTGCGGCGTGAGCAGCGCGTGCGGGGCGGGCAGGGCGGCTCAGGCGTGCCGGTGGCGCCGGTGCGCGCCCGCCCGGTGCGGGCGGTGCTGCGGACGGTGCCGGTGGGCCGGTGCCCGTCCGTCGGCCAGGTCGGGCCGGGCCAGCACCGAGGTGAGCAGCGCCGAGGCGAGGGCCGAGACCGCGATGCTCGCCGCCGGGTAGCGGCCGTCCAGGGTGAAGTGCGCGATCACCCCGGTGAGCAGCGCCGAACCCAGGGCCGTGCCCAGTGTCAGTGGCCGCCCGGCGCGGAAGTACGCGGGCCACGACAGCAGCGCGGCGGCGCCGACGACCACGCCGACGAGGGCGAAGGCGAACGTCTCGACCAACAAGGATGCCTCCCCGGGGGACGGGCGTCCGGCGCGCGGCCGGGCGTACTGTCGCCGTACCCCGGCCGCCCCACCCGTACACCCGGCCCGGCCGGTGCGGAAACGACGGTGCCCCGCTCCCTCACGGCGGAGGGAACGGGGCACCGGCCGAGGCCCGTGGCTCAGAGCGTGCCGAAGCCGACCTTGCGCGCGGCCGACTCACCGATCTCCACGTACGCCAGGCGGTCGGCCGGGACGATGATGCGGCGGCCGTGCTCGTCACTCAGGGAGAACACCTTCTCGGTGCCCTCCAGCGCCTTCGCGACCGCGCTCTGGACCTCATCGGCAGTCTGCGAGCTCTCGATCACGATCTCGCGCGGCGCGTTCTGCACGCCGATCTTGACCTCCACGGCTTCCGTCCCTCCGGGGTTGCAGCCATCCACGCGCGGTACCGCACCGCCTGGGACAAGCGGTCGCGGCGACCGCGCCGTACGGCTTCACCATAGAGCACCGGATCGGCACCCCGAGGAAGGCCGGTGGATCACCGGTCCGCCGCGGAGCCCTCCGGGGCGTCGCCGTTCGGGTGCATCGGGAAGCCCTTCAGCCCGCGCCAGGCCAGGCTGGCGACCAGCCGCACGGCCTCGTCGCGCGGGATCTCCAGGCCCTGCGACAGCCAGTAGCGGGCGGTGATCTGGGCCAGTCCGCAGACACCCGCGGCCAGCAGCTTGGACTCCGCCTCCGGCAGGTCGGTGTCCTCCTGGATCACCTTGCTGACCAGCGTCGCGCTGGCCTCGGCGGCCCGCTCGACCCGCTCGCGCACGGCCGGCTCGTTGGTCAGGTCCGACTCGAAGACCAGCCGGAACGCGCCCGACTCGCTGGAGACGTAGTTGAAGTACGCCTCCATCGTCGCGGCCACCCGCAGCTTGTTGTCGGTGGTCGTCTCCAGGGCCTCCCGGGTCGAGTCGACCAGGGCGTCGCAGTGCTTGTCCAGCAGCGCCAGGTAGAGCTCCAGCTTCCCGGGGAAGTGCTGGTACAGGACCGGCTTGCTCACCCCGGCACGGTCGGCGATGTCGTCCATGGCGGCCGCGTGGTAACCCTGCGCGACGAACACCTCCTGGGCGGCACCGAGCAGTTGTTCACGGCGGGCGCTTCGCGGCAGGCGGGCACCGCGCGGGCGCTCCTGCGCCTCCTGGATGGCCGTCACGGCGCTCCTCACTTCACGGGTCGTACGGGGTCGGCAAGATGACCGATTCTACTTTCGGGTAACCGCGTTCGCGCTTGCCAGGCACGAGAAAAGCGGCGATCCCCCTTGTCAGGAGCCCACAATACGGCGCCCACCACGGCCGTCGGCAGTGCCGAGGAGCCCTGAATGGGGACCCCGGGGCCCCGGGCGGCCCGGGGGGCCGCGGCGGGACCGGCTCATTACCATCGTCCCCCATGGACAGCGCTGAGCAGCAGATACTCCCGGCCCCGGCCGCCCTGGCGCCACTGCGCACCGTCGAGGTGCCCGGCGCCACCCTGGCCGTGCACCGGCCCGCCGGGGACCTTGCCCCGGACGGCGGGCGGGCGCCGGCGCTGTTCGTGCACGGGCTCGGCGGCTCGGCCGCCAACTGGACGGAGCTGATGGCCCGGCTCGCCGGACAGCTCGACGCCGAGGCCGTCGACCTCCCGGGCTTCGGCGACTCCGCCCCGCCCGCCGACGGCAACCTCGGCCTCTCCGGGCACGTGCGCGCCGTCATCGGCTACCTGGAGGCCGCCGGCCGCGGCCCCGTCCACCTCTTCGGCAACTCGCTCGGCGGCGCCGTCGCCGTCCGGCTCGCCGCCCTGCGCCCCGACCTCGTCCGCAGCCTCACCCTGGTCTCGCCGGCCCTGCCCGAACTGCCCCCGCAGCGCACCGCCTGGTCCACCGGGCTGCTCGCCGTCCCCGGCCTGCCCGCGCTGCTGCGCCGACTGCCCGCCGGCCGGCGCGGCCCCGAGCAGGCCACCGACGATCTGCTCCGGCTCGTCTACGGCGACCCCGACGGGCTCTCCGCGGCCTCCCGCGCCGAGGCCGTCGCCCAGTACCGGCGGCGCATCGAGCTGCCCCACGCGCTGCCGGCGCTGGTCGGCTCGGTGCGCGGGATCGTCTCCGCCTACACCGAGCGCGGCGACCAGGCGCTGTGGCGGCAGGCCACCCGGGTCGAGGCCCCGGTCCTGCTGGTCTACGGGCTGCGCGACAAGCTCGTCTCCTACCGCTCCGCCCGCCGGGCCTGCGCGGCCTTCGCGGACTCCCGGCTGCTGGTGCTCCCGGAGTCCGGGCACGTCGCCATGATCGAGCACCCCGACGCGGTCGCCCGCGCCGTGCGCGAACTGCTCCGGCGGGTCTGACGCCCGCGCCCGGCAGAACCGCCCCGCCCGACGGTGGGGCTCGACGGCGGGGCCCGACGGTGGGGCCCGACGGCGGGGTCCGACGGACACCCCGTGATCGGCCGGCGTTAACGCCGTGATCGGGACGAGGTCACTCCGGTTCACTCGTTCAGGTGGCAGCCAGGCATGTGACCGATGGATTGCCCCGGGCCGGACCTACCTTTCTGCTGTCGGACCGAACAGGTGTGGGGGAGCCGCGGCCGCCGGAGAACCCGGAGGGCGGCCGCGCGGGGGACTCCGGCAGCCGGTGGCGGTCGCCGGCCCGGTCGCGGTGCCCTGCGACGGACCGCCCTCCCCCGGACCGCCCCCGCGGAGCACGCGCCCGACGCGTCGCCCGCTCGGCCCGCTCAGCCCTCCACATCCGCCAGGTCCGCCCAGCCACCCGTCGATCCGCTCTGCTCTGGAGGTCCCCCGTGCGCGTTGCACTGCTCACCGAGGGTGTGCGCCCGCACGCCCCGCGTGGCACCGGCGGCTGGTGCGACCGGCTGGTGGACGGTCTGCGCGAGCACGACTTCGAGCGGTACGACGTCGCCGTCGGGGTGCCGCGTCCGGCCGGCCGGACCCCCGGCGCGCTGCGCGGCCGTCGTTGCGCCGCCGCCTACGAGCAGCTCGTCCGCGCCCTGCTGCACCCCGCCGACCGCGCCGCCTTCGGCCCCGGCCTGTACCGGCTCGCCGACCTCGCCCGCGCCGACCGCGCCCTGCCCGCCTTCCTGGTCTCCGCCCACGCCCGCCGCGTCCTGGAGCGGGTCTGGCGCGCGCCCGGTGCCGACACCTCCGCCGGCCGGCCCCTGGTCCGCGACGTCCTGGTCGCCGCCGACCTCCTCGAACAGTGCCTGCGCCCGCTGTCCGCCCCCTGGTACGGCGCCGCCCCCGGCGGCCTGGGCGCCGCCGACCTCTGCCACGTCGTCGGCGGCGGCCCGGCCGCGCTGCCCGCGCTGGTCGCCAAGCAGCTGCACGGCGTCCCGTTCGTGGTCACCGAGCACGGGCAGCACCTGCGCGAGCGGTACCTCGACCACCACGAGGCCCGCCACGGGTGGCCGGTGCGGGCGCTGCTGCTCGCCTTCTTCCGGGCGCTCACCGAGGAGACCTACCGGCAGGCCGCGATACTCACCCCCGGGAGCGTCCACGACCAGCAGTGGCAGGTGCGCTGCGGGGCCGATCCGGCGCGCACCCGGGTGGTGTACGAGGGCACCCCGGCGGTCGACCGCCCCGCCGCCGGCCCCGAACCGGCGGCACCCACCCTGGCCTGGGCGGGCGCCCTGGAACCGGGCCGCGACCCCGGACTCGCGCTGCACGCCCTCGCCGGGGTCCGCGCCGAGCTGCCCGCCGCGCGCCTGGTCGTCCACGGCGAGGAGACCGCCCCCGGCTACCGGGCGCACTGCGCGGCCGTCGCCGAACGGCTCGGGGTGGCCGGGGCGGTCGAGTTCGCCGGCCGGCCGCGCTCGGTGGCCGACGTCTGGGCCGACGGCACCGTCGTCGTCTTCTCCGCGCTCTCCCAGCGCCGGCCCGGGCCGCTCGCCGACGCGATGCTGAGCGGCCGCGCGGTGGTCGCCACCGACGTCGGGGTGGCCCGCGAGGTGCTCGGCCCCGCCGGGCTGCTCGTCCCGCCCCGCGACCCGCAGGCCCTGGCCGGGGCCTGCCTCGCCCTGCTGCGCGACGAGGAGCGTCGGGCCCGCCTGGGGCTGGCCGGCCGCCTCCGGGCGCAGGAACGCTTCGCCGTCGAGCCGGTGACCGGGGCCTTCCGGGAGATCTACCTGGAACTCGTCTCCCACTGGCCGGCCTTCCCGACCCCGACCCCGGCCCCTGCCCCGCGCCCCTTCACCCGCCCCGCCGAGTACTGGCTCACCGACCGCGGCCCTGCCCCTGTCCCGGGTGGCCGTTCCCCGGCGGCAGCCGCGACCGCCCGCTCCGGTCCGGTGCCGCCCGCACAGGACACCGGTTCCGCCGGCCGATCCCCGGTGACCGCCCGCTCCGCTGCGGGGCCGCCGGTGCCGGACAGCGGTTCGGCCGGTCGTCGTGGTCCCGCCCCGGCCCCGGGCGGCCGTTCCCCGGTGGCAGCCGCGACCGCCCGCTCCGGTCCTGTGACTCCGGCTCCGGCCCCGGCTGCCGGCCCCGCCAGCGCGGCGCAGGCCGGTGCCGCGCCGGCCTCGGCGGGTTCGTCGAGCGGGAGCCGTGGGGTGGGGGGTGTTGCCGCCGGTGCGCGCGTTGGTGTTGCCGGGGTGGTGGGGTGCGTGGCGGGTGGTGTGCGGCAGCCCGGCGTTGTGGGTGCCGTCGTGGGTTCGGGGCTGGGGGGTGCTTCCGCCGGGGTGGTGGGGTGCGCGGTGGGCGTTGCTGCTGCCGTGGACCGCTCCGGGGGAGTGGGGGCGGCGGGGCGTCCGTGCGGTGGGGGGTCCGATCCGGGTGTGGTGGGTGGGGCGGCCGGGTGGGCCGGGGCGTTTGCGGAGGCGGTCTGATGGCGGGGGGCGGGGGTGCCGGGGTGGGGGAGGCGGTGCGGTTCGGGGAGGTGTCGGGGGACCCGGTCCGGGAGGTGATGGCCGAGTACCGGCTGCTCTGCGAGCGGGCCGTCGACCCGTTGGAGATCGCCGCCGGGCTGGAGGAGGCCGGGCTGGGCCCGGCGGTCGCGGCCCGGTGCCGGCACGCCGATCTGTTCTCGCTCGCCGAGGAGCTGTACGCCCGGGTGCCGCGCCGCCCGCCCGCCGAGGCGGCGGCCGGGCCGGAGGAGAGCTGGCAGCGGCGGTGCGGTGCCGCGGTGCGGACGGCGGTGGCGGCCGTGCTGCCCTGTGCGGCGGCGGTTTCCCTCGGCGGGGGCCGGCCCGCTCTGGCGGCGGCGGCCGTTCCGCTCGCGTTCGTGCCGGTGGCCGCGGGGCCGTCCGGCCCGGCCGGGCGCCTGCGCGGGGCGGGGGTGGCGGCGCTGCTGCTGGTGCCGCCGGCGGTGGCGGCGGGCGGGCCGGGGGAACGGCGGGTGACGGTGGCGCTGGTGCTGGCGGCGGCGCTGTCGGCCGGGTCGGCGCAGTGGGCGGCCCGGTGGTTCCGGCAGGTCGGCCGGGGACATCTGGGGGCGGCGGCGACGCTGGCCGAGTTCCGCTCCCGGATGCGGCCGGTGCTCCCGGTGGCGCTGGCGCTGCACCTGGCGGTGCTGGCCGTGCTGACCTTCGCGGCGCTCGCCGTGCTGACCGCCCTCGCGCCGCGCCCGGGGCCGGGGCACGGCGGCGGTCTGCTGCACCTGGCGGTCGAGCGTGCCGGGCCCGCGCAGTGGGCGGGGCAGGGGGTGCTCGGCCTGCTGCTGGTGCTGACCGTGCTGCTGGCGTGCTGCGGCCGGACGGGGGCGGCCGCGCTGGGCGCGCTGGCGGGGGCGGCGGGCGCGGCGGTGTCCGCACCGTTCGCGGGTGGCGCGGTGGCGCTGGCCCTGCTGGTGTACGCGTGGCCGGTGCTGGGCCGTCCCGAGGCGCACCGGTGACCCGTCCCGCGCACACCCGTGCGCGCCGACCGGTCGACCCGCCCGTTCCGCCCGCTCCGCACGTCCCGCTCTGTCCGTTCGTTCCGCTCGATCTCCCGTTGTTCACTCGGACCCGCCAGGCCGCACCAGGTCTGGCTTCGTGGAAGGACACCCCCGATGAGGGTGCTGCTGCTGGGCGCCGACGGCTTCATCGGCCGTCGGGTCACCGACCGCCTGCTCGTGGATCCGGAGTTGCAGGTGACGGTGCTCGGCCGGCGTGATTCCGCCGACATCCGTTTCGACTTGACCACCGGCAGTCCGGGGGCCCTGGCCCGGTTCCTGGACGCGGTCGCGCCGCAGGTGGTGATCAACTGCGCGGGCGCCACCTACGGCAGCTCGCGCACGCTGATCCGGGCCAACACGCTCGCCGTGGCGACGGTCTGCGAGGGCATCCGGCGCAGCCGGGAGCCCGCCCGGCTGGTGCACGTCGGCTCGGCGGCCGAGTACGGGCCGGTGCCGGGCGGGGTCCCGGTGTCGGAGAGCGCCGAGCCGCGCCCGGTGGGCCCGTACGGGGTGTCGAAGCTGGCCGGGACGGAGCTGGTGCTGGCCTCGGGGCTGGACGCGGCGGTGCTGCGGGTGTTCGACGTGGTGGGGCCCGGGGCGCCGACCGCCTCGCTGTTCGGGCGCCTGGCGGAGGGCCTGCGGCGGGCGCTGGAGCGCGAGGAGTCGCAGGTGCGGATGCCGGACCTGTCCGGATACCGGGATTTCGTGGACGTCCGGGACGTCGCGCGGGCGATCCAGGCGGCGGCGGTGTCGGCGGCGACGGGGGTGATCAACATCGGCAGCGGGCACGCCGTCCGGGCGCGCGAGGCGGCCCAGCTACTGGTCCGGGCGTCCGGGTTCGAAGGGGCGATCGTGGAGGAGAACCGGCAGGTCGTGCTGCCCGCGCAGGCCGGCGGGCCGGTCGAGCACGTGCCGGGGCACGTGCTCGCGCACCACCTGCCGGGCCACCGTCCGGAGCCGCGGCCGGGCGAGGGACGGGCGGCCCCGGGCGAGCCGGTGCCGTGGCGGCAGGCGGACGTGCGCACCGCCCGGGACCGTCTCGGCTGGCGGACGCAGGTGCCGCTGGAGGAGTCGCTGGGGGACGTCTGGCTGGAGACGGCCTGCCGGGTCTGATCCTCCGGCACCGTGGGTCCCGGCCGGACCCGCGGGCCCGCGCGCAGGGCCCCGACAGGCCCCGGACGCCCCCACGGGGGCCGCTCCGGGGCCTGTTCCGTGGTCCCACCATCCGGCTCGGCCCGTCTCGCCCATCGGACGAGCTGTCTCGGAATACCGGAGCGGCATGACACTGTTGGCGTAGCAGAGCCACCTCGGTGGCGGAGCAACAAGCCCCTAGAGGTTGGCCCTGGCCACCTGAACTTGACGACCATCGGAGTCCCCGTGTCGCTGCCACCCCTGGTCGAGCCGGCCGACGAGCTCACCGTTGACGAGGTCCGCAGGTACTCCCGCCACCTGATCATCCCCGATGTGGGCATGGCCGGGCAGAAGCGGCTGAAGAACGCCAAGGTGCTGTGCGTCGGCGCCGGCGGCCTGGGCTCGCCCGCGCTGATGTACCTGGCGGCGGCGGGTGTGGGCACGCTCGGCATCGTCGAGTTCGACGTGGTCGACGAGTCGAACCTGCAGCGCCAGATCATCCACGGCCAGTCGGACATCGGCCGCTCGAAGGGCGAGTCGGCACGGGACTCGGTCAAGGAGATCAACCCCTACGTCGACGTGATCCTGCACGAGGAGCGCCTCGACAACTCCAACGTCATGGAGATCTTCTCCGGCTACGACCTGATCGTGGACGGCACCGACAACTTCGCCACCCGCTACCTGGTGAACGACGCCGCGGTGCTGCTCGGCAAGCCGTACGTGTGGGGCTCGATCTACCGCTTCGACGGCCAGGCGAGCGTGTTCTGGGCCGAGCACGGCCCCTGCTACCGCTGCCTCTACCCGGAGGCGCCGCCGCCGGGCATGGTCCCGTCCTGCGCCGAGGGCGGCGTGCTGGGCGTGCTCTGCGCGTCGATCGGTTCGATCCAGGTCACCGAGGCGATCAAGCTGCTGGCCGGGGTCGGCGACCCGCTGGTCGGCCGGCTGATGATCTACGACGCCCTGGAGATGAACTACCGCCAGGTGAAGGTCCGCAAGGACCCGAACTGCGCGCTCTGCGGCGAGAACCCGACCGTCACCGAGCTGATCGACTACGAGGCCTTCTGCGGCGTCGTGTCCGAGGAGGCGCAGGCCGCGGCCGCCGGTTCGACGATCACCTCGAAGCAGCTCAAGCAGTGGCAGGACGACGAGGAGGACATCTACCTCATCGACGTCCGCGAGCCCGGTGAGTACGAGATCGTCAGCATCCCCGGCGCGGTGCTGATCCCGAAGAACGAGTTCCTGATGGGCAACGCGCTGGAGCAGCTGCCGCAGGACAAGAAGATCGTGCTGCACTGCAAGTCGGGCGTCCGCTCGGCGGAGGTGCTGGCCGTGGTGAAGTCGGCCGGCTTCGCCAACGCCGTCCACCTGGGCGGCGGCGTGCTCGGCTGGGTCAACCAGATCGAGCCGCACAAGCCGGTGTACTGATCATCCGGAAACCGCGTGAAACCGCGTGAAACCGCGTGAGAACGCGTGAAAGGGCCCGCTTCGGCGGGCCCTTTCACATGTGCGGGAACCGGCCGCCTACAGCGCGCCCTTGCGCTGGAGCACGTTGTAGGAGATCCAGCCGGGCAGCACCGGCAGCCAGAAGGTCAGCGCCCGGTAGAGGAAGACCGCCGGGGTGGCGACGGCCGGCGGCACGTCGGCGACGGTGAGCGCACCGATCAGCGCGACCTCGACCGGGCCGATGCCGCCGGGGGTGGGGATGGCGGAGCCGGCCGCGTTGGCGGTCAGGAAGACCACGGCGACCGCCGAGAAGGAGATCGAGCCGCCGAAGGCCTGCACCGAGGCGTCCAGGCAGGCGGTGAAGGACAGCGTCAGCAGCAGGATGCCGCCGAAGCCGGTGATCAGCTTGCTGGGCGTCTGCATCAGGTCGAGCATCCGGGGCACCACGCCGAAGAACAGTGAGCGCAGCCGGTTGAGCACGAACCGCCGCAGCGGGGCGACCGCCGCGACCACCAGGGCCAGCACGGCGGCGCTCAGCACCCCGATGATCACCGCGCGGGAGGCGGAGAGGTCGCCGTTGGTCTGGCTGCCGGTGATGAGGCCGAAGCTGAACAGCAGCAGCAGGTGCCCGGCCAGGCCCGCCAGCTGGGAGGCGCCGACCGAGGCGACCGCCTGGCCGGAGCGGATGCCCGCCTTCTGCAGGTAGCGGGTGTTCAGCGCGATGCCGCCGATCGCGGCCGGGGCGACCAGCTTCACGAAGGACCCGGCGAGCTGGGCGGCCACGGTGCGGCGGAACGGCAGCTTCTCCGGGACGAAGCCGGTCAGGCTCATCGACGCGGCGACGTAGGAGAACGCGGCCGCGGCGAGTGCCACCGCCGCCCAGGCCCAGTTCATCTGGGAGAGCTTCAGCTGCGCCGGCTTGACGGTGGTGAGCGTCAGGTAGGCGGCGAAGGTGAGCGCGACCACCATGATCAGGCTCTTCGGCTTGAGCCGCTCCAGCTTGGCCGGCTCCATCGGAGCCTCGGGGGCGATCTGCAGGATCTGGGCGCGGATCCGGCTGAGCAGGTCCTCGCCGGCGACCGCGATGTCCTCCTCGGCCTGCTGCTGGGTGCGTTCCCCGGCGGCGACCTGCTCCAGCGCCCTGGCCCGGGCGGCGGTCTTGCGCTCCTTGCTGAGCTTCTTCAGGTCGATGCGGGTCGAGCGGCTCATGCCGACCGGCTGCAGCAGCGGCAGCGACTGGGCGACCCGATCGGCGCCGAGCACCGCGTTGGCGGTGGCGACCGTCCGCTCGGGGCCGATCCGCAGCGCGAAGGTGGTGAGCAGCTGGGCGACGTCGATGCGCAGGGTCAGGTCGGTGGCGGCGATGTCGCCGCCGGAGAGGTTGACCAGGCAGGCCGTCTTCCCGTCGACGACCAGCAGCGACTCGCCGGTGAGCCGCCGGTGGGCGATCCGGCGCTCGTGCAGGGCGGCGACCGACTCCCACAGCGATGCCATCACCGGGTCGGTGATCTCCTCGTCGGTCAGGTCGTCCAGGGTGCGGCCCTCGACGTTCTCGTAGACCAGGATCGCGGCGTCCGGGCCCAGCTCGGAGGTGGCGACCAGCTGCGGGGCGCGGGCCCCGGAGGCGGCGGCCGCGTAGGCGATCAGCGCCTCCTGCTCCAGTGCCTGGCGCAGCGACTGCGGGCTGCGCCGCACGGCCACCGAGCGCAGCCGCAGCCGGCGCCAGGCCCGGTAGAAGAAGCCGGAGGCCTGCTGCTCGCGGTCGACGATGTGGACGTCCAGCGGCGGGCCGCTCTGCTGGGCGACCAGGTAGCGGCGGGTGCCGCCGGGGGCGTCGGGGGCGCGGTGGGCGCTGGCCGGGGTGAAGCCGACCTTGCGCAGGCCGATCATCAGGTGCTGGCCGGTGGGCCGGATGTTCGGCGAGCCGATCGCGTAGAGGGTGCCGTAGGCGACGGACCAGCCGATCAGCACGGTGAGCAGCAGGGACAGCGGGGTGGTGTAGCCGCCGAGCAGTTCGGTGATGCCGCTGAAGACGACGACCACCCACAGGGCGACCCGCCACCGGGGTCTGCTCGACATGCCGACGGCCGTCATGTAGGCGATCACCGGGGCGAGGTAGCCGTGCACCGGGTCGGTGAGGGTGCCGACGGAGTCCAGCGGGAAGCGGGTCAGGGCGTCCCGGATGTGGTCGGAGGCGCCCTCGGCTACCCACCAGTCGATGCCCAGTGAGACACCGTAGGCCAGCACCGAGGCGAGCACGCCGTCGGCGACCCGCAGGCCGTCGCGCTTGATCAGCCGTTCCACGGCGAAGGCGAGCGGGACGGCCAGCACCGCGACGTTGGAGATCAGGCCGGTGATGGTGGAGAGCACCGGGGAGAAGCGGGGCGCGTTCTCGGCGATGTCGATCTCGATGCCGGTGGTGGTCGAGGTCGCCACCCCGGCGAGCACGAAGACCGCGACGATGCCGAAGACGCCGGCCAGGAAGCGGATGAGATCGGAGGGCCGGTGCGCGCGGGCGGCGAGCAGCGGTTCGTCGACGTCCAGGTGCGGGGTGTCGTCCAGCGGGTCGTGCCCGGGGCGCGGGCCGCTCCCGTCGGGCGGGCCGGCCGCGTTCGCGGTGGGCTCCGGTGCGGACGGCTCGGGCGCGGACGGCTCCGGCACCGACGGCTCGGGCGTGGCGGGCGCGGACGCCGCCTCGGGCGCGGTGGGCTGGGTCGGTACGGCGGCGGGGGCCCCGGTCGCGGGGCCGGCCGGCTTCGGGCTCTTGATCATCCGGTCCTTGATCAGGGAGACTTCCGGTGGGGTCGTGGCGCCGGCGTCACCGCCGCCGCCTGCGGGCATGCCGTCGGAGGACTCGTCGGAGCCCTCGTCCACACCCACGTCAGCCGTCCCGGTCATCTGGTCTTGTCCTCGTATCACCACTCACCGCCCCGAAGATGGTGGCATGCCTCGGCTCCCCGCGCTGGACAGGGGCCGGATCGGGCGCGGCGGATCCTGCCCAGCGTGCCCGCGGAGCGGCCGGATGCGGAAGAATGCCGCAGGTGACGGACGACACCCACGACGCCGGCCCCGGCGAGCTGCCGCCCTTCGCCGAACTGGTGCTCGACCTGACCGAGCGGATTCCACCCGGCCGGGTGATGACCTACGGAGACGTCGCCGAGTACCTCGGCCAGGGCGGCCCCCGGCAGGTCGGCCGGGTGATGGCCCTGTACGGCGGCGCCGTGCCCTGGTGGCGGGTGATCCGCGCCGACGGCCGGCTGCTGCCCGGCCACGAGCACCGCGCCCTCGCCCACTACGGCGAGGAGGGCACCCCGCTGCGCGAGCTCGCCGACCCGCCCCGGGTCGACCTGCGGCGCGCCCGCTGGGACGGCGGGCCGGCCGACGGGTGACCCGGGCCGGGATCGGCGGAACCCCGTGCGCGGACGGGAATGACGGAGCAGGATCGTAGGCTCGATACGGCGGGCCCCTCGGCGGGCCCGCCCGCAGTTGCCCGAGCACGACCCCCAGGACGTCCGTGACCTCCCCCTACCGTCTGGTGCGCAGCCCCCTCGTGCCGCCCGCCCCGCCCGAGCTCGACGCCTACCAGCGCGCCGTGGTCGAGCACGCGGGCGGCCCGCTGCTGGTGCTCGCCGGACCGGGGACCGGCAAGACCACCACCCTCGTCGAGGCCGTCGCCCGGCGGATCGAGAACGGCGCGGACCCCGAGCGGATCCTCGTCCTCACCTTCAGCCGCAAGGCCGCCATGGAGCTGCGCGACCGGATGGCCGGGCGGCTCTCCGCCACCGCCGCCGACGCCCGCGCCGCCGCCCCGCAGGCCACCACCTTCCACTCCTTCTGCTACGCCCTGCTCCGCGCCCACCAGGACCCGGCCGACTACGCCGAGCCGCTGCGCCTGCTCTCCGGCCCCGAGCAGGACGTCATGGTCCGCGAGCTGCTCGCCGGCGGCGCCGAGGACGCCCGGCGCGGCCGCTCCCGGATCGCCTGGCCGCTCGACCTGCGCGCCTGCCTCACCACCCGCGGCTTCGCCGACGAGGTCCGCGCCGTGCTCGCCCGCAGCCGCGAGCTCGGCCTCGGCGAGGCCGAGCTGGCCCGCTTCGCCGAGGGCGTGCGGCGCCCCGACTGGGCCGCCGCCGCCCACTTCCTCGCCGACTACCTCGACGTGCTGGACCTGCGCGGCGTCCTCGACTACGCGGAGCTGGTGCACCGGGCCGTGCTGCTCGCCGAACGCCCCGAGGTCGAGCGGGACCTGCGCGAGCGCTACGACGCGGTCTTCGTCGACGAGTACCAGGACACCGACCCCGCCCAGGTCCGGCTGCTGAGCCGGCTCGCCGGCGGTGGGCGCGAACTGGTCGCCGTCGGCGACCCCGACCAGTCGATCTACGCGTTCCGCGGCGCCGACATCAACGGCATCCTGGAGTTCCCGCAGACCTTCCGGCACGCCGACGGCCGCCCCGCCGACGTCAAGGTGCTGCGGGTCTCGCGCCGCTCCGGCGCCGTGCTGCTCGCCGCCGCCCGCGAACTCACCCGCCGGATGCCGATGGGCCGGCTGCCCGCCGACAAGCTCGCCCAGCACCGCGCCCCGCTGCCCGCCCGCGAGGGCGGCCGGGTCGAGGTCTACACCTACCCGACCCCCGGCGCCGAACTGGACTCCATCGCCGACCTGCTGCGCCGCGCCCATCTGGAGGACGGCGTGCCGTGGGGCGAGATGGCCGTCCTGGTCCGGGCCGGCGCCCGGTCCATCCCCGGGGTGCGGCGGGCGCTCGGCGCGGCCGGCGTCCCGCTGGAGATCGACGGCGACGACCTGCCGCTGCGCGAGGAGCCGGCCGTCGCCCAGCTGCTGCTCGCGCTGCGGGTCTGCGCCGAGCAGGCCGTCCGGGACCGGCAGGACGACGGCGAGGACGGCGAGGACGGCGGCGACGGCGGCGACGGCGGGGCCGCGGACGGCGGTGGCCCGGGCACGTCCGACCCGCTCACCACCGACCTCGCCCACGCCCTGCTCACCGGCCCGCTCGGCGGCCTCGACGGCGCCGACCTGCGCCGCCTCGGCCGCACCCTGCGCGAGGAGGAGCGCGCCGCCCTGCGCGCCGGGTCCGCCGCCGGATCCGCGGACGGGTCCGCCGACGGCGCCGGAAGCGCGCCCGCCGCCGTGCCCCGCCCGGCCGGCGAACTCCTGCGCGAGGCCCTCGCCGAACCCGAGCGCCTCGCCGTCCTCGACACCCCGTACGCCCGCCGCGCCCACGACCTCGGCACCCTGCTGCGCAAGGTGCGCGAGTCCCTGGCCGGCGGCTGCACCGCCGAGGACGCCCTCTGGCAGCTGTGGGACGGTTCCCGCCGCTGGCGCGAGCGCCTGGAACGGGCCGCCCTGCGCGGCGGCGCCGCCGGCCGCAACGCCGACCGCGACCTCGACGCGGTCTGCGCCCTGTTCGAGACCGCCGCCCGCGCCGAGGAACAGGTCACCGGCCACCGCGGCGCCCTGGACCTGCTCGCCGAACTGGAGGCCCAGGACATCGCCGCCGACACCCTCACCGTGCGCGCCGTGCGCCCCGAGGCCGTCCGGCTGATGACCGCCCACCGCGCCAAGGGCCTGGAATGGCGCCTGGTCGTCGTCGCCGGCGTCCAGGACGGCCTCTGGCCCGACCTGCGCCGCCGCGGCTCCCTGCTGGAGGCCGACCGGATCGGCCGCGACGGCCTCGCCGAACCGCTCACCCCCGCCGCGCTGCTCGCCGAGGAGCGCCGCCTCTTCTACGTCGCCGCCACCCGCGCCAAGGACCGGCTCGTCGTCACCGCCGTCAAGGCCCCCGCCGACGACGGCGACCAGCCCTCCCGCTTCCTGCGCGAGCTCTACCGCGAGGACGTCGACGTACCCCCAGCCTCCGGCTGGGGGTACCCCCAGCACGGCAAGAAGCTGAGGCGCACCCCGCCGGTCACCGTCGAGGACGTCACCCACCGCCCGCGCCGCCCGCTCGCCGTGCCCGCGCTGGTCGCCGAGCTGCGCGCGGTCACCGTCGACCCCGCCCGCTCGCCCGAACTGCGCCGCGCCGCCGCCGAACGGCTCGCCGTCCTCGCCCTCGCCACCGACGACGAGGACCGCCCGCTGGTGCCCGCCGCCCGCCCCGAGAGCTGGTGGGGCCTGGAGGACCCGACCGCCGCCCCCGACCCGCTGCGCTCCGCCGACCTGCCGGTGCGGCTGTCCGGCAGCGGCCTGGAACAGCTGGAGAACTGCTCGCTGCAGTGGTTCCTCGACAAGGAGGTCAAGGCCCGCGGCACCTCCTCCGCCGCGCAGGGCTTCGGCAACGTCGTGCACGCCCTCGCCGACGAGGTGGGCTCCGGCCGCACCCCCGCCGACCTCGCCGTGCTGATGGAACGCCTGGACACCGTCTGGGACGCGCTGGCCTTCGACGCCCCGTGGAAGTCCCAGCAGGAGAAGACCGAGGCCCGCGCCGCCCTGGAGCGCTTCCTCACCTGGCACGTGATGGCCCGCGGCCGCGACGTCGTCGCCACCGAGCACGGCTTCGACGTCACCCTCGACGCCGGCGGCGTCCAGGTGCGCATCCGCGGCTCGATGGACCGCGTCGAGAAGGACGAGGCCGGCCGCGCCTACGTCGTCGACTTCAAGACCGGCAAGCAGACGCCCACCGACAAGTCCCTGCCCGAGCACAAGCAGCTCGCCGTCTACCAGCTCGCCGTGCGCTCCGGCGCCCTGAACGGGCTGCCCGGCTTCGACGCGGCCTCCCCCGAGTCCGGCGGCGCCGAACTCGTCCAGCTGCGCAAGCCCGACAAGGGCGCCGCCGACGCGCCCAAGGTGCAGCGCCAGGACCCGCCCGACGGCGAGCCGTGGATCGAGAACCTGCTCGCCGACGCCGCCGGGCGGATCCTCGCCGAGCGGTTCGTCCCGCAGACCGGTGGCGGCTGCGACCGCTGCGCCTTCCGCCGCAGCTGCTCCGCCCAGCGCGACGGCGCCCAACTCGTCGAGTAGCGCAACGGCCGGTGGACACCGGATGTGGCGGACGCGGCACGTGGCCGTCGCCACAGCGGCCCCCGGCTGTCGGCGGCCCCGGCTACCGTTGCGTGGTGACCGCCGTGCTCAGCCATCCCGACCAGCTCAAGGAGCTGCTGGGCATCCCCTTCAACCGGGAGCAGATGGCGGCCATCGGCGCCCCGCTGCGGCCGGCCGTCATCGTCGCCGGCGCCGGCTCCGGCAAGACCACCGTGATGGCCGCCCGGGTCGTCTGGCTGGTCGGCTCCGGCGCGGTGCGCCCCGAACAGGTCCTCGGCCTCACCTTCACCAACAAGGCCGCCGGCGAACTCGCCGAACGCGTGCGCGCCGCCCTGCGTCTCGCCGGGGTGGCCGACCCCGAGGACGGCGAGGCGCTCGGCGAACCCGAGATCTCCACCTACCACGCGTTCGCCGGCCGCCTGCTCAAGGAACACGGCCTGCGCATCGGCATCGAACCCGACGTCCGGCTGCTCGCCGACGCCACCCGCTTCCAGCTCGCCGCCAAGGTGCTGCGCACCGCCCGCGGCCCGTTCCCCGCGCTCACCGGCACCTTCACCAACCTGGTCGCCGACCTCACCGCCCTCGACGGCGAACTCGCCGAGCACCTCGTCGAGCCCGCCGCCCTGCGCGCCTTCGACGAGGACCTGCTCGACACCCTCGCCGGCGTCAGGCTCGGCAACGAGGACCTGCGGGCCGTGCCGGCCACCGCCCGCGCCCGGCTGGAACTGCTGCGCCTGGTCGAGGACTACCGGCGCCGCAAGAGCGCCGCCGGCCTGATGGACTTCGGCGACCAGATCGCCGCCGCCGCCCGCCTCGCCCAGCAGCGCCCCGAGGTCGGCGCCCTGCTGCGCGACCAGTACCGGGTCGTGCTGCTCGACGAGTACCAGGACACCTCCGTCGCGCAGCGCCTGATGCTCGCCGGACTGTTCGGCGCCGGCCCCGACGGCACCGCCCCCGGCCACCCCGTCACCGCCGTCGGCGACCCCTGCCAGGCCATCTACGGCTGGCGCGGCGCCTCCGTCGCCAACCTCGACGACTTCCCCCGCCACTTCCCGAACGCCGACGGGACCCCCGCCGACCGGTACGCGCTCAGCGAGAACCGCCGCAGTGGCGGACGGCTGCTCGCCTTCGCCAACGAACTCGCGGCGCCGCTGCGCGCCATGCACGAGGGCGTCGAGGCGCTGCGCCCCGCCCCCGGCGCCGAGTCCGACGGCCGGGTGCGGGCCGCGCTGCTGCCCACCCACGCCGAGGAGGTCGACTGGCTGGCCGACGAGATCGACCACCTGGTGCGCACCGGCACCGCCCCCGGCCGGATCGCCGTGCTGTGCCGGGGCGGCGCGGCCTTCCCCGACGTGCACGCCGCACTGGTCGCCCGGGACGTGCCGGTCGAGGTGGTCGGTCTCGGCGGGCTGCTCCACCTGCCCGAGGTCGCCGACCTGGTCGCGGTCTGCGAGGTGCTCCAGGACCCGACCGCCAACGCCGCGCTGGTGCGGCTGCTGATCGGCCCGCGCTGGCGGATCGGCCCGCGCGACCTCGCCCTGCTCGGCCGGCGCGCCGCCGAACTCGTGCGCACCGAGCGCCCCGAGGGCGTCGAGGCGCTCGCCGCCGCCGTCGCCGAGACCGACCCCACCGAGGTCGTCTCGCTCGCCGACGCCCTGGAGACCTTCCTGGACGCGCAGGAGGCCGACGAGCTGCCCTTCTCCGCCGAGGCCCGGGTCCGCTTCGCCCGGCTCGCCCGCGAACTGCGCGAGCTGCGCCGCTCGCTCGCCGAGCCGCTGATGGACGTGCTGCACCGGGTCCTCGCCGTCACCGGCCTGGAGGTCGAACTCGCCGCCTCCCCGCAGGCGCTGGCCGCCCGCCGCCGGGAGACCCTGCACGCCTTCCTGGACGTCGCCGCCTCCTTCGCCGACCTCGACGGCGACCCCGGCCTGGCAGCCTTCCTGGGCTTCCTGCGCGCCGCCCAGGAGCACGACCGCGGCCTCGACGCCGGGCTGCCCGGCGGCGAGGACACCGTCAAGGTCCTCACCGCGCACAAGTCCAAGGGCCTGGAGTGGGACGTCGTCGCCGTCCCCGGCCTGGTCAAGGGCGCCTTCCCGTCCTCGTCCCCGCGCGAGCGCTGGACCAGTACCAAGCGCGTCCTGCCGCACGCCCTGCGCGGCGACGCCGCCACCCTGCCCGACGTGCGCGGCGGCTGGAACGCCAAGTCCGTGAAGGAGTTCAGGACCGCCCTCGCCGAGCACTCCGCCGTCGAGGAACTGCGGCTGGGCTACGTGGCCTTCACCCGCCCGCGCGCCCTGCTGCTCGCCTCCGGCCACTGGTGGGGGCCCAGCCAGAAGTCCCCGCGCGGCCCGTCCGCCTTCCTGGAGCAGCTGCGCGAGCACGCCGAGCGACCCGGCAACGGCGAGATCACGGCCTGGGCCGAGCCGCCCGCCGACGGCGAGGAGAACCCGGCGCTCGCCGCGCCCGTCGAACGCCCCTGGCCGCTGCCGCTGGACCCGGCCGCCCAGCACGCCCGCCGCCGGGTCGCCGGGGTGGTGCACCGCCGGCTGGCCGGGGAGCCCGCCCCGGAGCCCGAGCCGATGGCCCCCGAGGACCGCCGGCTGGTGGAGTCCTGGGACCGCGACCTGACCGCGCTGCTCGGCGAGTTGGAGCGCTCCCGCACCCGGGTGCGGGAGGTGCCGCTGCCCGCCTCGCTCTCCGCCACCCAGCTGATGCGGCTGGCCGCCGACCCGGACGGCTTCGCGCACGACCTCGCCCGCCCGATGCCCCGCCCGCCGCAGCCCGCAGCCCGGCGCGGCACCCGCTTCCACGCCTGGGTGCAGTCCCGGATCGAGCCGCTGATGCTGGTCGGCCCGGGCGCGCTGCCCGGCGCCGACGACGACGGCATCGAGGACGAGCAGGACCTGGAGCGTCTCAAGGAGGCGTTCCTGCGCACCCCGTACGCGCACCGCGAGCCGCTGCGGGTCGAGGCGCCCTTCCACCTGGTACTGGCGGGCCGGGTGGTGCGCGGCCGGATCGACGCGGTCTATCGTGACGGTGACGACGGGTCAGAAATGGGCGGCGCGTCACGCTACGAAGTGGTGGACTGGAAGACGCACCGGGAGGAGACCGCCGACCCGCTCCAACTCGCCGTCTACCGGCTGGCCTGGGCCCAACAGGCGGGCGTCCCCCTGGAGCAGGTCACGGCCTCGTTCCTGTACGTCCGCAGCGGCCGGATCGAACAACCCGCAGGACTTCCCGGCCGAAAAGAGTTGGAACGGCTCCTGATCGGGAACAGTGAAGAATGAGTCACGGAGAGCATTCAAGTCATCACGGCATCGGGCGAAACCTGTGCGTAGTGCACGTTTCGCGCATATTGTGGGGTCGGTAACCGGTCACCCCCCGAACTCCGGCCGCCAGCGACGCCCGCATTCCCTAACCCTCAGTCATCACCGCAGGTGCCCCAGGGCATCGGCGTCTTCTGCTGGAGAAACCGAAGTTGAGCGCGACCGGATGGATCAGAGAACGGTTCGCCGGGCCGACCCCGGGATCCGTACCCGGCGCGACCGGCACCTGGCCGAGGACGGCACTGTCGCTGCCGTTCATCGGCATGGCGCTGGTCGTCGTCCTCGACTACTTCACCGACGCCGCGGTGACCGTCGAACCGGCGCTCACCGCCGTCCCCGCGCTGGCCGCCGTGGTCAGCCGCCGCACCTGGTACCCCCTCGCCATCGGCGCCCTCACCGAGGCCGCCGCCTTCCTGATGGCCTTCCGCAACGACGTGCTCGGCGAGTCCGTGCACAGCGCCACCGTCTTCGCCATCGTCCTCGTCGCCGCGATCGGCTGGGTCAGCGCCACCCTGAGGCTGCGCCAGGAGCGCCTGCTCGCCGACGCCCAGCTCGTCGCCTCGATCGCCCGCCGCGTCCTGCTGCGCCCCGTCCCCGACCGGATCGGCACCGTGCGCGCCGCCGTCCACTACGCGGCCGCCGCCGCCCACGCCCGCATCGGCGGCGACCTCTACGAGGTCGTCAACACCCGGCACGGCGTGCGCGCCGTCGTCGGCGACGTGCGCGGCAAGGGCCTGGGCGCCGTCGAGACCGCCGCCGCCGTGCTCGGCGCCTTCCGCGAGGCCGCCCACCAGGAGGCCGCGCTCGACCGGGTCGCCGGCTGGCTCGCCGACAGCCTCGACCGCGCCCTGCACGAGAACGACCACCCCGGTGTCGAGGAGGAGTTCGTCACCCTGGTCCTCATCGGCGTGCGCCCCGACGGCACCGCCGAGATCGTCAACTGCGGCCACCCCGCCCCGCTGCTGCTGCGCGGCACCGAGGCCGCCCGCCCGCTCGAACTCGCCGAGACGGTGCCCCCGCTCGGCGTCCTCGACCCCGCCGACGTCCGCCCCCCGGTCCACCGCGTCCCGCTGCTCCACGGCGACCGGGTGCTGCTCTTCACCGACGGCGTCATCGAGGCCCGCGACCGGGCCGGCGCCTTCTACCCGCTCGCCGAACGCCTCCCGCGCTGCGCCCACGGCGGCGGCCCCGTCGACGTGCTGCGCCGCCTGCACGAGGACGTGGTGCGCCACGTCGGGCGCCAGCTCGGCGACGACGCCGCCATGCTGCTCCTCCAGTACGAGCCCCCGCCGGCCGCCGGAACCCCGGCCGCCGCCCTCACCGCCGCGCACGCCCCCGCCGACCCCGACCGCCCGCTCACTCCGCCCGCCCCGCCCGTGCCGATGGTCCCCCAGCAGAACGGGCACCTGTCCCGGCAGTGACCGGTGCGGAGGCCTAGAGGGACACCCGCACCAGCAGCGGCCGGTGGTCCGACACCCCCGTGCGCGGCGCGGACGCCGCCCCCACCGCGGAGCGCGGCACCCCCACCGCCAGCACGTGGTCGAACTGCACCGCCGGCCGGTGCGAGGGGTACGTCGGCGTGCGCACCAGGTCCGACCAGCCCTGCAGCCGCGCCCGCGGCTCCCGCACCCGCCGCCGTCGCGGCTCCACCAGCGCCGGCCGGGCCCGGCGGGCCGCCCGCAGCTCCCGCACCCGCACCCGCGGCGCCGAACGCTCCAGCGCGCTCGCCCCGCCCAGCACCGTGCGCGGCACCGCGCCCACCAGATTGAAGTCCCCCAGCACCAGGTACGGCTGCGGCAGGTCGGCGATCCACCGGCGGATCGCCGCCAGCTGCGCCATGTTCCAGCCCGGCACGAACGACAGGTGCGCGGCCACCACGGTGAACGGGCCGTGCGCGCCCTCCAGGACGGCCGCCAGCGCGGCCCGCGGCTCGTCCGGCACCGGCGTCAGCCCGCGCCGCCCGGCCACCCGCAGCGGCAGCCCGAACGGCGCCGGCGCGAACCGGCGGGCCCGCCAGTGCCGCACCGGCAGCCGGGTCAGCAGCGCCGTGCCGTAGGCGGGCGGCGCGTCGTCGCCGACCTCGGCCGGTCCGTACACCCGGATCCCGGCCGGCGCCGAGGCCTCCGGCAGCCAGCCGGCCACCGGCGCGGGCCGGCCGTGCAGCGCGGCGGCGAACCGCCAGTCGGCGGCGCCCATCGCCTTGGCGGCGACGGCGGTCTGGTCGGTGCCGCCGGAGCGGGCCTGGCCGCGGTCCACCTCCTGGAGCGCCAGCACGTCGGCGTCCAGCGCGGCCACGGCCTCGGCGAGCGGCCCGCCGGGGTCGGCGGGGAAGGGCCGCGGGGCGCCGTCGGGCGCGAGCGGCTGACCGTGCAACAGATTGAAGGTGGCGATGCGCAACTGGCTCACGCCCCCCGACGTTACCCCGCGCCGGTGACGGCCGGACCCCCGGCCGGCTCCCCGCTCGGCTCCCTGGCCACCCCCGGACGGACCCCTCCGGCTTGACCCGTCGAGCATACCCGGTATACATACTCGGTATGTCCATCCGCCACGGCCTGCTCGCCCTGCTCGACCAGGGGCCGCGCTACGGCTACCAACTGAGAACCGAGTTCGAGGCGCGCACCGGCGCCACCTGGCCGCTCAACGTCGGCCAGGTCTACACCACCCTCGCGCGTCTGGAGCGCGACGGCCTGGTCGCCCCCGCCGGGGAGGACGAGGAGGGCCACCAGTTCTACGAGGCCACCGACGCCGGCCGCGCCGAACTGCGCGCCTGGTTCGACACCCCGGTGCCGCGCACCAACCCGCCCCGCGACGAACTCGCCATCAAGCTCGCGATGGCCGTCACCGTCCCCGGCGTCGACGTGCCCGCCGTGGTCCAGGGCCAGCGCCGGCACAGCATCAAGGCGCTCCAGGACTACACCCGGCTCAAGGCCCGCGCCCTGGCCGGTGAGGCCCGCCCCGGTGGCGCCGAGGAGCAGCCCGGCTCCGACCTCGCCTGGCTGCTGGTCCTCGAACAGTTGATCTTCCAGACCGAGGCCGAGGTCCGCTGGCTCGACCACTGCGAGACCAGGCTGGCCCAGCGCGCCGAGATCGAGCAGGCCCGGGCCGCCGAGACCCGCGACGGCCCGGGCCCGGCCGCGCCCACCCGGTTCGGCCGCCGCCGCAGCAAGGCCTGAGCAGCCCGAACCACCTCAACCGCCCGACGTGCCCGAACGACCCGAAGCACCCGCACCACCCGAACCGTGCGAACCACCCGAATCACCGGCCCGCCCGCGCCACCGCGCGACGGCCCCACCACAGCAGGGGGAAACGTGTCCCACACCGGCCCGAGCGGGAACGGCGCCAACGCCGTCCTGCACCTGGACAACGTCACCCGCGTCCACGGACAAGGTGCCGCCGAGGTCCAGGCGCTGCGCGGAGTCGACCTCAAGGTCCACCCCGGCGAGTTCGTCGCCGTCATGGGCCCCTCCGGCTCCGGCAAGTCGACCCTGCTGACGCTCGCCGGCGGCCTCGACACCCCCAGCACCGGCCAGGTGCTGGTCGAGGGCGTCGTGCTCGGCGGACTCAACCGCAAGCGGCTCGCCGAGGTCCGCCGCCGCTCCGTCGGCTACGTCTTCCAGGACTACAACCTCATACCGGCCCTCACCGCCGCCGAGAACATCTCCCTGCCGCGCGAACTCGACGGCCTGTCCGCCCGCGCCGCCCGCCGCGAGGCCCTCGTCGCCCTGGAGGAGCTCGGCATCCCCGAACTCGCCGACCGCTTCCCCGACGACATGTCCGGAGGTCAGCAGCAGCGCGTCGCCATCGCCCGCGCCCTCATCGGCGACCGCCGCCTCGTGCTCGCCGACGAACCCACCGGCGCCCTCGACTCCACCACCGGTGAAGCCGTGCTCGCCGTACTGCGCGCCCGCTGCGACGCCGGCGCCGCCGCCATGATGGTCACCCACGAAGCCCGCCACGCCGCCTGGGCCGACCGCGTCGTCTTCCTGCGCGACGGCCGGATGGTCGACGAGAGCGCCAGCCAGGACGCCGGCAGCCTGCTCGTCGCCGCCGCCGCCAACGCGAAGGGCTCGGTGGGCGAGTGAAGCTCGGTTCCTGGCGGGTCGCCCTGCGCATCGCCCGCCGCGACGCCCTGCGCGCCAAGGGCCGCAGCGCCCTCGTCGTCGCCATGGTCGCCCTGCCCGTGCTCGGCGTCACCGGCGCCGACGTGTTCTTCCGCAGCGCCGAACTCGACCCCGTCGAGAAGATCGAGCGCACCATGGGCCGGGCCGACGCCTCCCTGGAGATCGTCGAACGCGGCGCCATCGTGCTGCAGACCCCCGACCCCGCCGTCGACCGCAAGATCACCACCGTCGACGAGGCGAAGAAGGAGAACGGCAAGCCCGTCCTCACCCCCGAGCAGCAGCGCGGCCTCGACACCCCGCCCGCCGACCTCGTCCGGCAACTGCTGCCCGGCGCCACCCTGGTGCCGCTGCGCGAGGGCCCCTACCTCACCACCAGCACCGCCGAGGGCCTCGCCAACGTCCGGGTCACCGAACTCGACCTGACCGACCCCGTCTGGCAGGGCCGCTACGACATGGTCGAGGGCCGCGCGCCGAGCGCCGACCACGAGATCGCCGTCACCCGGGCCTTCCTCGACACGTCCGGGCTGAAGATCGGCGACCGGACCTCGCCACGCGGCCTCGAAGCCACCCCGTACACCATCACCGGCGTCGCCGAGTACCCAGGCGACCTGCGCGGGCTGACCCTGTTCGCCCGCCCCGGCGCCCTGCTCGACCCGCTCGCCAAGCTGCCCGGCAACGCCGAGTCCGCGCCGCGCGGGCGCACCTCCGTCAGCGAGGAGGTCAACAACTGGCTCGTCAAGCTGCCCGCCGGGACCACCCTCGACTGGGCCAAGGTCGTCGAGCTCAACAAGTACGGCTTCCTCGCCGCCTCCCGCAGCGTGATCCTCGACCCGCCGCCCCGCGCCGAGATTCCGTTCTACGTCTACCAGGACAGCCAGGGCGGCGGCAGCGGCCCCACCCCGTTCCTCGACCGGACCTCGGTCGTCGTCATGGGCACCGTCATGGGCATGGCCCTGCTGGAGATCGTGCTGCTCGCCGGCCCCGCCTTCGCCGTCGGCGCCCGCCGCTCCCGCCGCCAGCTCGGCCTGCTCGCCGCCGGCGGCGGCGACCGCTCCCAGGTGCGCGCCGTCGTCCTCGGCGGCGGCGTGGTGCTCGGCCTCACCGGCGCCGTCGTCGGCCTGGGCCTCGGCCTCGGCCTGGTCGCCCTGCTGCGCACCCGGGCCGAGGAGTTCTCCGGCCAGCGCTTCGGCCATTTCGACCTCCAGCTGCTCGACCTGCTCGGCATCGCCGCGATCGGCCTCGTCACCGGCCTGCTGGCCGCCGTCGTGCCCGCCGTCCAGGCCTCCCGGCAGGACGTCGTCGCCGCCCTCACCGGCCGTGACAACCTCAAGCCGCCCAGCCGCAGGCTCGCCCTGCTCGGCCTGCTGATGCTCGGCGGCGGCTCCGCCCTCGCCCTGCTCGGCGCCACCGGGGACTTCGGCGGCCGCTCCCTCAGCGTCCTCGGCGGCTCGGCGATCGCCGAACTCGGCATGGTCGCCCTCGCCCCCTACCTGGTCGGCCTCTTCGGCCGGATCGGCCGCTGGCTGCCGCTCGGCCCCCGGCTCGCCCTGCGCGACTCGGTGCGTCACCGCGGCCGCACCGCCCCCGCCGTCGCCGCCGTCATGGCCGCCGTCGCCGGCTCCGTCGCCGTCGGCGTCTACACCGTCAGCAGCGACGAGGAGCAGCGCCGGGAGTACGTCGCCTCCGGCCCCGCCAACTCCGTCATCCTCGCCGCCGGCTGGGGCGCCGGCGCCGACGGCTCCATGCTGCCGCAGATGCGCGGCGCCGTGCAGAACAGCGTCCCCGGCCTGGGGACCCGCGCCGACGTCCAGCGCGTCAACTACCAGGGCGACTGCATGGTCAGCCGCAACGGCAACTGCGGCTGGGCCACGCTCGTGCTGCCCGAGGAGCGCCGCTGCCCCGCCTGGGGCCGCCACAGCCTGGCGGTCAGCCCGGAGGAGCTGGACCGGCTCAGCCGTGAGGACCCGCGCTGCAAGTCGGACCGGATCTCCCGCGGAAGCCCCTTCGGCATGGTCCAGGCCGGTGACGGCGCCCTCCTGCGCAACCTCTACGACGTCACCGACACCGCCACCGTCCAGGCCCTCGCGGCCGGCAAGGCCGTCGTCTTCGACGAGCGCTTCGTCAAGGACGGCAAGGCCATCCTGGAGCTCACCGAGCCGAGGGACCAGAACAACCCCGAGGCCGAGCCGGCCGTCCACCCCGTCACCGTCGACGCCCACCTCGCCGACTCCCCGCTGGGCCGCTTCGACCAGGTCGTGCTCAACCCCGACACCGCGCAGCGCCTCGGCCTCACCACCCGCGACACCGGCTCGGTGTGGCGGCCCGAGGCCGCGACCTCCGACGGCGCGGAGCAGAAGGCCCGCGCCGCGCTCGCCAAGCTCACCGACGGCATCCAGTTCGACATCGAGCGCGGCTACCGGTCTCCGGGCAACCTGATCACCCTCGGCCTCACCGTGTTCGCCGGCCTGGTCGCGCTCGGCGCCGCCGGCATCGCCACCGGCCTCGCCGCCGCCGACTCCCAGCGGGACCTGACCACCCTCGCGGCGGTCGGTGCCGCACCCCGGATCCGGCGCACCCTGTCCGGCTTCCAGTGCGGCGTCATCGCCGCGATGGGCGCCGTGCTCGGCACCGTCGCCGGCGTCGTGCCCGCGATCGCCCTGCGCAAGGTCGAGGCCGCCGCGGGCGCCTATCCCGGGATGAGCGCGCAGGAGCAGGCGGCCAAGGCCGTCCTGGTGTTCCCCTGGCTCAACATCGGGGGCACCCTGATCCTGCTGCCGCTGCTCGCGGTGGCGCTGGCCGCGCTGCTCACCCGCTCGCGGATCTCGCTGCTGCGCCGCACCGGCTGAGCCGCTCGCGCCGGCCCGGTCCCGACGACCGGTCCCGACGACCCGTCCCCGGCACCCCGGACGCCCGCGCGCGTCCGGGGTGCCGGACGCCGTGCCGTCGGGGGTGCCGGGGCCGGTGCCGGAGGCATGGGTGACGGACGTAACAGGCCCCGGGGTGCCCACCCTTCGGGACCGGGGCCGCTCGCAGGCACCCGGGCGAACTAAAGTCGTCCGTATGACGAGAACTCCGGACAGCGTCGTCCGCTCCTTCATCGACCAGCACCGGCCCGCCTTCCTCGCGGACCTCGCGGACTGGCTCCGCATCCCCTCGGTGTCCGCCGACCCCGGCCGGGCCGACGACGTGCGCCGCTCCGCCGAGTGGCTGGCCGCCAAGCTGCGCGACACCGGCTTCCCGGTGACCGAGGTCTGGGAGACGGACGGCCTGCCGGCGGTCTTCGCCGAGTGGCCCTCCGGGGACCCGGACGCGCCGACCGTCCTCGTCTACGGCCACCACGACGTGCAGCCCGCCGCCCGTGAGGACGGCTGGGCGACCGACCCGTTCGAGCCGACCGTGGTCGGCGACCGGCTGTACGCCCGGGGCGCCGCCGACGACAAGGGCCAGGTGTTCTTCCACACCCTCGGTGTGCGCGCCCACCTGGCCGCCACCGGCCGCACCGCGCCGGCCGTCAACCTCAAGCTGCTGGTCGAGGGCGAGGAGGAGTCCGGCTCGCCGCACTTCGCCGACCTGGTCCGCCGCGAGGCCGACCGGCTGGCCGCCGACGTCGTGATCATCTCGGACACCGGCATGTGGTCCGAGACCACGCCGACCGTCTGCACCGGCATGCGGGGCCTGGCCGACGCCCAGATCGACCTGTACGGGCCGGACACCGACATCCACTCCGGCTCCTTCGGCGGCGCCGTGCCCAACCCGGCCACCGTCGCCGCCGAGCTGGCCGCCGGCCTGCACGACGCCGACCACCGGGTCGCCGTCCCCGGCTTCTACGACGGCGTGGTCGAGCTGACCGACCGCGAGCGCGCGCTCTTCGCCGAGCTGCCCTTCGACGAGGCGGCCTGGCTGCGGACCGCCAAGTCGTACGGCACCCGCGGCGAGGCGGGCTACTCCACCCTGGAGCGGATCTGGGCCCGCCCGACCGCCGAGGTCAACGGCATCTGGGGCGGCTACACGGGCCCCGGCGGCAAGACGATCGTGCCCGCCTCGGCCCATCTGAAGCTCTCCTTCCGGCTGGTCGCTGGGCAGGAGGTGGAGAAGGTCCGCGAGGCGGTCCGCTCCTGGGTGGCCGACCGGGTGCCCGAGGGCATCCGGTACGAGCTGGTCTTCCCGGGCGCGACCCGCCCCTGCCTGACCCCGCTCGACCACCCGGCGCTGCAGTCCACCGTGCGGGCGATGGGCCGGGCGTTCGAGCAGAAGATCCTGTTCACCCGTGAGGGTGGCTCCGGCCCGGCCGCCGATCTGCAGGACGTGCTCGGCGCGCCGGTGCTGTTCCTGGGCATCTCGGTGCCCTCGGACGGCTGGCACTCGGTGGACGAGAAGGTCGAGCTGGAGCTGCTGGCCAAGGGCGTCGAGACCGCCGCCTACCTGTGGGCCGACCTGGCCGAGAACTGGCGGCCGGGCGGCGAGCACGCGTGAACCTCGGGCGCGCGGGCACACCGGGTCGGGCACGTCCCGACCCGGTGGCCCGGGTGAACCGACCGTGGGACCCGAACCGTCCGGAAGACTCATCACGTGGGGATGGAACAGTTGAGCACCGTGCCTGAGACCGAACGCCCGCTGCACCTGGCGCTGGCCCGGGCCGGGGTGGACCGGGCGGCCCAGCACCGGTTCGACGAGCCCTGGCTGGCGGCCGCGTGGAGCCACCCGTCCACCAAGGTGCTGCCGATCGCCGGCGGCGAGGCGTTCGTGGTGGACACCGGGCAGGGGACCGAGCTGGTCCTGCTGCCCTCCTTCGAGGCGCCGCAGAGCGGCGACCGGTACTTCCTCGGCACCGACGAGGAAGGCGTCTCCTACTTCGCGCTGGCCGGCGAGAGCCTGCCGGGCCGGCTGGACGGCGACGCCCGTCCGGCCGGGCTGCGCGAGGTGGGCGCGCTGCTCTCCGACCGGGACGCCGGACTGCTGGTGCACGCCGTCGCGCTGGAGCACTGGCACCGGCTGCACAGCTTCTGCTCGCGCTGCGGCCACCCGACCGAGAAGGCCGGTGCCGGGCACGTGCGGCGCTGCACCTCCTGCGCGGCCGAGCACTACCCGCGCACCGATCCGGCGGTGATCATGCTGATCACCGACGAGCAGGACCGCTGTCTGCTCGGCCGTCAGGCGCTGTGGCCGGAGGGCCGCTGGTCGACGCTGGCCGGCTTCGTCGAGCCGGGGGAGTCGATCGAGCAGGCGGTGGTGCGCGAGGTGCACGAGGAGGCCGGGGTGCGGGTCGCCGAGGTCTCCTACGTGGCCAGCCAGCCGTGGCCGTTCCCGTCCAGTCTGATGCTGGGCTTCCTGGGCCGGGCGCACCCGGAGGGCACCGGGATCACCGTGGACGGCGAGGAGCTGGCGGAGGCGCGCTGGTTCTCCCGGGACGAGCTGCGGGCGGGCATGGAGGCGGGGGAGATCCTGCCGCCGTCGGGGATCTCGATCGCCCGTCACCTGGTCGAGCTCTGGTTCGGGGAGCCGCTGCCGGCGGCGGCCCGCTGGTAATTCCGGCGGGCGGTTCACGGAGCGTTCCATGGATTGGGGGCGCGCGGAGTTGATCTGCGCGCCCCCAATTTCCTTTTCGAACCCTTCTCCCCAGGATGTTCGTAACCGGAGCGGCCCTGTCCAGTACGGTCCGCGGGGCCTTGGCGAGCGGAGTCACCGATCCCGGTCGACTTTGCCGCAAACGCCTGAAAGCCCCTCACCCGGCTCGCTACATTCACTCGGGTGACAATCCCCCGGGGCACCGCCCAATCCCCCAAATACCAGCGCCTCGCCGCCGACCTGCGCCGCCGGATCGCCGAGGGCGAGTTCACCACCGCGGCCGCACTCCCGGTCGAGAGCGAACTGGAACGCCAGTACGGCGTCGCCCGCAACACCGTCCGCCTCGCCGTCGACGTCCTCGTCAACGAAGGCCGGCTGGTCCGCCTCCAGGGCAAGGGCACCTACCTGCGCGAGCACCCCGTGCTCGACCACCGCGCCTACGGTCCCGCCCCCCGCCTCGACCCGCAGGGCGCCGCCCCGCACGACTGCCTGGCCGTCCCCAGCGCGGTCTACCGCGGCGAGGCCGCGGAGAGCGGGCGCGAGCTCGGGGTCGACTTCGAGATGATGATCGTCCGGGCCCGGGTCGACATCGCCGAACGGCTCGGACTGCGCCCCGGCGAGGCCATCGTCGTCCGCCGCCAGCTGCGCATGCTCGACCGCGAGCCGTACTCCATCGAGGAGAGCCACTACCGGGCCGGCCTCGCCGCCGGCACCCCGCTTATGGAGCCCGACCAGATCGACGGCGGCGACGAGGCGGTGCTCGCCGCCCTCGGCCGCACCGAGGTCGGTGCCGTCGACCACCTGGTCGCCCGGATGCCCGGGCCCGAGGAGGCCCAGTGGTTCCAGGGCGGGCCGGGGGTGCCGCTGGTGGTCCAGACCCGGGTCACCTACGACCGGCGCGGGCCGGTGCGGGTCATCGAGACCCGCTACTCCGCCGACCGCAGCCGGCTGGTCTACGGCGTCGGCGACCTCGGCGCGCGTGCCTCGCTGCCGGCGCCGGCGGCGCCGGTCGACCCGGCCCGGGCGGACGCGCCGTAGCCGCGGCGGGCGGGCGGGTGTGCGGGCGCGCGGACGGGTGGGCGTGCGCCGGCCCGGCGCCGCGGGGGCGCCGGGCGTCGAGCGCGGGGCGTCAGGCCGCCAGGGCCTTCTTCACCTGCAGCAGGCTCGGGTTGGTCATCACGACCTGCTCGCCGCCGCCGGCCGGCTTCACCAGCACCGTCGGAACGGTCTGGTTGCCGTTGTTCACCGACTCGACGAAGGCCGCCGACGCCGGGTCCTCCTCGATGTTGATCTCGGTGTAGCCGATGCCCTCGCGCTGCAGCTGGCTCTTGAGCCGGTTGCAGTAGCCGCACCAGGTCGTGCTGTACATCGTCACGCTGCCGGACATCGAGGGGACTCCTTCGGTAGGGGAGGGGCCTGCACGGGGGTGCCGCGCGGGTCACGCGGCTCCGGGGGGTCAACGCCCACCGACCGGCGGTCATTCCGCACCCGGACCGGCCGGGCCGCGCCCGCGCACGCCCGTCCGAACCGGCGCGGGGCGGAAGGTGCGCGCCCCCGCGTGCCACTATCCGCCGCCCGCAACGCGATCATCCTGCGATCACACCGCACCTGTGGACAACCCCGCCCGCGATGTCCGCCCGGGCTGAGAGGATGGAACGCATGCAGGAAGACCTCTTGAGCGGCAGCCCGTTCGACGGACACCAGGACGCCCACCGGCCCGGCCACCTCGCCGCCGGCGGCCCCGACGCCGTCCTCGCCGGACTCGACCCCGAACAGCGGGCCGTCGCCACCGCCCTGCACGGTGCCGTCTGCGTCCTCGCCGGCGCCGGCACCGGCAAGACCCGCGCCATCACCCACCGCATCGCCTACGGCGTGCGCAGCGGCGTCTACCAGCCCCAGCAGGTCCTCGCCGTCACCTTCACCGCCCGCGCCGCCGGCGAGATGCGCGGCCGCCTGCGCCAGCTCGGCGCCGAGGGCGTCCAGGCCCGCACCTTCCACGCCGCCGCCCTGCGCCAGCTCCAGTACTTCTGGCCGCGCGCCGTCGGCGGACCCGTCCCCCAGCTGCTCGAACGCAAGGTCCAGCTGGTCGCCGAGGCCGCCGGCCGCTGCGGCCTGCGCGTCCAGCGCACCGAACTGCGCGACCTCACCGCCGAGATCGAATGGGCCAAGGTCACCCAGACCGGCCCCGACGACTACCCCGCCGCCGTCGCCAAGTCCGGCCGCGAGGCCCCCCGCGACCCCGCCGAGACCGCCCAGGTCTACCGGGTCTACGAGGAGACCAAGAGCCGCCGCGGGAACATCGACTTCGAGGACGTGCTGCTGCTCACCGCCGCCATCCTGGAGGACCGCCCCGACATCGCCGACCAGGTCCGCTCCCAGTACCGGCACTTCACCGTCGACGAGTACCAGGACGTCTCCCCGCTCCAGCAGCGCCTGCTCGACCAGTGGACCGGCCCCGGCGGCGGCGCCAGCCTCTGCGTCGTCGGCGACGCCAGCCAGACCATCTACTCCTTCACCGGCGCCACCCCCGACTACCTGCTGGGCTTCCGCACCCGCCACCCCGACGCCACCGTCGTCAAGCTCGTCCGCGACTACCGCTCCACCCCCCAGGTCGTCCACCTCGCCAACGGACTGCTCGCCCAGGCCCGCGGCGAGGCCGCCCGCCACCGCCTCGAACTCGTCTCCCAGCGCGAGGCCGGCCCCGACCCCGTCTACACCGAGTACGAGGACGAACCCACCGAGGCCGAGACCACCGCCCGCCGGATCAAGGACCTGCTCGCCGCCGGCGTGCGCGCCAGCGAGATCGCCGTCCTCTTCCGCACCAACGGCCAGTCCGAGGTCTACGAGCAGGCCCTCGCCGACCTCGGCGTCCCCTACCAGCTCAAGGGCGCCGAGCGGTTCTTCGAACGCCCCGAGGTCCGCGACGCCGGCGTCCTGCTGCGCGGCGCCGCCCGGGCCGCCTCCGACCCCGTCACCGACGGCGCCCCCGACCTCGCCGGCCAGGTCCGCGCCGTCCTCGCCACCCGCGGCTTCACCGCCGAACCCCCCGCCGGCTCCGGCGCCGTCCGCGACCGCTGGGAGTCCCTCGCCGCCCTCGTCCGGCTCGCCGAGGAATTCGAACGCGGCCGCGCCGCCGACGGGCGGTCCACCGACCTCGCCGCCTACGTCGCCGAACTCGACGCCCGCGCCGCCGCCCAGCACGCCCCCGCCGTCGAAGGCGTCACCCTCGCCTCCCTGCACGCCGCCAAGGGCCTCGAATGGGACGCCGTCTACCTCGTCGGCCTCACCGAGGGCACCCTGCCGATCATCTACGCCAAGACCGACGAACAGGTCGAGGAGGAACGCCGCCTCCTCTACGTCGGCGTCACCCGCGCCCGCAAGCACCTCACCCTCTCCTGGGCGCTCTCCCGCTCCCCGGGCGGCCGCGCCTCCCGCAAGCCCAGCCGCTTCCTCGACGGGCTGCGCCCGGGCTCCAGCGCCCCGGGCACCCGCCCCGCCGGGCGCGGCGGGCGGGGCGGCGCCGAGGGCGGCGAGCGCTCCGCCGGGCGCCGGGTCCGCGGCCCGGTCACCTGCCGGGTCTGCGGGCGGGCCCTCACCGAGGCCGTCGAACGCAAGCTGCGCCGCTGCGAGAGCTGCCCCTCCACGATGGACGAGGCGCTCTACGAGCGGCTGCGCGAGTGGCGCGCCGCCCAGGCCCGCGAACAGGGGGCCCCCGCCTACGTCGTGTTCACCGACGCCACCCTGATGGCCATCGCCGAGGACGTCCCCGCCAACCGCCAGGAGCTCGCCGGAATCTCCGGGGTCGGCGCGATGAAGTTGGACAAATACGGGGCGGCCGTGCTCTCGTTGTGTGCGGGGGAGGAGCCCGTCAGGGATCCGGAGGACGTCACGGACGGCCGGCCGGACGAACCGGCCTGAGCCGGTCCGGGGCGATCGCGGCCGACGCCGAGGGGCGTCGCGGAGACCGTCGGGAAACTCGCCGGAAAAATAGTTTGCGCGCCGTACCGGGAGCGCAATAGCCTGCCGGAGCGGTCAAGGGGACGCGGTCGTCCGGGGTGACGCCTGTCACCGCATGCCCCCGCAGCCACGAGCCTCACACGCTCGATCAGCTTCACACAGCTTCACCAGCATCACCGAGACAGACATCCGAACAGTTCGGAGCCCGGGAGACCAGGCTCCGCTAGGCGCCGAGAGGAGGCGAAGGCAGTGGAAACCATGATCACCAAAATGACTGGCCAGACCGTCGACGCTGCCTCCCTGCGTGCCGCCAGCCTGCGGCTCGCCGCCGAGCTGTGCGGAACCGGTCTGGGTCTCGACACCACCGGTGTCTCCGTCGTTCCCGCTTCCCCCGCCCCCGCTGTCAGTGGCCTCGGACACACTGGCCCCGGCAGCAATGGCATCCAGGGCGGCAGCCTCGACGGCACCCGTGTCGAGATCGGTCTGTCCGGCGACTGGGCCTCGATCGATGCTTCGCGCTCCCTGCGTGATGAGCGACCGACCCAGGCACCGAAGGCGGCTGTAGCCCTCGCCATGCATGGCGGCTATGAGCAGGTCGTCGGTGCCGGAAACGCCCAGGAGCAGAAGCAGCAGCAGATCACGCAGGCCATGGCGGTCTTTGCCGACGCCACGGCCATCCGGATGCGGGCCTTCCGCGGCCCCGAACCCTGGAGAGAACGAACCTGAGCCAGCCTCAGGTCGGCGCCTCCAGGGCCGCGGAACCCCACACACCGGGATCCGCGGCCCTTCTGTTTTGTCCGGTACGCAAGACCACCCAGGCCCCCCGGGGCCTCCGGCCCAGCCCCACCAGTCAGCTGAGCCGGACCCACTGAGAAGACGAGGAAGACGCCCACAGTGTCCACGGTCATCACACCGCCCACCCCGTCCGTACCGCAGACAAGCCAGACCAAGGCCGACCAGGCCGACCCCCCGGAGGTTCTCCCCATGCAGTTCACCTCGATCGACCAGGCCGAGGAGCTCGGGCTCCCCATCCCGTGCCGCGCCTTCGACCCCGAGGTCTTCTTCGCCGAGACGCCCGCCGACGTCGAGTACGCGAAGTCCCTCTGTGGCACCTGCCCGGTCAAGGACGCCTGTCTCACCGGCGCCCTGGAGCGCCGCGAGCCCTGGGGCGTCTGGGGCGGCGAGCTCTTCGTCCAGGGTGTCATCGTGGCCCGCAAGCGGCCGCGTGGCCGCCCGCGCAAGACCGAGGTCGCGGCGTGAACCCCGCGTCCGGAGCCGGAACCGTCCGCCGGGGAGAGCAGCCCCCGCCGGACAACGCCCTCCGCCGCTCCGTACGCCTCGCCGCCGCCAAGGCCGACGCCGCCCGCATCCACCCCTTCCCGACGACGCACCACGAGCAGGACCACCACATGACCGCCGCCGCCATCGATCCGACCGTCCGCGCCGAGCAGACCACCGAACTCCAGATCCAGAACAGGACCCTCGAAATGCAACTCCTCCACGAATCCCTGGCCCGGGCGCATATGCAAGAGCGCCTCCAGGAGGCCGAGCACCAACGGCTCGTCGGCCGGCTCGCCCGCGCCCACCGGCTCAAGCGGAAGGCCGAACGCGCCTCGCTGCGAGCCCGCAAGGCACTCGCCGTCGCCCTGATGTGACCTCCCCGAGGTGACCCGGACGCCGGCGCACCGCCATGCCCGGCCCACCACCGGGCCCGACCACGCGGGCCCGCCGGACCCACAGCACGCCGCAGGCCGCCCCCCGACACCGGGAGGCGGCCTGCGGCCGTTGCGACGGACGGCGGATCAGCCCTCCGCCGACGGGCTCCTGCGCTTCTCCGGCGCCGTCCTCCCCGACGCCGCCCGCTTGGCGGCCGGCGTCCGCGCCTGCCCGGGCGCCGCCTTCTTCGCAGGGCTCTTCGCGGGGCCCTTCACCGCGGGGCCCTTCACCGCGGGGCCCTTCACCGCGGGGCTCTTCGCCGCCGCCTTCTTGGCCGCCCGCGTCCCCGGCGACCCCGCCTCCGCGAACTCCGGCAGCCACTCCAGCATCTCCGCCCGGAACGGCGCCTTCGCACCCAGCTGACACAGCACCCCGATCGTGCTCAGCGTCACCCGGTGGATCAACAGGTACGACGGCGGCAGGTTCAACTGCTTGCCCAGGTTGTACGCCGGCGACCGCGGATCGGCGATCCGCGCCGCCTGCGCCCGCATCCACGCCCGGGTGAAGTGGAACGACTCCACCGCCGCCGGCTCGATGATCGGCACCAGGTAGTCCAGCACCGCGTCCGCGTCCAGCGCGATCGAGGGCTTGACGAAACCCTCCTCGCGCAGCATCGCCAGCACACCCGCCGCGTCCCCGGCCAGCGCCATCCGCAGCGACGCCCCGATCGGCGCCGGCAACCCGCCCGGCAACCGGTCCACCGTCCCGAAGTCCAGCACCCCCAGCCGCCAGCCCTCCACCGGACCGTCGTTCTTCAACAGCCGGAAGTTGCCCGGATGCGGATCCGCGTGCAGCAACCCCGTCCGCGACGGACCGGCGAACAGGAACCGCGCCAGCAACCGGCCCGCCCGGTCCCGCTCCTCCTGCGAACCGGAGGCGATCACCTCCGCCAGCGGCGTACCACCCATCCACTCCGACACCAGCACCTGGTCCGCCTGCGCCACCACACCCGGCACCACGATCTCCGGATCGCCCGCGAACTCCTCGGCGTGCCGGCGCTGCGCCTGCGCCTCCAGGCCGTAGTCCAGCTCCTCGGCGACCCGCTCCCGCAACTCCGTGATCAGCGGCTTGATGTCCAGGCCCGGAATCAGCGGACCCAGCAGCCACGCCACCCGGCTCAACTGCGACAGGTCCGCCAACAGGGCGTCCCCCGCCCCCGGGTACTGCACCTTCACCGCGACCGCGCGGCCGTCGTGCCACACCGCCCGGTGCACCTGGCCGATCGACGCGGCCGCCGCCGGCCGGTCGTCGAACTCTCGGAACAGGCTCCGCCAGTCCTCGCCCAGCCGCTGCGCCAGCGCCGCGTGCACCTTCGCGGCCGGCATCGGCGGCGCGGCGTCCTGCAGCTTGGTCAGCGCCGCCCGGTAGGGGCCGGCCACCTCCTCCGGCAGGGCGGCCTCGAAGACGGACAGCACCTGCCCGAACTTCATCGCCCCGCCCTTGAGCTCGCCCAGGACCTTGAACAGCTGGTCGGCGGTGGCCTGTTGCAGCTCGGCGGTGACCACCTCGGCCGACCGGCCGCCGATCCGCTTCCCGAGGCCCAGGGTGGCACGGCCGGCTATCCCCAGCGGCAGGGCGGCGAGTCTTGCCGTGCGGGTCATTGCCTTGCGCGGAAGATCGCTCACCCGGGCCTCCAAGTCGACACGCCCAAGGCCCCCGGGGCGGGAGCCGACCGTCATACGCCATTGTGCCCGCTCGACGGCGCGGCCCCGGCCGTAATCCGCCGCCCCGCCGGGGCCGCCCCGTCCGCGTCAGTCCCGTCCGCGTCAGTCCCGGGAGCCGGGAGCCGCGCCGACCGCCTGCGGGAAGGAGAACAGGCGGTACGGGTCGTAGCGGCGCTTCACCGCGACCAGCCGCGGATAGTTCTCCCCGTAGTAGGCGCGGCGCCAGTCCGCCAGCCCGGGGTCGACGAAGTTCTGGTAGGTCTCGCCGGCCGAGTGCGGGTCGAGCAGCGCGAACCCGGCGTCCGCCCAGCCGCGGGCCGCCGCCAGCGCGGCCTCGTCCACCGGGCCTGTGGCGATCACCGCGCCGAAGCTCGCGTTGAACAGCGCGGTGCGGTGCACGTACGCGGTGGCCGTGCGCGCCGGGTCGTTGGCGGCGCCGCCCAGCGCGCTCAGCTGCACCATGCGCTGCTGGCCGGCCGGCCGGTCCCGGTCGACCAGGCCCACCGCGGCGTCCCAGAGCGAGCGCGGCGGCGGGGCGTCGAAGAGCCGGCCCCGGTCCACGGCGGCGGTCGGCCGGGCCAGCACGGCCGCCGGGCCGGTGCCCGCCCGGTGGCACTGGTCCTGGGTGTAGGCGCCGCAGCCGTAGAGGCCCATCATGACCGACAGGTAGGGGGCGGTGAAGCCGTTCCTGGTGGCCGGCAGCGCGCCCACCAGATCGGTCAACCGGGCTATCTCGGCGGCGAGTTCGGCCTCGGTGCCGACCGAGCCGATCAGCACCGAGACGAACGGGGTCGCGCCGGGCGCGGCGTCCCGCAGGCCGACCACGGCGCCGCCGCCCAGCGTCCGCGGGGCGTCCGGGAGCCAGTGCGACCAGGCGTCCAGCACGTCCACCGCGTGATCGAAGGACCAGGTGAGACTGGCGAGGGTGAGGGTGGCCAGCGGGACGGGGGTCACCGTGTAGGACGTGACGACGCCGAAGTTGCCGCCACCGCCGCCGCGCAGCGCCCAGTACAGGTCGTCGTGCTGCTCGGGGGAGGCGGTGACGGTCCTGCCGTCGGCCAGCACCACGCGGGCCGCGGTCACCTTGTCGCTGGAGATGCCGACGTGGCGGGTCAGCAGGCCGATGCCGCCGCCCTGGAGGAAGCCGCCGAGGGAGACGGTGGGACAGAAGCCGCCCGAGACCGCGAGCCCGTGCGGGGCGACGGCGTTGGTGACGTCGACGAGCTGGGTGCCGCCGCCGAAGGTGGCCGCACCGGGGGTCACCACGGCGGAGTTGAGCCGGGAGACGTCGACCACCAGGCCGGTGCCGGTGGAGTAGCCGCCGCCGCTGTGGCCGCCGGCGCGGACCGCGATCGGGAGGTCCTGGTCCTGCGCGTAGCGGAGACAGAGGGCGACGTCGGACTCGTCGGCGCAGTAGGCGACGGCGGCCGGTTCGACGGCGTCGAAGCGGGCCTGGCCGATCTGCTTGGCCGTGCCGTAGGCCGGGTCGCCGGGGAGGACGAGGGTGCCGTGCAGATGACCGGCGAGCCGGGACCAGCGCCGTCGCCGCGCCTCGGCCGCCGTGGCGACGGCGGGCGCGGTGGAGACGGCGGTCAGCGGGAGGGCCAGGGCGCCGGCGGCGCCGATGAGCGATCTGCGAGTGATCATGTCGATACCTCTCGGTGAGGTCGTGCACGAGCGTTGCGATCGTTGAGCCGGCCGCCCGGGCCGCGTCGGCCGGATGGCCGACGCCACAGTAGTCGTTGGGCGCCCCGCTGCGGCGCCCTTTCCCCGTCTCGGGGCCCCTCCCCCCACCCCCCTCCCCTCCGCCTCCTCCTCGGCTGTGCTCCCGAGGGGCACAGCCGATCCCGCCGGCACCCTGGGCACACTCCGGCAACGGCCCAGGACCGTTGCCGGAGTGTGCCCAGGGCGGGCTCGGTACTGCCCAGAGCTCCACGACCGCTGCCCGAGCCCTCCGGCAGGCAGGCCGGGGCACACCGACCGCCGCCGGAGGCTGCGCCGCCGGCGCCCAGGCCGCGGCGACGGTTGCCGCCTGCGGCACGACGGCGGTGCCCGGGCCGGGCCCTCAGTGCGGTGGTGTCGGTTGCCAGAGGCAGCCGCAGTCCGGGTGGCCCTTGAGCCGTAGCCGGCGGGCCATGCCGTCCACGGCGGACAGTTCGCACCAGCCGTCCACGCTGGGCGGCCGGCCGCCGTCCAGGAGGACCTGGACGTGCAGTGCCGCGAGCCCGGCGACCGCCGTCGCGAGCGCGGTGTCGCAGGCCGGGGTCGGCGCCCGCCCCGAGCCGCCCTCGGCGAGCTGGGCGAGGATCCGCGGCCAGGCGGCGTCCTCGTCCTCCCGGGCCAGGACCAGGCAGTGGCCGCAGGCCGAGACGCCCGGCAGGACCAGCGGTCCGACCACCCCGTACTCCTCGACCACCCCGACGTACAGGTGCGGGACCCCGGCCCGGAGCAGTTCGCGGGCCTGCGGTGTGCCGCCCGCGAACGCGCCGCTGCCGTCCCGGGGAGCGAGCACCACCAGGTCGGGCAGCCCCGGTCTCGGCCGTCGGATGCGGCGGCCCGGGCGCCGGGCGGTGGCCCGGTCGACGGCCTCGCGGGCGGCGGTGGCCCGGAGCCGGCCGACATCCACCGCCGGCAGCCCGGCGGGGGAGCAGTCCGCGGGCGTGACCCGGCCGGAGTCCACCACGGTGACCGTGCCGATGCCGCCCGCCGCGAGGACGGCGGCGACGGCCGCGCCGATCCGGCCCGCCCCGCGGACCTCGACCGCGTGCTCGGGCCGCCGGGCCAGCACCGCGGGGGCGGCGCCGGGCGGCGCGTGGATCAGCGACAGTGAGGCGAGGTCGGGTCCGAGCAACTCGCGGTGCGGCTGCGGGAAGCGGGCCAGGGCCTCGTCCGAGGCCTCGGCGTCGTCGAGCACCCCGGCCTCCTCCAGCAGGTCGAGCAGGGAGTCGGCGGGGTCGCGCCCGAAGCCGATCCGCTCGCCCTCGGCGAGCAGGGCGGGCCGGTCGCGCGTCCCGTCGACGAGGCCGAGGAACGTGCGCAGGGCTTCGTCGGCGGCATGGCCGAGAACCCCCGCGTGCTGCGGGATGGTGCCGAACTGGAGGGTGTCCGAGTCCCGCCAGCTGCGGGAGAGGGCGGGCTTGAGGGCGAGGCGCACGGCGGTCTTCCTTCCGACGGTTTCCGGACGGCTGACGGCAGCATGCCCGATCGGGGCGACGGGGTGCGGCGTGTTGTCCACAGGGACGGGCACATGATCAGATGATCCGTTCGCACACCCTGTGGATAACTTGGCGTCCGGCGTGAAGTCGGATTCCGGACACCTCCCGTCGGCCTTTCGTTCCCGACCGCTCCACGAAACATTTCGGCCATGGCAGCGGACTTCTGCCAGGGGGAGCGGGTAACGTCGTGTGCCATGGCAGCCGAACGGGACTCCCATCCCTCGGCGTCGCCTCGGCGTGCCCGTGCAGCGTCCGGGTCGCGTGTGGCGGCGCCGAGTACGCGTGGGCGTCCGGAGCAGCGTCCCGACCAGGGGTCCGAACAGCGCCCGGACTCGCCGACGACGGCCGCGCGCGAGCCGGTCGACCGGTCCCGGGTGGAGGTGCGGCGCAGTGCCCGCCGCAGCCGGACGGTGTCCGCCTACCGCGAGGGCGATCGCACGATCGTGCTGATCCCGGCCCGGATGTCGCACGCGGAGGAGCAGCGCTGGGTCGCCCAGATGCTGGAGAAGCTGGCCGCGCAGGAGAGCCGCCGGGTGCTTGGTGACGATGCGCTGGTGGCCCGGGCCCGCGAGCTCTCGGCGGCCTACCTGGGCGGTCGCGCCCGGCCCGCCCAGGTCCGCTGGGTGACCAATCAGAATTCGCGCTGGGGCTCGTGCACCCCGAGCGAGCGGACGATCCGGCTCTCGCACCGCCTGCAGGGGATGCCGGAGTACGTGGTCGACTACGTGCTGCTGCACGAGCTGGCGCACCTGCTGGTGCCGGACCACGGGCCGGACTTCTGGGCGCTGCTGGAGGCGTATCCGCGGACCGAGCGGGCGCGCGGCTACCTGGAGGGCGTGGTGTCGGCGGCCCGGCTGCCGCACATCCCCGGGGCCCGGCACGAGGCCCCGTCGGAGGCCGGTCCGGCGGAGTCCTGCGGCTGAGCGGTCGCCGGGCGGGCCGCGCGGAGCACGGCGGCACCCGGGTGGAACACACAGGAACACACCCGGAGCACGCGCGGAGCTCACACAGAGCAGGCACGGAACGGACGACGGGAGGGGCGCGGACCACATCGGTCCGTGCCCCTCCCGTCGTCCGGGCGCTCCGGAGTGCTTCAGCCGGTGAGTTCCCGGGCGCGCGCCACGAGGTCGCGCACGGAGCGGTCGGTGAGCTCGGGCAGGCGGTCGTAGTCGAACCAGCGCAGGTCGAGCGACTCCTCGCTGATCAGCGCCTGGGCGCCGGGCGGGGCCACCGCGACGTACTGGACGTCGAGGTGGGTGTTCTCGGGACGGTCCTTGCCGGTGCAGCGGACCTGGTGGCGGTCGAGCTTGACGGGCACGGGCGCGCCGTCGCGGGTGAGCAGGGCGAGGTCGGGGATGCCGGACTCCTCGGTGGCCTCCCGCAGGGCGGCCGAGGCGAGGTCGCGGTCACCGGGCTCGCAGTGGCCGCCCATCTGGAGCCACCGGCCGACCTTGGGGTGCAGGGTCAGCAGGACGCGGCCGGCGGCGGGGTCGACGACGGCGGCGCTGGCGGTGATGTGGGCGGGCAGGCAGGAGCGGAACAGGCCCTCGGGCTGCTCGGCGAGGTGCCGCAGGTAGGCGAGGCGCAGCTGTTCCTGCTCGGGGTCGGTGCCCCGCCAGTCGCCCAGGGCGCGGACCGCGTCGGCGTGCAGGGCTCCGGCGCGGTCCGTCTCGGTGGCCGTCATGCGGTGGGCTCGCCCTTCCCCTGGTCGTCGCCGCGGTCGTCGTCGTTCTTCGTCAGGTCGGGCTTCCCGGTGCCCGGGGCGCCGCCCGCGGCGGCCTCGCCGAGCAGCTTGTCGAGCGCGTCGAAGTCGATGCCGCCCTCCAGGTCGTCGCCGTTGCCCCGGTGCACGAAGGCGTCGGGGTCGTCGAGGTCGGCGGCGGTGGGGAGCATGTCCGGGTGCTGCCAGAGGTCGTCGCGGCCCTCGGTGCCGCGGGCGTCGGCGAGCAGCGCCCAGAGGCGGGCGGCGTCGCGCAGCCGGCGCGGGCGCAGTTCGAGGCCGACGAGGGTGGCGAAGGTCTGCTCGGCGGGCCCGCCGGCGGCGCGGCGGCGCCGGACGGTCTCGCGCAGCGCGCCGGCCTGCGGCAGGTGGGGTTCGGCGGCGGCGTGCACGACCGCGTCGACCCAGCCCTCGACGAGGGCGAGCGCGGTCTCCAGGCGGGCGAGCGCGGCCTTCTGCTCGGGGGTGTCCTCGGGCTGGAGCAGACCGCCGGCGAGCGCCTCCTGGAGCGCCTCGGGGTTGCCCGGGTCGAGCTGGCCGACGAGCTCCTCCATGCGGGAGCTGTCGACCTTGATGCCACGGGCGTAGGCCTCGACGGCGCCGAGCAGGTGGGCGCGCAGCCACGGCACGTGGGCGAAGAGCCGCTGGTGGGCGGCCTCGCGCAGGGCGAGGTAGAGGCGGACCTCCTCGGCGGGCACGCTGAGGCCCTCGCCGAACTCGGCGACGTTCTGCGGCAGCAGCGCGGCCTTGCCGGCGGGGGCGAGCGGCAGGCCGACGTCGGTGGAGCCGACGACCTCGGCGGCGAGGGCGCCGAGCGCCTGGCCGATCTGGGTGCCGAACATGGCGCCGCCCATGGAGCGCATCATGCCGAGCAGCGGGCCGGCCATGGCCTGCATCTCCTCGGGCAGCACGCCGCCCATGGCGTTGCCGACGCGTTCGGCGACCGGGTCGACGAGGTCCTTCCAGACCGGGAGGGTGGCCTCGATCCACTCGGCGCGGCTCCAGGCGACGGCGGTGCCGGCGCCGGAGGGGAAGGTGGTGACGCCGTCGAGCCACAGGTCGGCGAGGCGGACGGCCTCGGCGACGGCGGAGCGCTCGGCGGCGCCGACGGAGCGGTCCTTGCTCTTGCCCTCGGCGGGCTCGGCGACGACGGTCTGCCGGGCGATGTCCTTGGCGAGGTCCCAGTTGACCGGGCCGCCCTCGAAGGAGAGCATCTGGCCGAGCTGCTGGAAGGCGGCGCCGAGGTCGTTGGGGTTGAGGCCGCCGAACATCGCGGCGAAGGGGTTGTCGCCGGCGCCGGGACCGCCCGCGCCCGGGGTGCCGGGCATGCCGGGCAGGCCCATGCCGAACAGGGCGCCGAGCGGGTTGCCGCCGGAGAAGCCGAAGGGCTGCGGGCCGCCGGACTGCGCGTCGGCGCCCTCGTCCTTCTTCTTCTGGTCGTCGTCGGGCTTGGCCTTGCCGTCCTCGGGCTCCTCGGGCGGAACGCCGAATCCGAAGGGAAGGTCGCTCACGGGGTCCTCGATCCGGTCGGCCGTCATACGGGTGGTGGCGGTGAAGTCTGCGTGCCCGGGGCGGTCGGTGGAGTGGGGGACTCCCGGCCGGCGGGCGGCTCCCGCGCGGCTGGCCCGCGCCGGGTGCACCGCCGGGCCTTCGCCTCGGGCAGGATGGACGTACGTGACACACGTACGTACGCACATAAGCTAACCGTGGAGGATGGCCGGTGAGTTCCCCGCCCTCGGACGTTCGCTCTGGGCTGACCGGAGGAGAGGACGCCCCGGACATCACGGCGTCGCCGCCTCCAGCCTATGCCGGAAGACCGCTGACCGTGGCGGTGACCGGCGCCGCCGGGGTGCTCGGCGAACGGGTCGCGGCCCGGCTGGTGGCCTCGCCGGGGGTGAAGCGGGTCCTGGCGGTCGACGACCGGCGCGGTGAGGTGCCGGGGGTGCAGTGGCGGGTCCTGGACGTCCGGGACCCTGCGGTCGCCGAGCGGCTGGCCGGGGTGGACGTGGTGGTCCACCTGGCGATGGACCTGGGCATGGAGTCGGACCCGCGGGCGCGCAGCGCCTACAACGTGCGGGGCGCCCAGACGGTGCTGACGGCGGCCGCGGCGGCCGGGGTGCACCGGGTGGTGCTGTGCACCTCGGCGATGGTCTACGGCGCGCTGGCGGACAACGAGGTGCCGCTGGCGGAGGACTCGGAGCTGCGGGCGACCGAGGAGGCCTCGCTGGTCGGGGACCTGCTGGAGATCGAGCGGCTGGCCCGGCGGGCGCCGCGGGCGCACCCGGGGCTGCAGGTCACGGTGCTGCGGCCGGCGGTGGTGGTGGGCCCCGGGGTGGACACGGTGCTGACGCGGCACTTCGAGGCGCCGCGGCTGCTGGTGGTGGCGGGTTCGCGCCCGTGCTGGCAGTTCTGCCACGTGGACGATCTGGCGGCGGCGCTGGAGTACGCGGCGCTGGGCCTGGTCGAGGGCGAGGTGACGGTCGGCTGTGACGGCTGGCTGGAGCAGGAGGACGTGGAGCGGCTGTCGGGGATCCGGCGGATGGAGCTGCCGGCCTCGCTGGCGCTGGGAACGGCGGCACGGCTGCACCGGCTGGGGCTGACGCCGGCGCCGGCCGGGGACCTGGCGTACACGATGTACCCGTGGGTGGTGTCGGGGAGCCGGCTGCACGAGGCGGGCTGGCGTCCGGCGCACACCAACGAGGAGGTGCTGGCGGAGCTGCTGGCGCAGGTGGAGGGCAAGCACGCGGTGGCCGGCCGGCGCCTGGGCGGCAAGGAGGCGGCGACCAGTCTGGGCGCGGCGGGGGCGACGGTGGCGCTGGTGGGTACGGCGGCGCTGGTGCGGCGGGCGCGCAGGCGGCGCCGGTTCTGAGCCGGCCCGGGCCCTGAGCCGGCCCGGGTCCTGAGCCGGCCCCGGTCCTGAGCGGGCCCCCGCCACGGCGGGGGCCCGTCGTCGTGGGGCGGTGGGGGTGTGTCCCGGCCCGGGAGGGATGGGCAATCATGGGGGCATGTCCGAGAACCACGGTCCGATCCGCCTGCTCGCGATCCGCGACACCCCGCTCTCGCTCGACGAGGTGTACGAGGCGGTGGGCGACGACGCGGCCGGCGGGACGACGGTCTTCGTCGGCACGGTCCGCGACCACGACGGCGGCCGGCCGGTCTCGGTGCTGGAGTACAGCTGCCACCCGTCGGCGGAGCGGGAGCTGCGCCGGGTCGCCGAGAAGGTCGTCGCCGACTTCCCGGTCCGGGCGCTGGCCGCGGTGCACCGGGTGGGCCGGCTGGGGATCACCGACAAGGCGGTGATCGTCGCGGTGTCGTGCGCGCACCGCGGCGAGGCCTTCGCCGCCGCCCGCCGGCTGATCGACGACCTCAAGCACGAGGTGCCGATCTGGAAGCACCAGGTGTTCGCGGACGGCGGCGAGGAGTGGGTCGGCGCCGGCGACTGCTGAGCACCCGCCGGAACCCCGTGTCGTGCAGGCGCGCCGGTCGCTCACACGAACGGGTGTGGGCCACTGCGCCGGATACTCCCTGGAAGTGAGCCGATCGGCGGCGCCGTAACCCGGACGGCGCCCGCGGCGTTGTCCGCCGGACTGGTTAATCTGCTCATAGACACGACGAACTGGGAGTACCGAGATGGCTGTACTCGCCTGGTTGAGCATTCCCTGCGTCGCCGGGGCGCTGGCCACCGTGTGGGCGGTCTGGGCCCAACGGGCCCCGAAGGCGACGGGGGACCCGGCCTCGCTGGCCGAGCACCAGCGGTTCATGGCCGCGATGGAACGCACCACCGCGGGCGGCGACCCGCGCGAGCACCGCGAGCGGTAGCGGCCGCGGGCCGGTGGGGCCCGGGCCGCCGGGCGCGCCGTCACGCGCGTCCCGTACTGTCGAGGCATGCCACGCCGCTCTGCGACGATGCTCGCCGCCACCCTGCTGCTCATAGCGCTGCTCTGCGCCTCGGTGCTGATGAAGGTGCCGTACACCGAGATGAGCCCGGGCCCGACGTACAACACGCTCGGGGTGCAGGAGAAGACGGGGACCCCGGTGATCACCATCACCGGCCACGAGTCCTTCCCGGCGAGCGGGAACCTCAACATGACGACCGTCCAGGTCACCGGCGCCAAGTACGAGCCGAGCCTGGTCAACGCGGTGGTCGGCTGGCTGCGCGACGACGTGCTGGTGGTGCCGCACGACAACGTCTACCCGAAGGGCCAGACCGACGCCGACGCGAAGCGGCAGAACGCCGAGGAGTTCGCGCTCTCCGAGGACCACGCCCGCACCGCGGCGCTGAGCCAGCTCGGCATCCCAATGGGCAGCGAGCTGATCGTCCAGAGCGTCACCGCCGGCGCCCCGGCGGAGGGCCGGCTGCACGCCGGGGACCAGATCGTCGCGGTCGACGGCACCCCGGTCGCCGACGCGGAGGCGGTCGCCAAGGCGGTCACCCGGCACCAGCCCGGCGAGGAGGCGGTCTTCACCGTGGTGCCGCGGGTCAAGGAGGGCTCCGCCGAGCCGGGGGTGCGCACCGACATCGCCGTCCCGACCGTGAAGTCGCCGGACACCGGCGCCGCGATGGTCGGCATCCGCCCGGGCCTGCGGCACACCTACCCGTTCCGGATCGACATCGGGCTGCAGGACGTCGGCGGGCCCAGCGCGGGCCTGATGTTCTCGCTCGGCATCATCGACAAGCTGACCCCGGGCGACCTGACCGGCGGCAAGTTCGTGGCCGGCACCGGCACCATCACCGACGAGGGCGAGGTCGGTCCGATCGGCGGCATAGCGATGAAGCTGATCGCCGCCCGGGACGCGGGGGCCGAGTACTTCTTCGCCCCGGCCTCGAACTGCGCCGAGGCCGGCAAGAACACCCCGTCCGGGCTGAAGCTGATCAAGGTGGAGACGCTGGACGGCGCGCTGAAGGCACTGGACCAGATCCGCTCCGGGCAGACCTCCGCGCTGCCGTCCTGCACCTCGTAGGCCCGGAGCAGGCCCGTACCCGCAAGGCCCGTACCCGCAAGGCCCGGACCCCGTGGGCCCGGACCCCGTGGGCCGTGCGGGCGCCTCAGGCGAAGGTCGCCAGCAGGGCCTCGGTCAGGCCCGGCACCAGCTCGGGGCCGGTCAGCACCTCGCGGGCGGTGTCCTTGGAGCGCAGCCGCAGCGCGATCTCCTTGCTGCCGTCGCGCAGCACGGCGGCGGTGATCCGCACCTCCTCGCGCTTGGGGTGGTTGGCCACCCACTCGGCGAGCTGGGCGTCGCTGGCGTTGCGCGGGCGGGACTGCTCGGCGCCCGGTGGCAGCATCAGGCGCTCGACGACCAGGGCGCAGCCGGCCACCGCGCCGGGCCAGGCGATGGTGCCGAGGAACTTGTCCAGCTCCATGCCGGCGGGCAGTTCGTCCTGCTCGACCGGGGTGAGGCCGGGCTCGTTGCTGTCGGCGAGGCCGAGCTGCTCGGCGATGCGGGGGTCGGCCTTGCGCAGGGCGGCGCTGTCCACCAGGGCGAAGAGGCGGGCCGGGAGGTCCCAGCCGAGGGTGGCGGCGTACTCGTCGATCTCCAGCGCGGCCCGGGTCAGCGGGCTGCCGGCCGGGAGGGTGGAGACGTCGTCGGGGAGGTTGGATCCATCGGACATGCCTCAATCCTCACACGCCGGGCGCCCGCTGCGTGGCGCCCGGCGCTCGGGCCGGCGGAACGGCCGGCGGAACGGCCGGCGGAACGGCCGGTGGGACGGCCCGCGCGAGGGGCCGCGGGAAGGGCCCCGGGAGGGGTTGCCGGAGGGGTTGTCGCAGGGCCCGGGGGGAGGGGTTGTCGTAACCGTCTGCTAACGGTGGGAACTCGGCCAAAGACTGGTTAAGTTGCACTGGAGACCGACTGACCCAAGACGACACAGCTGAGGTGCCACCGTGGTATTCCAGATGCCGGAACGCTCAGGACCGGGGTTCCGGCGAAGAGTAGGACCACCCTCCCGGCGGGCGCGGGTGCTCCTGCTGACCCTGGGCGTACTCGCGGTGCTGTTCCTGCTGTTCGTCATGTTCGCCGGCTTCTGGACGGACTGGCTCTGGTTCAGGTCGGTGCACTACTCGTCGGTCTTCACCACCCAGCTGTGGACGAAGATCGGCCTGTTCGCGGTGTTCGGCGTGCTGATGGCGGTGATCGTCGGCTTCAACGTGTGGCTGGCGCACCGGCTCCGGCCGCCGCTGTCGGCGATGTCGGTGGAGCAGCAGAGCCTGGACCGCTACCGCTCCGGCCTGGCGCCGTTCAAGCGCTGGGCGCTGCTCGGGATCTCGCTGGTGATCGGGCTGGTGGCGGGCGCCGCGGCCTCCGGCCAGTGGCGGACCTGGCTGCTGTGGACGAACGGGACGTCGTTCGGCACCAAGGACCCGCAGTTCGGCAAGGACGTCTCGTTCTACGCCTTCGACCTGCCGTTCTACGAGTTCCTGCTGGGCTTCGCGTTCAGCGCGGTGATCGTCTCGCTGCTGACCTCGGCGCTGGTGCACTACCTGTACGGCGGGCTGCGGCTGCAGGGGCCGGGCCGGCGGGCGAGCGTGGGCGCGCAGGGGCACCTGGCGGTGCTGCTGGGCGTGTTCGTGCTGCTGAAGGCGGTGGCGTACTGGCTGGACCGGTACGCACTGGCGGTGAAGACCGGTACGTACAAGGGCGTGTCCGGCTGGACGGGCCTGCGGTACGTGGACGCGAACGCGTTCCTGCCGGCGAAGACGATCCTGTTCTTCGTCGCGGTGATCTGCGCGGTGCTGTTCTTCCTGACCCCGGTGCGCCGCACCTGGGCGCCGGCCCTGATCGGCCTGGGCCTGATGGTGCTGTCGGCGGTGCTGATCGGCGGGGTGTACCCGGCGATCGTGCAGCAGTTCCAGGTCAAGCCGAACGAGCAGGCCAAGGAGACGCCGTACATCCAGAAGAACATCGACGCGACGCGTGAGGCGTACGGGATCGCCGACAGCCAGGTCGTCCAGTACGAACCGGCGAACGGCACCAACGCGGACGCGCTGAAGCCGGACGCGCAGACCATCTCGGACATCCGCCTGCTGGACCCCAACGTGGTCGGCCCGACGTTCCAGCAGAACGAGGCGCTGCGCAAGTACTACGCGTTCCCCAAGTCGCTGGACGTCGACCGGTACGGCGACCAGGACACCGTGCTGGGCGTGCGCGAGCTGGACCTGAACGGCATCCAGCGCAACTGGATCAACGACCACTTCAACTACACCCACGGCTACGGCGTGATCGCGGCCAAGGGCAACCAGGTGGACGCCAACGGCAACCCGGTCTACACCGAGTCGGCGCTGCCGACGAAGGGCGCGTTCGGCGACTACCAGCAGCGGATCTACTACGGCGAGAAGACGTCGACGTACTCGATCGTCGGCGGCGGCTACCAGGACATCGACTACACCGCCGAGGACGGCACCCCGGTGCACTCCACCTACGAGGGCGGCAGCGGCGTCGGACTGGACAACCCGCTGACCCGCGCCGCCTACGCGGTGAAGTTCGCCGAGCCGCAGATCCTCTACTCCAGCGCGATCCGGGACGGCGCGAAGATCATCTACGACCGCACGCCCAAGGAGCGGGTCGAGAAGGTCGCGCCGTGGCTGTCGATCGACGCCGACCCGTACCCGGTGGTCGAGAACGGCCGCGTGGTGTGGGTGCTGGACGGCTACACCACCTCGGACGGCTACCCGTTCTCCTCGAAGACGACCCTGGGCGACGCCACCAAGGACTCGCTGACCAACCAGCGCGGTGAGCTGCTGACCGCCGCGAACCAGGTCAACTACATCCGCAACTCGGTCAAGGCCACCGTGGACGCGTACACCGGCGAGGTGACGCTCTACCAGTGGGACGAGAACGACCCGGTGCTGAAGACCTGGATGAAGGCGTTCCCGGGCACGGTCAAGGCGAAGGCCGACATCCCGTCCGGGCTGGCGCCCCACCTGCGCTACCCGCAGGACATGTTCAAGGTGCAGCGCGACCTGCTCGCCGAGTACCACATGACCGACGCCGGCGGCTTCTTCAACGGCACGGACATCTGGCAGGTGCCGACCGACCCGACGACCAACACCAACGAGGTGCAGCCGCCGTACTACCTGACCGTCCGGATGCCGGACGCGCAGGACGCGACGTTCTCGCTCACCACGACCTTCGCGCCGCAGGGCCGGGACAACCTGGCCGCGTTCATGTCGGTCAGCGCCGACCCGGGGCCGGACTACGGGAAGATCCGGATCGCCAAGATCCCGACCGGTGCGGGGGCGTTGGGCCCCAAGCAGGTGCAGGCGAAGTTCAACTCGGACCCGCTGGTCGCCAACCAGCTGACCCTGCTGAAGACCGGTACCGACTCCGACATCGAGTACGGCAACCTGCTGACCCTGCCGGTCGGCGGCGGCCTGCTGAACGTCGAGCCGGTCTACCTCATCGGCCGCAGCGCCAAGGTGCCGGTGCTGAAGAAGGTGCTGGCGACGTACGGGAACGAGAACGCGGTCGTCGCGGTGGAGGACAACCTGGAGAAGGCGCTGGCCAAGGTGCTCGGCGGCGCGGTGACCGGTGCGCCGGTCACGCCCACCGCGCCCGGCACCACGCCGACCAGCCCGACCGCGCCGACGACGCCCACCAGTCCGACGACCCCGACCCCGACCGCGCCGACGCCGGGCGGCGCCGTGACGCCGGAGCTGCAGAAGGCGATCTCCGACGCGGTGAAGGCCAACAACGACAGCCAGACCGCGTTCAAGAACGGCGACTGGGTGGCCTGGGGCCAGGCCCAGAAGGCGCTCAACGACGCGCTCAAGGCGGTCGAGGCGGCCGAGCAGAAGGCCGGGATCACCCCGGCCCCGACGGCGACCGGCACGGCGCCGGCCACCCCGCCGGCGACCGCCCCGGCCACCCCGCCGGCCTCACCCGCCCCGAGCAGCGGCCCCTGAGCTGCGACGATCCCGCGGTAACCGATTTCGGCTCCACCCCGCGCCCGTGCTATGGTTCAACCACCGACGCGGGGTGGAGCAGCTCGGTAGCTCGCTGGGCTCATAACCCAGAGGTCGCAGGTTCAAATCCTGTCCCCGCTACTCAGTAGCCCGGAGGCCCGGAGGATTCTTCCTCCGGGCCTCCGGCGTTTGCGCGCGCGGACGGGCCGGGGCGCTCCGGTACCATCGAGCGTCGCCAAGGACGACGGCAGCGGGGTTTGTGGGGGCCAAGTGTCGGGAAATCGACAAAGCGCCGAAGCAATTTCGTCGGCTTCGGGTCCGCTCCGCCGAAATCGGCCGGGGCAGGTGTACGCGGGTTGCGGGTGATGCGACGATGGGACACACGGGGGACGCTGCCCGGTTGCTGACCGGCCGTCGGGTCCGCGCGCTCCCCGTGGGGTCCCTCCGGCCCCGGGCCGGAGGACGGCGCCGCGACACTCGGGGGGAGTGGGAGTCGGCATGAGGCTGATCGGCAGGAACGGGGCAGGGGCGAAGCCGGCGGCGACCACCGAGGCGGACACCGAGGCCTGGGCGGAGAGTCCCGAACGGCAGCCCGGCGCCCTGCCCGCCCAGCGCACCAGCGGCCTGGCCGAGCGCCGCCCCGCGGGCGGCTGGGGCCCGGACTCCCTGGTGCACGTCCCGGCCGGCGGCCTCGCCGCCGCCCTGGGCCCGCGCGGCGCACCGGCCGACGCCCCCGCCGTCGCTGGCGTCGAGGGCGACACCGGCTTCGACTCGGCGAGCTTCGAGACCGCGCTCGCCGCCCGCGAGCAGGCCGCCCTGGAGTCCCGGCACCGGCGCGCCGCCGACGACGGCGACCCGGACGCCGCCGCCCGCCTCGGCACCCTGCTGCTGCGCCGCGGCGACCTGGAGGACGCCGAACCGTACCTGCGCGCCGCGGCCGCCGCCGGGCTGCGCGCCGCCGCCAACAACCTCGGCGTGCTGCTGCACCAGCGCGGCCACCGGGCCGAGGCCGCCCAGTGGTGGCGGCAGGCGGCGGTGGCCGGCAGCGCGCCCGCCGCCCACGCGCTCGGCCTGCAACTGCGCGACCAGGGCGAGGAGGAGGCCGCCGAGTACTGGCTGCACTTCGCCGCCGACCACGGCCACCCGCTGGGCGCCTACGCGCTCGGCGACCTCATGGAGCACCGCCGGGACGTGCGCGCCGAGCGCTGGTTCAAGGTGTCCGCGGACGCCGGGCACCGGGAGGCCGCCTACCGGCTGGCCCGGATGCGCGAGGCGGCCGGGGACAAGGAGACCGCCGAGGCCTGGTACCGGATCGCGGCCGCCCGCAGCCACGCCCGCGCCGCGCTGCGCCTGGGTGTGCTGCTGGAGGACCGGGCCGGCGGCGAGCAGTCGCTGCTGGACGAGGCGGCCCGCTGGTACCGGCAGTCGGCGCAGAACGGCGAGCCGCGGGCCGCGTGCGCGCTGGGCTACCTGCTGCGCGACGGCGGGGACCTCGTCGCGGCCGCCGAGTGGTGGCAGGAGGCCGCCGAGGCCGGGGACGGCAACGCGGCCAACGCCTTGGGCGCGCTGCACGCCTCGCGCGGCGAGGCCGCCCGGGCGGAGCACTGGTACCGCAGCGCACTGGAGGCCGGCGACCAGAACGGCGCGTTCAACCTGGGCCTGCTGTGCGCGGGGGCGGGCCGGGCCCAGCAGGCCGAGCAGTGGTACCGGCGGGCCGCGTACGCCGGGCACCGGGAGGCGTGCAACGCGCTGGCCGTGGTGCTGCTGCAGCGCGGCGACGAGTCGGGCGCCGAGCCGTGGTTCTCCAAGGCCGCCGAGGCGGGCAGCGTGGACGGCGCGTTCAACCTGGGCGTGCTGCACGCCGGGCGCGGGGAGCACCGGCAGGCGCAGGAGTGGTACGCGCGCGCCGCGGCGGAGGGGCACGGCGAGGCGGCGCTGCAGCTGGCGGTGGTGCAGGAGCAGCGCGGCAACGCGGCGGGCGCGCTGGAGCGCTACCGGCAGGCGGCGGCGGGCGGTTCGGTGGAGGGCGCGTTCCGGTTGGCCTCGGTGCTGGACCGGCGCGGGGAAGCGGACGCGGAGGCCGAGCACTGGTACGCGCTGGCGGCGGACGCCGGGCACCGCCGGGCGCAGGTGCGGATGGGCGTGCGGGCGGCCGAGCGGGGCGCGCCGGAGATCGCGGAGAGCTGGTACCGGCGGGCCGCGGAGGCGGGCAGCCGCAGCGCGGCGTTCAACCTGGGGCTGCTGCTGGCCCGGCAGGACCGCGAGGCCGAGGCGATGCTCTGGTACACCCGGGCGGCGGACGCCGGGCACGGGCGGGCGGCGCTGCGCCTGGCGCTGCTGGCGCTGCGCCGGGGCGAGCCGGTGCTGGCGGAGGGCTGGTGCCGGCGGGCCGCGGACTACGGTCCGGCGGAGGTGGCCGAGCGGGCGGGCCGGCTGTTGGGCGCGCTGCACGCGGAGCTGAGCGCGTAGCCGGGCGCGCGGCCGGACCCGGGGGCTGGTGCGGAGGCGTGTGCTCCGGCGGGGGCGCCGTGCGCGCGGGGGCGGTCAAGGGCACGGCGGTGGTTCGGGGTGCGGCCGTGCTTCAGTGCGTGGCGGCGGAGCAGTCCGGACACAGGCCGCGGTAGGTGATCTCGGCGCCGGAGACGGTGAAGCCGAACCGCTCGGCGGCGGGCAGCGCGGCCAGCGGGTCGCCCTGCGGGTGGACGTCGCGGATGGCGCCGCAGCCGTAGCAGACCAGGTGCTGGTGCGCGTGGTGGGCGTTGGGGTCGTAGCGCTTGGCGCGGCCGTCGGTGGCGACCTCCAACACCTCGCCCAGGCCGACGAGTTCGCCGAGGGTGTTGTACACGGTGGCCCGGCTGATCTCGGGCAGCCGCTCGACCGCGCGGGCGTGCACCTCGTCGGCGGTCAGGTGGACGTGCTCGCCGTCGAGGACCTCGGCCACGACCCGGCGCTGCGAAGTCAGCCGCCATCCACGTCCGCGCAGTCTCTCCAGCAGGTCACTCATGGACTCAGGGTAAGTGACACTCCGAGTTTGGTTCCAGTGTTGACTTAGACAAAGTCCAAGTTAGGATCGGTTCGTCACGACCTGATCACGCGGAGGCCCCCTCACATGACTACCCAGGACGAGCTGCGCCCCACCCTCACCACGGAGGCGGGTGCCCCCGTCGCCGACAACCAGAACACCGAGACCGCCGGTGTCGGCGGTCCGGCGCTGATCCAGGACCAGCAGCTGTTCGAGAAGCTCGCGCACTTCAACCGCGAGCGCATCCCGGAGCGCGTGGTGCACGCCCGCGGCGCCGGCGCCTACGGCACCTTCACGGTGACCGCGGACGTCACCGCGTACACCCGGGCCGCCTTCCTCTCCGAGGTCGGCAAGCAGACCGAGACCTTCCTGCGCTTCTCCACCGTCGCCGGCAACCTCGGCGCGGCGGACGCGGTGCGCGACCCGCGCGGCTTCGCGCTGAAGTTCTACACCGAGGAGGGCAACTACGACCTCGTCGGCAACAACACCCCGGTGTTCTTCATCAAGGACGCCAGCAAGTTCCCCGACTTCATCCACACCCAGAAGCGGGACCCGTACACCGGCTCGCAGGAGGCGGACAACGTCTGGGACTTCTGGGGCCTGTCGCCCGAGGCCACCCACCAGGTGACCTGGCTGTTCGGCGACCGCGGCATCCCGGCCTCGTACCGGCACATGGACGGCTTCGGCTCGCACACCTACCAGTGGCAGAACGAGGCCGGCGAGTACTTCTGGGTGAAGTACCACTTCAAGACCGACCAGGGCGTCAAGAGCCTCACCCAGGACGAGGCCAACAAGCTCGCCGGCGAGGACCCGGACAGCCACCAGCGCGACCTGCGCGAGGCCATCGAGCGCGGCGAGTTCCCGACCTGGACGGTCAGCGTCCAGATCATGCCGGCGACGGATGCGGCGAACTACCGCTTCAACCCGTTCGACCTGACCAAGGTCTGGCCGCACGCCGACTACCCGCTGGTCGAGTTCGGCAAGCTGGAGCTGAACCGCAACCCCGACAACATCTTCGCCGAGGTCGAGCAGTCGATATTCTCGCCGTCGCACTTCGTGCCCGGCATCGGCCCGTCCCCGGACAAGATGCTGCAGGGCCGCCTGTTCGCCTACGCGGACGCCCACCGCTACCGCGTCGGCGTCAACGCCGACCACCTGCCGGTGAACCGCCCGCACGCCACCGAGGCGCTCACCAACCACCGGGACGGCCACCTGTACGACGGCCGTCACGGGCGCCGCAAGAACTACGAGCCGAACAGCTTCGGCGGTCCGGTGCAGACCGGCCGCCCGCTGTGGGCGCCGCTGCCGGTCGACGGCGCCACCGGCAACCACGAGGCCCCCTCGCACGCCGAGGACAACGACTTCGTGCAGGCCGGCAACCTCTACCGGCTGATGGGCGAGGACGAGAAGCAGCGGCTGATCGGCAACCTGTCCGGCTTCATCGCCAAGGTCTCCGCGGACCGCGAGGACATCGTCGAGCGGGCGGTGGGCAACTTCCGCAAGGCCGACGCCGACTTCGGTCAGCGGCTGGAGACGGCGGTGCGGGAGCTGCGCAAGCAGCGCTGACGCACCCCGGCGCGGGGCCCGGTGAGGGGCCCCGCCGAGCGGCGGGCCCCGAGTGCCGAAGGAGAACCGGCACCCGGGGCCCGCACCATGTGATGGGGATTCCTCGAAGAGTCCCCATGCACGTCGAACGCCAAAAAGGTCAGACGCTCAGGCGGCGCAGCGCCTCCTCGTGGAGCAGGCCGTTGGAGGCGACGGCGTCGGCGCCGCCCGGGCCCGGGATGCCGTCCAGGCCGGTGAAGCGCCCGCCGGCCTCCTCGACGATGACGCAGTTCGCCGCCATGTCCCAGAGCGACAGCTCCGGCTCGGCGGCGATGTCCACCGCGCCCTCGGCGACCATCATGTACGACCAGAAGTCGCCGTAGGCGCGGGTGCGCCAGCAGGCCCGGGTGAGGTCGAGGAACGGGTCGAGGCGGCCGCGCTCCTCCCAGCCGGTGAGCGAGGAGTAGGAGAAGGACGCGTCCTCGATCCGCGAGACGCCGGAGACGTGGATCCGGCTCGCCTTGGCGAGGCTGCGGCCGGCGAAGGCGCCGAGGTCCTTGGCCGCCCACCAGCGGCGGTTCAGCGCCGGGGCGGAGACGATGCCGACGACGGGGCGCTCCACGCCGTCCGGGCCGTCCTCCAGCAGCGCGACCAGGGTGGCCCAGACCGGGACGCCGCGGATGTAGTTCTTGGTGCCGTCGATCGGGTCGATCACCCAGCGGCGCGGGCCGGAGCCCTGCAGGCCGAACTCCTCGCCGAGCACCGCGTCGCGCGGGCGGGCCCGCTGCAGGACGCCGCGCACCATCTCCTCGGCGGCCTTGTCGGCGTCGCTGACGGGGGTCAGGTCGGGCTTGGTCTCGATCCGCAGGTCGAGCGCGCGGAAGCGGTCCAGGGTGACCGAGTCGGCCGAGTCGGCGAGGACATGGGCGAGTCGGAGGTCGTCGTGGTAGTCGGCCATGGTCGAAACCCTAGCGTTCCGCCTCCGTCAGTGCGCGGATCCGCTGAGCTGGAGGCCGATGACCCCGGTGATGACCAGGGAGATCGAGACGAGTTTGAGCACCGAGGTGGACTCGTCGAGGAAGATCATGCCGTAGATGGCGGTGCCGGCCGCGCCGATGCCGGTCCACACCGCGTAGGCGGGGCCGACCGGGAGGGTCTTCAGGGAGAGGGTCAGCAGGCCGAAGCTGCCGAGGGCGAAGACGCAGAAGCTGATGGTGGGCCAGAGCTTGGTGAAGCCCTCGCTGAGCTTGAGGTTGATCGCGAAGCCGGTCTCCAGGAAACCGGCCAGGATCACCAGGGCCCATGCCATCGCGTGCTCTCCCTGTCGGTCGGCCGGCCGGGCCGTGATCCGGCCCGACTTTCCTATGATCACCGGGAGAGGGCGCCGTGACACCTCGAATGCGGAAACCGCCGGCGCCGGCCGTCAGTCGCCCTCGCGGGCCTCCTTGCTGGCCAGCAGGCGGCGCAGCGAGTAGAGCCGGGCGGGGTCGGCGTGCCCGTCGGCCACCCAGGCGTCCAGCGCGCAGTCCGGCTCGTCGTGGCTGCACGCGCGCGGGCAGTCCTCGGTGCCGGGCTCCAGGTCGGGGAAGGCGTGGATGACCCGGGACGGGTCGATGTGGGACAGGCCGAAGGAGCGGAAGCCGGGCGTGTCGATCACCCAGCCCGCGTCCAGGGCCTTCTTCGAGCCGGGCTTGGCGCCGGGCGGCGGCGGCAGTCGCAGCGCGAGCGCGGAGACGGTGGTGTGCCGGCCGCGGCCGGTGACGGCGTTGACCCGGCCGGTGGTCCGCTGCCGCTCCGGGACGAGGGCGTTGACCAGGGTGGTCTTGCCGACGCCGGAGTGGCCGATGAACACGGTGCGCAGACCGCGCAGGTGCGCGCGGACGGCCTCGGCGCCGGTGGTCTCCAGCTCGTCGCGGCGGGTGACGACGTACTGGATGCCCAGCGGCGCGTAGGACTCCAGCAGCGGTCCGGCCGGGGCCAGGTCGGCCTTGGTGAGGACGAGCAGCGGCTCCATGCCCGCGTCGTAGGCGGCGACCAGGCAGCGGTCGATCAGCCGGGGCCGCGGCTCGGGGTCGGCCAGCGCGGTGACGATGGCGAGCTGCTCGGCGTTGGCGACGACGATCCGCTCGTAGGGGTCGTCGTCGTCCGCGGTGCGCCGCAGCACCGAGGTGCGCTCCTCGACCCGGACGATCCGGGCCAGGGTGTCGGCGTCCCCGGAGAGGTCGCCGACCAGGGAGACGGTGTCGCCGACGACCACGCCCTTGCGGCCCAGCTCGCGGGCCTTCATGGCGACGACCTCGTGCTCCTGCCTGGTGCCCGGGTCGACCAGGCAGGTCAGCCGGCCGCGGTCGACGGTGAGCACCATCGCCTCGGCGGCGTCCTCGTGCTTGGGCCGGATCCGGGTCCGCGGCCGGGAACCCCGGCGCGCGGGGCGGTTGCGGATGTCGTCCTCGTCGGCGTCCTTGCCGTAGCGGCGCATGTGCCCAGTCCCCCGCTCAGCCGCCCGCCACCGGTCCGGCGAGCAATTCGTCCCACATGGCGGGGAAGTCCGGCAGGGTCTTGGCAGTGGTGGCCACGTTCTCCACCTGGACGCCGGGCACGGCGAGGCCGATCACCGCGGCGGCGGTGGCCAGCCGGTGGTCCTCGTAGGTGTGGAAGACGCCGCCGGTGAGCTTGCGCGGGCGGATCCGCAGGCCGTCCTCGGTCTCGCTGACGTCACCGCCGAGGCCGTTGATCTCCTTGGCGAGGGCGGCCAGCCGGTCGGTCTCGTGCAGCCGCAGGTGGGCGATGCCGTAGAGGTGGGACTCGGAGTCGGCGAGGGCGGCGACCGCGGCGATCACCGGGGTGAGCTCGCCGACGTCGTGCAGGTCGGCCTCGATGCCGTGGATCCGGCCGGTGCCGGTGAAGCGCAGGCCCTCGTCGGTGAAGGCGCAGCCGCCGCCCATCCGGGTGTAGAGGTCGCGCAGCTGGTCGCCGGGCTGGGTGGTGTGCTTCGGCCAGTCGCGGACGGTGACCCGGCCGCCGGAGACCAGGGCGGCGGCGAAGAACGGCGCGGCGTTGGAAAGGTCGGGCTCGACGACCAGGTCGCGGCCGAGCAGGGCGCCGGGGGTGACCCGCCAGACGTCCTTCTCCCCGCCGTCCTCGGGGGCGTCGACCTGGACGCCGGCCAGGCGCAGCATGTCGACGGTCATCCGGATGTGCGGCAGCGAGGGGACCGGGCCGCCGACGTGCCGGACCTCGACGCCGTTGTTGTAGCGGGCGCCGGAGAGCAGCAGCGCGGAGACGAACTGGGAGGAGGCGGAGGCGTCGAGCTCGACGGTGCCGCCGTCGAGGGCGCCGGTGCCGTGCACGGTGAGCGGGAAGGTGCCGCGACCGCCGTCCTCGATCCGGGCGCCGAGCGCGCGCAGGGCGTCGATGACGCCGTGCTGGGGGCGCTCGTGGCTGCGCGGGTCGCCGTCGAAGTGGACCGGGCCGTCGGCGAGGACGGCGAGCGGGGGCAGGAAGCGCATGACCGTGCCGGCGTTGCCGACGTCGACCGAGGCGGGGCCTCGCAGCGCGGGGGCGGGGATGACCCGCCAGGCCTCGCCGCCGCCGGTGCCGCCGGTGTCGTTGTTGACCTGCTCCTCGATGGTGACGCCGAGGGCGCGCAGGCCGTCGGCCATCAGCTGGGAGTCGCGGCTGCGCAGCGGGCGGCGCACCCAGCCGGGACCGTCGGCGAGTGCCGCCAGCAGCAGGGCGCGGTTGGTGACCGACTTGGAGCCGGGGATGGTGACGGTGGCGTCCACGGGGGTGGTCGCGACGGGGGCGGGCCACAGGGTCTCGGTCATGGGCCAAGTCTAGGGGCCGTACGGGAACCGTCCGGTGACCCGAGGGGGTGGTCGGCCGGCTCCGGGCGGCCCCGGCCGGTCACAGCGGGCTCAGCAGCCAGCTCGCGCCGAGGGCGAGGCAGACCAGGGCGGTGGTCAGGAAGAGCGTGATCCAGGCGAGGCCGGGGACGCCGGTGAGGCGGGCGAGCTGGTCGGCGTCGGAGTCCTGGCCCTCGCCGTGCCGGCGCTGGCGCTGGAGTTCGAGGACCGGGCGCACGGCGCCGAACAGCAGGAACCAGGTGCCGAGGTAGGCGAAGCCGGCCTGGACCCCGGGGGAGCCGAACCAGGAGACCAGGAAGAAGGCGCCGCCGGTGAGCAGCACGCTGAACAGGCCGTAGGCGTTGCGGATCCGCACGAGCAGGGCGAGCAGCAGGGCGATGGCGAGCCAGAGCAGCAGGGTGATCCGGTCGGCGGCGAGCAGGGCGGCGCAGCCGAGGCCGAGCAGGGCCGGGGTGGTGTACCCGGCGGCGAGGGTGAGCAGCATGCCGGGGCCGGTGGCGCGGCCGTAGGAGAGGGTGAGGCCGGAGGTGTCGGAGTGCAGCCGGATGCCGGCGAGCCGGCGGCCGGTGGCGCGGGCGGCGAGGCCGTGGCCGCCCTCGTGGGCGATGGTGACGGCGCCCCGGGCGATCCGCCACAGCGGGCGGGCGAGGACGGTGAGCAGGGCGGCGGCGCCGGTGGCGAGGGCGAGCCAGCCGGGCGGGTCGGGCTGGGTGCCGGTGACGGCGGTCCACAGCTCGTCGAGGGTCCTGGCGTCCATGGTTCTCCTCCGCCTCGGTTCGGCCGCTTCCTGCGCACGGCAGCCTGCCACGGGGAGGACGGCGGGCCGGGGGCGGGTGGTTCTGCGGGCGGGCGGGGGCACGGGGGCGGGCGGGGCCGTGGCAAGCTGACGGTATGTGTGGTCGCTTCGCCGCGAGTACCCGGCCCGAGTCCGTCGTCGAGATGTTCGGCGTCGAGCAGTGGGACCCGGCCGAGACGCTGGACCCGAGCTGGAACGTCGCGCCGACGCAGAGCGCCTTCGTGATTCTGGAGCGCCTGGCGAAGGGGGCGCCCGCGCCGGTGCGCCAGCTGCGGGTGCTGCGCTGGGGGCTGGTGCCGCAGTGGGCCGGCTCGCCGGAGGCGGCGGTGAAGATGATCAACGCCCGGGCGGACACGGTGCACGAGAAGCCGTCGTACCGGCAGGCGTTCGCCGCGCGCCGCTGCGTCGTGCCGGTGGACGGCTACTACGAGTGGCAGACCGTGCCGGGGGAGCGGGGCCGGGCGCGCAAGAAGCCGTTCTTCGTCTCCCGGGCGGACGGCGCTCCGCTGGCGCTGGCGGGCCTGTACGAGTTCTGGCGCAACCGGGCGGTGCCCCCGGACCACCCGGAGGGCTGGCTGGTGACGTTCACGATCGTGACGACCGAGGCCGAGGAGCTGCTGGCGCCGATCCACGAGCGGATGCCGCTGTTCCTGGACCCGGGGTCGTTCGACGCCTGGCTGGACCCGCGGCTGGACGACGGCGGGTCCGAGGAACTGCGGCGGCTGCTGGTACCGCCGCCGCCGGGCGCGCTGCGGGTGACGCCGGTGTCGCCGGACGTCGGCAGCATCCGCAACGACCACGCCGGGCTGACCGCGCCGTACACCGAGACCGAGTACGAGACCACCCTGTTCTGACGACCGCCGTCGCGCACCACCGAGAGGAACACCGCCGTGACCGCCGCGAAATCGGCCCCCGTGACCACCGAGTCGGTGACCACGCCCGCCGGGGAGGCCCGGATCACCCTGCACCCGGCGTCCGCGCCACGGGCGGTGCTGGCCCTGGGGCACGGCGCTGGCGGCGGGATCGAGGCCCGCGACCTGGCCGCGCTGGCCGCCGCCCTGCCGGCCCGCGGGGTGTCGGTGGCGCTGGTCGAGCAGCCCTGGCGGGTGGCGGGGAAGAAGGTGGCGCCGGCGCCGAAGACCCTGGACGCGGGCTGGGAGACGGTGGCCGGGCGGCTGGCCGGGGCGGGTCTGCCGCTGCTGGTGGGCGGGCGCAGCGCCGGGGCGCGGGTGGCCTGCCGGACCGGGGCGCGGAGCGGGGCGGTGGGCGTGGTGGCGCTGGCGTTCCCGCTGCACCCGCCGGGCCGGCCGGAGCGCAGCCGGGCCGAGGAACTGCTGGGGTCGGGGCTGCCGACGCTGGTGGTGCAGGGGGCGGCGGATCCGTTCGGCGGGCCCGCGGAGTTCCCGGAGCTGCCGGACTCGCACGAGCTGGTGGCGCTGCCGGTCGGCAACCACGGGTTCGAGGTGCCGAAGCGGGCGGCGGTGGGGCAGCGGGAGCTGCTGGACCTGATCGTCTCGGCGGTCGGTGACTGGGTGCTGCGGGTGGTGTGAGACCGGTCACCGGGGCCCGGGAATGCGGGCGGGACCCGCGTGGTTGTGACGGTCGTCAGTTGGCGTCCCGGTGGAAGGCAGGGCAGATGCGTTCGATCGCGTGCCCCGAGCGGCCGGACGAGCGCGAGGCCTTCGCGCTGTCCTGGCCGGAGTGGCCGGCGGCGGGCGAGAAGCCCGTCGGCCCGATATCCTCGCTTTCGGGACGGCCCGCGGTGGGCCGTGTCCGTCATGCCGAGGAGGTGGGTCCGGTCGTCGGGACCGAGCACGAGGCCGAGCCGGGCCGGGGCCCGGAGGAGGGCCGGCCCGCGGGCGAGGCGCTCACCGGTGAGGAGCTGGCCGAGGCGATCGGTGAGGACACCTTCCGGGTGTCGGCGGAGGAGAGCGAGGAGGCCCGGCGGGAGCGCTTCGAGCGTGACGCCCTGGGCTACCTGGACCCGATGTACTCGGCCGCCCTGCGGATGACCCGCAACCCGGCCGACGCGGAGGACCTCCTGCAGGAGGCGTTCGCGAAGGCGTACGCGTCGTTCCACCAGTTCCGCGAGGGCACCAACCTCAAGGCGTGGCTGTACCGCATCCTCACCAACACCTTCATCAACTCGTACCGCAAGAAGCAGCGGGAGCCGCAGCGCACCGCCGCCGAGGAGATCGAGGACTGGCAGCTGGCCCGGGCCGAGTCGCACATGTCGACGGGTCTGCGCTCGGCGGAGACCCAGGCGCTGGACCACCTCCCGGACAGCGATGTGAAGGACGCCCTCCAGGCCATTCCGGAGGAGTTCCGCATCGCCGTCTATCTCGCGGACGTCGAGGGCTTTGCGTACAAGGAGATCGCGGACATCATGGGTACTCCCATCGGTACGGTGATGTCCCGGCTGCACCGCGGCCGCCGTCAGTTGCGCGGCATGCTGGAGGATTACGCCCGCGAGCGCGGGCTGGTCCCGGCCGGCAGCGGGGCAGGGCAGGAAGCGAAGGGCTCGGGCTCATGAGCTGCGGCGATCCGCACGACACCGAGTGTGGCGAGGTCCTCGACCACCTCTACGAATTCCTCGACAACGAGATGGCCGAGGGCGACTGCGTCAAGCTGCGCGTGCACTTCGAGGAGTGCTCGCCCTGCCTGAAGCAGTACGGGCTGGAGCAGGCGATCAAGGCGCTGATCAAGCGTTCCTGCGGCTGCGACGACACCCCGGCCGACCTGCGCGGCAAGGTGCTGGCCCGGATCGACTCGATCCGGGCGGGGCAGCGGTCGGGCGAGGCGGTGGTGGTCGCGGTCGAGACGACGGTCGAGGTGCACGCCGAGTCCGCCGGTGAGCCGGCCGGTCCGGGCCGCGCCGCGGAGGCGGCGGCCGGGACCTGAGGCGTGGCGGACGGCGCACGCCGGACGATGCGGATGTGAGCGGCCCCGGGAGCGGATGCTCCCGGGGCCGTCGTCCGTCCGCGTCCCCCGAGGCCCTGGCGTGCCGTCACTCGTTCGGGTGAGTTGGCGGCGTGCCAGCAGCGGCATTGCGCGATCACGCGTCCCGGCGCGGGAGCGGCGCCCTATCCTCCTGACGGACGCTCACCGCCGCCCGTGCGCCGCCGCCTCGGCGAGCGCGGGCGGCCGGCGGCCCGGGACGGCGGGCCAGGGCGACGCGGGCCGGCACGCGGGGAGGTCGATTTCACCATCGCTACCGACAGTGGAGACGCGGACCTGCCGCCGGGCGCGGCGCGCTACCTGGTGGCCGTGCCGGCGGTGGCGCTGTGCTGCCTGCTGCCGCTGCTGCCGTTACCCGCCCCGGTGCCCCGGGCGCACTGGCTGGGCGCCCCGGTGGACTGGCCGAAGGTCGGGCTGCTGGCCTTCCTGCACACCTGCTGGGAGTCGCTCGCCCAGGGCCTGTCGACGCCCTGCCTGCGGTTGGCCCGGCTGCTGCTGCGCCGTCCGCCGCTGCGACCGCGCAGGCCGGTGCGGCCCGGCGTCAACGCCTTCTTCCCGGTGCTGTTCGCCGGGGTGCTGATGCTGCCGCCGGCCGCCGCCGGGCTGGTGGCCGTCCCGGCCGCGCTGCTCGGGGCCGCCGAGTCGGAGGGCCCGCGGCGCCAGGCGTGGAACGGCGCGCAGCTCGCGCTGTCCGCCTTCACGGCCTCGGCGGTGTTCCACCTGCTGGCCGGTCCGCAGCTGCTGCTCGGCTCCCGCTTCCCGGCCGCGCTGCTGCCCGCGTTTGCCGCGCTCGGGGCGTTCTGCCTGGTCAACGGTGTTCTGGTGGGCGGCATGCGGGTGCTGGCGGAGGGCCGGCGACCGGCCGAGCTGCTGCGCGACGCGTCCGCCGCCGCATGGGTGCCGGTGCTGCTGCACGCGGCGGGCGGGCTGATGCTCGCCGTGCTGTGGCAGGGCCCGTACGGCGCGTTCGCGGCGCTGCTGGCCCTGCTGCCGCTGTCCGTCTCGGCGTGGGTGTTCGCCCAGGGGCACCGGGAGCGCGACGCCCACCAGGCGACCGTCCGGGCGCTGGTCCAGGCGGTGGAGATCAAGGACGCCTACACCCGGGGCCACAGCGAACGGGTCGGCCGGGCGGCGGTGCTGATCGCCGATCAGCTGGGCATGGAGGCCGAGCGGCTGCGCACCCTGCGTTACGCGGGCATCCTGCACGACGTCGGCAAACTCGGCGTCGCCACCGAGCTGCTGCGCAGAAACGGTCCCCTGACCGAGGCGGAGCGCCGGGCCGTCGAGGTGCACCCGGTGCACGGGTACGAGCTGGTGCGTGGGATCGCCTTCCTCGGCGAGGCGCACGCCGGGATCCTGCACCACCACGAGCGGATGGACGGCCGCGGCTACCCGGCCGGGCTGGCCGGCGAGCAGATCCCCGAGTTCGCCCGGATCATCTCGGTCGCCGACGCCTTCGACTCGATGACCTCCACCCGGTCCTACCGGCGCGGCCGGCCGGTCACCGAGGCGGTCGCCGAGCTGGAGCGCTGCTCGGGCAGCCAGTTCGACCCGGTGATGGTGCGGGCGCTGGTGGACGCGCTGGCCGTGCACGACTGGCAGCCGGTGCTGCCGCCCCCGGACTGCATCAAGGCGGTGCCGGACATCCCGCTCGGCGTGCCCGAACCGGCGCCCCGGGCGGCGCCGCGCGGGGTGCCCGCCCAGGGTGGCGGCGTGCCGACGACCGGGCCCTCATGAGCACCCGGCACGGTGAGCGGCCGGGCGATGGGCGCCCGGGGGGCGCGAAGCCGGGCGCGTCGGCCGTACCGGGAGGCGCGCGCCGGCAGTCGGGCGCCGGGCGTGCGGGTGCGCGGCTTGGGTGCGCCGGCGCGGTGTGCGCTGTGCACGGTGCGGCGCTCGCGCTGCTGGCGGCGTCCCTCGGGGCGGTGGCGGTGCGTGGTCCGGCCGAACCGGGCGTGGCGCTGGCCTTCACCGCGCTGATCGCCCTCGGCGAGTGTGTGCGGATCACTCTTCCGGGCGACCGCGAGCAGGCGCCGATCGGGGCGGCGGGCGCGCTGGCGTACGCGCTGCTCGGGCCGCTGCGCGGGCTGCCGGCCGGGCCCGGGGTGCTCCAGGTGGTGGCCGTGACCGGCGTCGGCCTGCTGCTGGCACTGCTGCCGGCGGCGGCGGGCCGGGCGGTGGGACGGTCGGCGGCCGGTGCGCCCGGGGCCGGACGGTCCGGGCCGGCGCCGTGGCACGAGTGGGCCCGGCGGGACGGTGCGGCGCGCCGGCTGCTCGGGGCGGGCTTCGCGGCCGCCGTGTTCCAGCCGCTCTACAACAGCGGCGTGGTCGACCGGTTCTCCGCCGACGGCCCGGCGTACGGCGCGTTCCTGACGGCGGTGGCCGCGCTGGCCGCGCTCTGCGACGCGGTGCTGGCGGCGCTGCTGCGGCGGGCCCGCGGCGGGCTGCGGTTCCCGGCGGCGCTGGAGGACGAGCTGCGCTCGCTGTTCGGGGTCGGCACGGCGATCGCCGCCACCGGCATGCTGGTGAGCCTGGCCGCGGGGGAGGTCGGGCTGTGGGCGCTGCCGCTGTTCTGCGCGCCGCTGCTGCTGGCCCAGGTGTCGTTCCGGCGGGCGGCGGCGGTGCGGGCCACCACCGGGCAGACCATCGCCAGCCTGGCCAAGGCCACCGAGGTGGCCGGGTACACGCCGCCGGGGCACGCCCGGCGGGTCGCCGACACGGCGTGCGCGGTCGGCCGCGAGCTGGGTCTCGGCACCCGTGAGCTGGCGCTGCTGGAGTACGCGGCGCTGATGCACGACGTCGGGCAGCTGTCGCTGGTGGAGCCGGTGCCGGACGGGGCGACGGCGCTGCTGCCGGACCAGGAGCAGCAGCGGATCGCCCGGCTGGGCAGCGAGGTGATCCGGCGCACCGGGGTGCCGCGGCGGGTGGCCGAGCAGGTCGCCCGGCTGGCCGACCCGTTCCCCGGGCCGGACGGCGGCGGGCGCCCGGTGCCGCTGGCGGCGCGGATCATCCGGGTGGCGAACGCGCACGACGACCTGCTCACGGCGGCCCGGGGGCGCGGCGTGGGGGAGGCGGTGGGCCGGCTGGAGGTGCTGGAGGCGCTGCGGCTGGAGCGGGGACGGGTGTACGACGCGAGGGTGGTGGACGCGCTGGTGCGGGTGCGCGGCTGAGCGCGCCCCGCGGCTCCGGCGCCCGCGGACGGGCCGGGCCGGGGCCGTCCGGGGTTGAGGCGCCGGGACCGGACGGGCAGGCTGGGGGAGGGGCCGGAAACGGGCCGGGACGGAACCGGGCAACCCCGGCGGTGGGGAGCGCGGGCGGCGGCCGTCGTGGTTGGATGCGGTCGTAGCGTGGAAAACCGACCCGGGACACCGGGCCCGTGACGCGGGAGCGGTCGCGGGACTTGAGCGGACGACGACGGCAGGGACGAACGTGAGGATCTTCCACCGGGCACGGCACCGGCCGTCCGCCACCTGGCGGCAGACGACCGACCGGGCTTTCACGCTGATCGGCGACGGCCGCTACGAGGACGCCGGCGCCCTGCTGGTGATGGCGGCCGACCTGGAGCCGTGGCTGTCGGACTCGTGGTTCAACCTGGCACTGCTGCACAAGTTCCGGCGCGACTGGGAGCAGGCCCGGGCGGCCGGGCTGCGGGCGGTGGCGCTGTTGGACCGCGAGCAGGGCGCCCCGGACTGGTGGAACCTCGGCATCACCGCGACCGCGCTGCAGGACTGGCCGCTGGCCCGCCGGGCCTGGCAGGCGTACGGGCTGAAGCTGCCCGGCGGCCCGGGCGGGCGCGAGGAGGGGCCGGTCAGCCTGGACCTCGGGACCACCCCGGTGCGGCTCTCCCCGGACGGCGAGTCCGAGGTGGTGTGGGGCCGCCGGCTCGACCCGGCCCGGATCGAGGTGCTGTCGATCCCGCTGCCGTCCTCCGGCAGACGCTGGGGCGAGGTGGTGCTGCACGACGGCGCCCCGCACGGCGAGCGGGTCACCGACGGGGTCGCCTACCCGGTGTTCGACGAGATCGAGCTGTGGGCGCCGTCCCCGGTGCCGACGTACGTGGTGCTGTTGCAGGCGGCGACCGAGGCGGACCGGGACGCGCTGGAGCGGCTGGTCGCCGACGCCGGCTACGCGGCGGAGGACTGGACGTCCTCGGTCCGGCTGCTGTGCCGGGCCTGCTCGGAGAGCCGGATGGCCTCCGACGACGGGCACACCGCCCACCACGACCCGCACGACGACGGGGACGCCGCGCACCCCGGCCACCTCAGCCACCTGAGCCCCGGCGCGGGCGGGATGTCCTGGCTGGCCGAGCGCGAGTGCGGGATCGCCGCCCCGGCGCACCTGGTGCGGGTACTGCTGGACCGCTGGGCCGCCGCGTCGCCGGGAAGCCGGGCCTACCGGGATCTCGAAGAGGTCTGCTGAGCGCGCTGAGTACCCTGGTGCGGTACGCGTAGGCCTATGGAAGCGGAAGACATGGCGGAGCAGGACCAGCACGAGCACGACGAGACCCCGAAGGTGGTCGGCGAGCAGCCGGACCTCTCCAAGGGCACGGCGCGCCCGATCACCGTCTACGGCAACCCCGTGCTGCACCGCGAGGTGAAGGACGTGACGGCCTTCGACGGCGAGCTGTCCGCGCTGATCGACGACATGTTCCAGTCGATGTACGCGGCGGAGGGCGTGGGCCTGGCCGCCAACCAGATCGGCGTGGACCTCAAGGTCTTCGTCTACGACTGCCCGGACGACGAGGGCGTGCGGCACATCGGCCACGTGGTCAACCCGGTGCTGGAGGAGTTCCCGAAGGACCGCAAGCGGGTGCTGGACGACGGCAACGAGGGCTGCCTGTCGGTGCCGACCGCCTACGCCGAGCTGCCCCGCCCGGACTACGCGGCGGTGACCGGCCAGGACAAGGACGGCAACCCGGTCCGGGTCGAGGGCACCGGCTTCTTCGCCCGCTGCCTGCAGCACGAGACCGACCACCTGTTCGGCTTCCTCTACATCGACAAGCTGTCGAAGCGGGACCGCAAGGACGCCCTGCGGCAGATGGCCGAGGGCACCGCGCGCTACGCGACCGTCCCGAACGACTGACGCCGCCCGGAAGCCGACGGAGGGCCGGTGAGCAGCAGCTCACCGGCCCTCCGGCGTGTCCGGCGGGTGTCCGGGGTCAGCCGCGGGAGCGGGCGGTGGAGTCCCGGGCGACCAGGACGGGGGTGAACAGGTAGTCCCGGGCCCGGCCGCCGTGGCCCTCCAGCTGGCGCCAGAGCGCGTCGGCGACGGCGGCGCCCATCTCGTCGATCGGCTGGCGGACGGTGGTGAGCGGCGGGTTGCTGTGGGCGGCGAGGTAGCAGTCGTCGTAGCCGATCACCGAGAGGTCGCCGGGGACGCTGCGGCCGGCCTCGCGGGCGGCCTGGACCACGCCGAGGGCCATCAGGTCGCTGCCGGCGATCACGGCGGTGACGTCCGCGTCGAGCAGTTGGCGGGCGGCCGCCGCGCCGCCGGCGATGGAGTAGGCGGACTCGGCGTACCAGTCGGCGGGCGGCTCCCCGCCGAGCAGCTCGCGCATCGCCCGCCGGTAGCCGTCCAGGCGGTTGAGCGAGGGGCGCAGATAGCCCTGGCCGCCGGCCAGGCCGATCCGGCGGTGGCCGAGTTCGCGCAGGTGGGCGACGGCGATCCGGGCGCCGAGCGCCTCGTCGGTGGCGACGGTGGGGACGGCCAGACCCTCCACCCGGCCGCTGACCAGCACCATCGGGATGCCGCGTTCGTGCAGCAGCCGGTAGAAGCCGTGGTCGGCGTTCGGGTTGGCGTGCCGCCCGGAGACCAGGACCAGGCCGGAGACGCCCTTGCGGAGCAGCACGTCGATGTAGCCGAGTTCGGCGGTGCCCTGGCGGGTGGAGGTGCCGACCACGGCGGTGAGGCCGTGCTTGGCGAGCTGCACCTCGATCGCGGAGGCGAGCAGCGGGAAGACCGGGTTGTCGAGTTCGGGGACGACGATGCCGATCAGCGCGCCCTGGTGCGGGTCGTAGCCCTGGTCGGGCTGCCAGCCGAGCTCCCGCATGGCCTCGGCGACCTTCACCTTGGTGTCGTCGGAGACGCCCGGCCGGTCGTTGATCACCCTGCTCACCGAGGCGGCGCTGACGCCTGCCCGGGCGGCGATGTCGCGCAGTGACGGGCCGCTCAATTGGTCCTCCGGTCTGGTCTGGCCTGCATCCTACAAAGCCCGGCGCGGCGGGTCGCACACCAGGATGAAACAATCTTAGCAACGTATTGCGCAACAGTTTCATCATCGTTACGGTTCCCTCGTCGGCTCCGGAAAGCGGAATGTCGGCATCCGTTAACCTGTGCACCCGCCCCGAGGAGTCCCATGGACCCGGCCAGCAGCCACCGCCTCGCCGCCCGCCACCAGCCGCACCACGACGGGTCCGCGCGGTACGTCGGCGACCTCGCCCCGCGCCTCGGGCAGCACGTCGACCTGCTGGTCCGGGTGCCCGCGGGCCAGGACGTCGAGCGGGTGTTCCTGCGCTCCGTCCCGGACGGCGAGCCGCACTTCACGCCCGCCGTCGTCGACCGCACCGACGACACCGGGGCCACCTGGTGGCGGGCCGCCCTGGAGATGGTCAACCCGGAGATGAACTACCGGTTCTGGCTGCACACCCCGGACGGCGGGCGCTGGCTCACCGCCGCCGGCCTGCACGACCACGACCTGCCCGACGCCACCGACTTCCGCCTCACCACCCACCCCGCGCCGCCCGCCTGGGCCGCGGACGCGGTGGTCTACCAGATCTTCCCGGACCGCTACCACCGCTCCGGCGACTCCCCGCTCGCCACCTGGGCCGGCCCGGCCGACTGGGACACCCCGCTGCGCACCGGCGACGCCGAGGCCCTCCAGCAGATGTACGGCGGCGACCTCTGGGGCGTGGTGCGCAAGATCGACCACATCCAGCGGCTCGGCGCCACGGTGATCTATCTGACCCCCTTCTTCGAGGGCCGCTCCAACCACCGTTACGACGCCGTCTCCTTCGACCGGGTCGACCCCGCGCTCGGCGGCGACGAGGCGCTGATCGCCCTCACCACCGAGGCGCACCGGCGCGGCATCAAGGTGATCGGCGACATCACCCTCAACCACTCCGGCGACCGGCACGACTGGTTCCGCACCGCGCAGGCCGACCCGAAGAGCCCGGAGGCCGGCTTCTACTTCTTCGGTGACGGCGGCCCGGACGACTACGCGACCTTCCTCGGCGTGCGCACCCTGCCGACCTTCGACCACCGCTCCGCCGAACTGCGCCGCCGCCTCTACGAGGGCCCCGACTCGGTGATCGCCAAGTACCTCGGCGCGCCCTTCCACCTGGACGGCTGGCGGGTCGACGTGGCGCAGATGGCCGGCCGCCGCGGCGACGTCGAACTCAACCACCTGGTCGCCACCACCGCCGCCGCCACCGTCCGGGCCGCCAACCCCGACGCCGTCCTGCTCGCCGAGCACCAGCACGACGCCTCGCTCGCCCTGGCCGGCGACGGCTGGCAGGGCACCATGAGCTACGCCGGCTTCACCCGCCCGGTCTGGAGCTGGCTCGTCGAGAAGCACGACCAGAAGGACTTCTGGGCCGTCCCCGGTCCGATCCCCGACTACGACGGCGCCCGGCTGCGCGCCACCATGACGGCCTTCGGTGCCGCGCTGCCCTGGCGCAGCCGCGCCCACAACCTGACCCTGCTGGACTCGCACGACACCGCCAGGTTCCGCACCTTCGCCGGCCCGGAGCGCCAACTGCTCGGCGCGGCCCTGCTGTTCACCCTGCCCGGCATCCCCATGGTGTTCTCCGGCGACGAGGTCGGGGTGCTGGGCGAGGGCCTGGAGGAGGGCCGCAAGCCGTTCCCCTGGGACGAGTCCGCCTGGGACCAGCAGACCTGGCGCACCTACCGGGACCTGGTCCGGCTGCGCCGCGGCCACAGCGCGCTGACCGGCGGCGGGCTGCGCTGGCTGGTCGCCGAGGGCGACGTCCTGCTGTTCGAGCGGGAGGACGAGCGGGAGCGGATCCTGGTGCAGATCAGCCGGGCCGACCACCCGCCGGTGGCCGGCGAGTGGCACGCCACCCACCTGCTCGGCGGCCCGCAGCTGGTCCCCGGCCGCGACCTGCCCTGCGAGGGCCCGGCCGTGCACGTCTGGTCGGTGGCCCGATGAGCGAGACCACCGTGCGCCGCGGCCGGATCGAACGGATCCCCGGCTTCCGCTCCGAGCTGCTCGGCAACGAACGGGACCTGCTGGTCCACCTGCCGCCCGGCTACGACGACCGGCCGGACGCCGACTACCCGGTGCTCTACCTCCACGACGGCGGGCAGGTCTACGACCAGGGGCAGCAGCCCACCTGGGCGGTGGACCGGACGCTGGAGGCGCTGTACGCCGAGGGCCTGGTCCCCGAACTGATCGCCGTCGCCGTGCCCAACGCCGGCGCCGACCGGGGCGTGGAGTACTCGCACGTCGCCGAGTACTGGCGCACCCCCGGCACCCCGCTGAAGGGCCACCGCTACGAGGCCTTCCTGACCGACGAGGTCAAGCCGTTCGTCGACGCCCGCTACCGCACCAGGACCGGCCCGGAGCACACCGCGCTGATGGGCTCCTCGATGGGCGGCCTGGTCACGTACCACATCGCCTTCCGCCGCCCCGAGGTCTTCGGCCTGGCCGCCGTCCTCTCCCCGTTCCTCACCCACGTCGACCCGGACGGCCTCGGCGAGAAGGTGGTGCACGAGCACTACCGGCGGCGCGGGCCGCGGCGGATCTGGCTGGACATCGGCGGCCTGGAGGGGCTGATCATGGCCCGGCCCGCCCGCGAGCTGGCCGGCCGGCTGGTCGACGAGGCCGGCTACACCTCCGGCGCCGACCTGCTCTACTACGAGGACCCGGACGCGCCGCACCACGAGAACGCCTGGCGCCCGCGTGCCCGGCACGCGCTGCTGCACCTGTTCGGCGCGCCCTCCCCGGTGCGCACGCTCACCGTCGAGCCGGAGGTCCTGCTCGCGCCCGGCGAGACCTGGAGCGCCGTCAACCCGGTCGCGGTCCGCGCCGACGGCGTGCGCTACACCGCGCTGGAGGCCGGCTACCGGGTCGAGCGCCCCGAGGTGGCGGCCGTCTCCCCGCACGGCGGGCTGACCCCGCTGGCCGCCGGGCGGACGGCGGTCACCGTCCGGGCGCACGGGCTGGCCGCGCGCACCGAGGTCGCCGTCCTGCCCGAGCTGCCCGCCCACCCGGTCCTGGAGGTCACCGTGACCGTCCCGCCCGGAACCCCCGACGACGCCCCCGTGATGTTCGGTCCGCTGCCCTGCGCCCCGGCCGGCCCGGGCCGGTTCCGCGGCCGGATCGCCGTCCCGCGCGGCACCGGCTTCGACGGCGGCATCTCGCGCGGCTGGGGCCTGGACGCCGTCGACGCCGACGGCCGGCGGGTGCTGCACCCGCTGCGGGTCGACCGCGACACCCGGCTCGACCTCACCGTCGAGCGCTGGCACCGGCCGGCGGACGGCATCTGACCCGCGCCCCCGCAGGCCGCCCCCGCGGGCCGCCCCCGCGGCCCGCCCCGCGACCCAACCCCCGCACCCCTCCCGGACGAAGGAGTCTCGGACCATGCGCCACCGGATCACCCGCCACCGGATCATCAGCCCCCGCAGAACCGCCGCCCTCGGCCTGCTCGCCCTGCTGGCCACGGCCTGTGGCGGCACCTCCCCCTCGGCCGGCCCCGCGCCCGCCGGCGGCACCGCCGCCGCGGACGGACCGATGACCGCCCCGCCGATCGCCGCCGCCGAGGGCGACCTGGTGATCTGGGCCCAGACCCAGCAGGCCGCCGCCCTGCAGCCGCTCGCCGACCGCTTCGGCAAGGAGCACGGCGTCAAGGTCACGGTCGCCCCGCAGTCCGTCAACACCCAGCAGGCCTACGTCACGGCCACCAACGCCGGCAAGGGCCCCGACCTCGTCGTCGGCGCCTCCGACTGGCTCGGCAACCTGGTGCAGAACGGCACGGTCGCCCCCGTCCCGCTGACCACGCAGCAGAAGGCGCTGTTCCAGCCCGCCGCCCTCGCCGCCGTCGCCCAGGACGGCCAGCAGTACGGCCTGCCGTACGCGACCGAGACCCTGGTGCTGTTCCGCAACACCGAACTGACCCCGGCCGCGCCCGCCACCTTCGAGGACCTCGCCGGCACCGCCGCCGAGGCCGTCCGCGCCGGCAGGGCGGAGGTCCCGCTGGCGCTGCCGGTCGGCCAGCAGGGCAACGCCTACGCCCTGCAACCGCTGTTCACCTCGGCCGGCGGCTATCTGTTCGGCGCCAAGCCGGACGGCGGCTGGGACACCGCGGACCTCGGGGTCGGCGGCCCCGGCTCGATCGCGGCAGGTGAACTGTTCAAGCAGTACGGGGAGAAGGGCGCCGGGCTGTTCAACCGCTCGGTGGACACCAACGCCATCTCGCTGTTCACCGGGCGCAAGTCGCCCTACCTGGTGGCCGGGCCGTGGGCGCTGGGCCAGGTCAAGCAGGCCGGCCTGCCGTACGCCATCTCTCCGGTGCCCGGCTGGGCCGGCAAGGGACCGGCCCGCCCCTTCATCGGCGTGCAGGCCTTCTACCTCTCCGCCAAGACGAGGAACCAGCCGCTCGCCCAGGAGTTCCTGCTGCGCGCCATCGGCTCGGAGGAGGGCCAGCTGGCGCTCTACCAGGCCTCGCCGGAGCCGCCGGCGCTGACCTCCGCCCTCGCCAAGGTCTCCGCCGACGACCCGGACATCGGCGCCTTCGCGGCCGCGGGCGCGGCCGGGCAGCCGCTGCCGGCCATCCCCGCGATGAACGCGATCTGGGGACCGCTCGGCCAGGCCGAGGCGAGCATCGTGGCCGGCGCCGACCCGGCGGAGACCATGCGCCAGGCCGGCGAGGCGATCCGCGCCGCCCTCGGCGCCGGCCACTGACACTCCCCGGCGCCCCGCGCCCCTCCCGGACGGACCAGGGACCACCCCATGACCTCCCCCACCCTTCAGGACAGCAGGCGTCCGGCCCGCCCCGCCGACGCCCCGATCCGCCCGCCCCGCCGGGCCGGCGCCCTGACCGCGCAGCTGGTGAAGCTCGCCCTGCTGTCCGGGGTCGCCGCACTCGCCCTGTTCGCCGCGCCCAAGCTCTACGGGGCCGGCCACTGGGCCGGCCTCGGCGTCCTCGCCGCCGGGACCGGGGCCACCTTCTGGATCTACCTCTCGCCGCGCCGGCTCGCCGCCAAGTACCTGCTGCCGGCCACCGTGCTCTTCCTGGCCTTCGTGGTCTACCCCGTGCTCCACATCGTCGCGGTCTCCTTCACCGACTACGGGGACGGGCACCTGCTCACCAAGGACCAGGCCGTCCGCACCCTGGTCGACAACTCGGTGGAGCCCGTCCCCGACGGCCCCTCGTACACGCTCACCGTCGCCGCCGAGCCGGCCGGCGGCCCGCTCGTCCTGCTGCTCACCGACCCGGCGACCGGCCGGACCGAGGCCGGCACCGCGCGCGGCCTGGCCCCCGCCCCGGCCGGGACCGCGACCGCTCCCGACGGCCGGGTGACCACCGCGCCGGGCCTGCGGATCCTCACCATCGGCCAGGTCAACGCCCGGGCCCAGGAGCTGAAGGGGCTGCGGGTCCCGGTGGACGGCGGCTTCGTGATCGGCCAGGGACTCTCCTCGGCCACCACCGCCCGGCCCACTCTGACGTACGACGGCCGGGCCGACACCCTCACCGACACCCGCAGCGGGACCGTCTACCGCGCCGAGGACGGCCGCTTCACCGCCACCGACGGCTCCGGGCGGACCCTGACCACGGGCTGGCAGCGCACCGTCGGCTTCGCCAACTTCACCGCCGTGCTCACCAGTCCGGCCGTGCGCGGCCCCTTCCTCTCCGTGCTCGCCTGGACCTTCGGCTTCGCCGCGCTCTCCACCGGCGCCTCCTTCGCGCTCGGCCTCGGCCTCGCCTTCACCCTGCACCACCCGAGGTTGCGCGGGCAGCGGGCCTACCGTTCGCTCCTGCTGCTGCCGTACGCGATGCCCGCGTTCATCGGAATCCTGATCTGGCAGAGCATGTACAACCGGGACTTCGGGCTGCTCAACCAGCTGTTGCACACCCGGATCGACTGGCTCGGCGACACCTGGAGCGCGCGCTTCGCGGTCGTCCTGACCAGCCTGTGGCTCGGCTTCCCCAACATGCTGCTGATCTGCACCGGCGTGCTGCAGTCGATGCCGGCCGAGCTGAACGAAGCCGCGCGGATCGACGGCGCCGGGCCGTGGACGGCCTTCCGGGCGGTGACCTTCCCGCTGCTGCTGGTGGCCGCCTCGCCCGTGCTGATCTCCTCCTTCGCCTTCAACTTCAACAACTTCAACGCCGTCCAACTGCTCACCGGCGGCGGCCCGTTCGACGGCGCCGGCGGGACGGCCGGCTCCACCGACATCCTGATCAGCTACACCTACCGGGTGGCCTTCGGCGGACAGGGCGCCCAGTACGGCTTCGCCGCCGCCCTGTCGATCTTCATCTTCCTGCTGGTCGGCCTGATCACCCTGGTGGGCTTCCGCCGCACCCGGGCCCTTGAGGAGCTGAACGCATGACCACCACCGCCCGATGGCTGCGCCGGTTCGGCTGGCGGCACCTGGTCGCCGTCCTCGCCGTCTGCTTCGCGCTGTTCCCGCTGCTGTTCGTGTTCTCCGCCGCGCTCAACCCGCTCGGCACCCTGCAGTCCTCCACGCTGCTGCCCGAGCACGCCTCGTTCGCCAACTTCACGGCGCTGTTCACCGACGAGCAGTACCCGTTCGGCCGCTGGCTGCTCAACACGGCGCTGATCTGCGGCAGCTTCGCCGTGCTCAACGTGCTGCTCGGGGTCTGCTCGGCGTACGCGTTCTCCCGCTTCCGCTTCCGGGGCCGGCGGGTGGGGCTGCTCACCGTCCTGCTGGCGCAGATGTTCCCGCAGTTCCTCGCGGTCGTCTCGCTCTACCTGCTGTTCGCCGGGATCGGCGACGTGCTGCCGGTGATCGGCCTGGACACGCCCTGGGGACTGCTGCTGGTCTACCTGGGCGGGGCGATGGGTGTGAACACCTGGCTGATGAAGGGGTACCTGGACACCATCCCGAAGGAGATCGACGAGGCCGCCAAGGTGGACGGGGCCGGGCACGCGCAGATCTTCTTCCGGATCATCCTGCCGCTGGCCGCGCCGATGCTGGTGGTGGTCGGGATCCTCTCGCTGACCACCGCGCTGAACGACGTCATCCTGGCCGGCATCTTCCTGACCTCCAACGAGTCCAAGACGGTGGCGGTCGGCCTCTACGGGATCATCTCCGGCCAGCAGGACCAGAACTACGGCCTCTTCGCGGCCGGGGCGCTGGTCACCTCGCTGCCGGTGATCCTGGTCTACCAGTTCCTCCAGCGCTACCTCGCCCAGGGCCTCACCGCCGGCTCGGTCAAGGGCTGAGCCGGCGGCGGGCCCGCGGCGTCAGCCGGTGACGAACAGCCACTCCGGGCCGTAGGTGAAGCGGGGGTCGACGGGCAGCTTGATGCTGTTGATCTTCTGGGCGGTGCCGCGCAGCTGCCCCATCAGGCCGATCGCCGGGAAGATGTCCGCCCCAGTGGGGCCCCAGGCGGCCTCCAGGGCGCGCAGCATGTCGCTGTACTGCTGGTTGAAGGTGTGCAGGAGGGCGGCGGTGGGCGCGTCGGGCGCGTTGGGGGAGTCGGCCCAGCCGCCCTGGGGGACCCGGCCGACCGGGAAGGTGTCCGGCAGGGGCACGTCGGCGCCGATGAAGTCGAACTTCCCCGTCTGCTCGTCGAGGACGAACTTCTTGCCGACGGCGATCTCCTTGAACGCGTAGTAGTGGGCGAGTTCGCCCGGAGCGCCGGGGAAGGGGTTCTCGGGGGAGGTGGTGGTGCCCTCGCCCTGGGCCTGGATGACGTGGATGGCGCTCAGGACGTCGCCGAGGGCGTTCATCGGGACGATGTCGTTGCCGGCCCCGTGGCTCGACCCGAGCGGGAAGCTCACCTGCTGCCGGCCGGTGAGCAGGTGGGCGAACTTGGGGAAGACGTCGGCGATCCGCTGGTAGAAGGCGCCGATGGTGTTGCCGTCCGCGGCGAAGCCGAGCGGGTGCTCGGGCTTCTCGATGGCGGCGAACAGCGCGGCGGAGTCGCGGCTCAACCCGCTGAGGAACACCTCAAGCCCGGGATTCACCCCACCGGGCAGCTCCCCGGGGTACTTGGGAACGGTGAGCGGGTCCGTGAGCACGACGGTGCCGCCGATGCTGGTGAGCATGTTGGCGACCAGGCCGAAGTGCGACATCTCGTCGAAGACGATCTCGCGGATGGTGTGCCGCACCGGCTTGCTGTTGTCCGGATCGGTGATCGACCACAGCGCGGTCGCGTACGGCGGAATGGTCGACAACTCCAGCATGATCGCCCGCTGCAGCGCGTCCTTGAGCTCCTGCTCGGTCCAGTCGTCCTCCGCGATGTTCATGAGCTGGACGATCGCGTCGCTCTCGTAGTCCAGAACCCCGGTGGCCATATTGCGTCCCCTTCCGATCGGTCGTGGCCGGACCGTAGCCCCGAACCGATCGCCCACGGACACGTCCCCCCGGTGTGCCCCCCGAGTTCATCCGGACAGCCCCCGCCTCCCTTCCCCGGCAAGAGGACGGGTGGCCGCCCTGCCCGGCGAGGGCGCCGGGCGGGGCGGGAGTCATCGGCCCGTTCAAAGGAACAGGGGGAGCACCGAGCGGTGCTCCCCCTCCGGACCCCGGTTCCTAGAAGTCGTCGTCGAAGGAGACCGAGCCCTCGACGGCGACCTGGTAGGCGGAGACCCGGCGCTCGAAGAAGTTGGTCAGCTCCTGGACGTTCTGCAGCTCCATGAAGCCGAACGGGTTCGTCGAGCCGTACCGGACCGGCAGGCCGAGGCGCGCGAGGCGCTGGTCCGCCACAGCCTGGAGGTACTCCCGCATCGAGGCGGTGTTCATGCCGGGGAGGCCGTCACCGCACAGGTCCTGGGCGAACTGGAGCTCGGCCTCGACGGCCTCCTCCAGCATCTCGGTGACCTGCTTGGCCATCTCGTCGTCGAAGAGGTCGGGCTCCTCCTCGCGGACGGTGTCGACCACCGACATGGCGAAGTCCATGTGCATGGACTCGTCGCGGAACACCCAGTTGGTGCCGGTCGCCAGGCCGTGCAGCAGGCCCCGGCTCCGGAACCAGTACACGTACGCGAACGCGCCGTAGAAGAAGAGGCCCTCCACGCACGCCGCGAAGCAGATCAGGTTCAGGAGGAACGCGCGGCGGTCCTCCTTGGTCTGCAGCGAGTCGATGTGGTCGACCGCGTTCATGTACTTGAAGCAGAACTGGGCCTTCTGGCGGATGGAGGGGATGTTCTCCACCGCGGCGAAGGCCGCGTTGCGGTCCTCCGGGTCGGGCAGGTAGGTGTCCAGCAGCGTCAGGTAGAACTGGACGTGCACGGCCTCCTCGAACAGCTGCCGGCTCAGGTAGAGCCGGGCCTCCGGGGAGTTGATGTGCTTGTACAGGCTCAGCACCACGTTGTTGGAGACGATCGAGTCCCCGGTGGCGAAGAACGCCACCAGCCGGCCGATGAGGTGGCGCTCGCCCTCGCTCAGCTTCGCCAGGTCGGCGACGTCCGAGTGGAGGTCCACCTCCTCGACGGTCCAGGTGTTCTTGATCGCGTCGCGGTACCGGTCGTAGAACGACGGGTAGCGCATCGGGCGCAGCGTCAGCTCGAAGCCGGGGTCGAGCAGCATCTTGTCGCGGTCTTCGGAGCTCATTACTGGCAGGCCTCGCAGGACTCGGGGTTCTCCAGGGAGCAGGCCAGCGCGGCCTCCTCCTCCGGGGTGAGGGTCGGCGTGTTCACCGGAACGGGCGCGGCGGCGCGGGCCGTGCCCGACGCGGCCTGGGCGATCCGGGTGGCCGGGCGCGAACGCAGGTAGTAGGTGGTCTTCAGACCGACCTTCCACGCGTAGGCGTACATCGAGCTGAGCTTGCCGATGGTCGGCGCGGCCATGAACAGGTTCAGCGACTGGCTCTGGTCGATGTACGGCATGCGGGCCGCGGCCAGGTCGATCAGCGCGCGCTGCGGCAGCTCCCAGGCGGTGCGGTACAGCGAGCGGATCTCGGCGGGCAGCCAGCCGAGCTCCTGCACCGAGCCGTTGGCGTCGCGCAGCGCGTCGCGGGTCTGCTGGTCCCAGACGCCCAGCTCCTTGAGGTCGCGCACCAGGTACGGGTTGACCTGGAGGAACTCACCGCTCAGGGTCTCGCGCTTGAACAGGTTGGACACCTGCGGCTCGATGCACTCGTACACACCGGCGATGGACGCGATGGTCGCGGTCGGCGCGATGGCCAGCAGCAGCGAGTTGCGCAGGCCGGTGGTGGCGATCCGGGCGCGCAGCGCGGCCCAGCGGTCGGCCCACTCGGGGGCGGCCGACGGGAAGTGGTCGATGTGCAGCTCGCCGCGGGCGGCGCGGGTCTCGCCGTAGGCCTCGTGGCGGCCCAGCTGCTCGGCCAGGTCGGCGGAGCGCTCGTACGCGGTGAGCATGATGCGCTCGGCGATGAGCGTGGACAGCCGCGCGGCCTCGGCGGAGTCGAAGTCGATCCGCAGCTTGAAGAAGACGTCCTGCAGGCCCATCACGCCCAGGCCCACCGGGCGCCAGCGGGAGTTGGAGGCGCCGGCCTCGGGGGTCGGGTAGAAGTTGATGTCCACCACGCGGTCGAGGAAGGTGACGGCGGTGCGGACGGTGGCGTCCAGGCGCTCCCAGTCCAGCGCGTTCAGCAGGTCGTCGGCGGTGGCGCCGTCGGCGACGTGGGCGCCGAGGTTGACCGAGCCGAGGTTGCAGACGGCGGTCTCGGAGTCGTCGGTGACCTCCAGGATCTCGGTGCAGAGGTTGGAGCTGTGCACCGTGCGGCCCGGCAGCGCGGTCTGGTTGGCGGCGCGGTTGGAGGCGTCCTTGAAGGTCATCCAGCCGTTGCCGGTCTGCGCCAGGGTGCGCATCATCCGGGCGTAGAGGGTCTGCGCGGGGATGGTGCGCACGGCCTTGCCGGCCAGCTCGGCCTTGCGGTAGGCCTCGTCGAACTCCTCGCCCCACAGGTCGACCAGCTCGGGGACGTCGGCGGGGGAGAACAGCGACCAGTCGGCGTTGGCGTTGACCCGGCGCATGAACTCGTCCGGGATCCAGTGCGCCAGGTTGAGGTTGTGCGTGCGGCGCGCCTCCTCACCGGTGTTGTCGCGCAGCTCCAGGAACTCCTCGATGTCGGCGTGCCAGGCCTCCAGGTAGACGCAGGCCGCGCCCTTGCGGCGGCCGCCCTGGTTGACGGCGGCGACCGAGGAGTCCAGGGTGCGCAGGAAGGGCACGATGCCGTTGGACTTGCCGTTGGTGCCGCGGATCAGCGAGCCGCGCGAGCGGATCCGGGAGTAGGACAGGCCGATGCCGCCGGCGTGCTTGGACAGCCGGGCGATCTGCGCGTAGCGCGAGTAGATCGAGTCCAGGTTGTCCAGCGGGGAGTCCAGCAGGTAGCAGCTGGACATCTGCGGGTGCCGGGTGCCGGAGTTGAAGAGGGTCGGCGAGGAGGTCAGGTACTCCAGCCGGCTCATCAGGCGGTAGAGCTCGGCGACCTCGGCGACCGACTGCTCGGTGTCGCCGACCGCCAGGCCGCAGGCGACGCGGAGCAGGAAGTACTGCGGGGTCTCGACGACCTTGCGGGTGATCGGGTGGCGCAGCAGGTAGCGGGACTGCACGGTGCGCAGGCCGAAGTACTCGAAGCGGTCGTCGCCCCGGGGGTCGACCAGGGCGTCCAGGGCGGCGGTGTGCTTGGCGACGAAGTCGGCGGTGGTGTCGCCGATCAGGCCCTCGGCGTGGCCGACCGCGATCGAGGTGGAGAACGAGACCACGCCCTGGCTCGCCGCCTCGTCCACGATCTCCAGCGCGAGCAGCCGGGCCGCGAGCTTGGAGTACTGGGGGTCCTCGGCGATCATCGACGCGGCGGCGTCGACGGCCAGCCCGCGCAGCTCGGCGAAGTCCGAGCCGGCGTGGCGGCCGCGCAGCGCGGCGGCGGCGACATGGCCGGGGTCGACCTGGGGGAGGTCGGTGCTGCGGTCGGTCAGGAGGCGCAGGAGCGCACCGCCGGGGTCGGAGACCGTCGGGTCGGCGGGGGCGGAGCTGGAACCCTGGGCGGGCAGGGTGGCTGAGGCAGCGGTGGTCAAGGCGCTCTCTCCTGGCGGCGGTCGACGGCGGTGGCTCGGGCCGGGCCGTTCGGGGCAGGGGAACTCGCCACGCGGGCCCGAAGGCGCCGCGCGTGCCGTCCCCGGCCCGCCCGCGAGGCCCGGAAGGTGGTGCTGGTGCCATGGCCCCTGCGGGGAGGCTTCGGCACGCCGTCGGCAGGTACTCGGACTCGCGGCACGCCCGGGGAGGCGGCCGCACACCGCTGCGGGGCAGTCCCGGATTCGCACCGGGTTCCCCTGCGTCGACAGCAGGGACGAGCATACATCTAGTGGTGCTCGCTCGATGCGACACCACATCTTGTGCAGCGTGGCGTGTTGCTCCCATGACCGGTGGTACCGGGACGGTCCTGTGGGCGCCTGCGCGGGGCTGTGTTCTGAAACGGATTGGTCACCGATCGGCCTCTCGTCCGGTGCATGCCCTACGATCTCGGCACATGAGCGAGGGAACGGGCGCTCCGGGGGACTGGGCCGGTAGGGCCGTGCCGCCGGAGCAGGGTCAGCAGCCTGGCGTGCCGGGGCAGGTGCCGCAGCAGGGGCAGCCGCCGGTGGCGCCGCCCGGCGGCTTCGGGCCGCCTCCGACGCCGTACGCGCAGCCGGGAGGGGTGCCGCCGCAGGCTCCTCCGCCGGGGGTGCCGCACCTGCCGTCCGGCACGGTGCCGTACCCGCAGCCGGGGCCGGTGCCCGCGCCCCAGCCCGGGCCGCCGCCCGTGTCGCAGCCGCCGCAGCCGCAGCCGGCGGCCGGTGGGCCGACCCCGTTCGCCCCCCAGTGGCCCCAGCAGGGCGCCCAGCCGCCCGCGCCGTCCGCGACCGAGCCGGACTGGAACGCGATGGCGGACCGGCACGCCTCCGAGTCCCGCCGCCGCAAGCGGCGGTGGATCGGCGCCGTGGTGGCGGCCGCCGTCCTGGTCGGCGGGGTCGTCGGGGCCGCGGTGTGGATCAACGGCCGCGACAAGGGCACCGACGCCAAGCCGACCGTGAGCGCGTCCACCACGGCCGGCAGCCCGTCCGCCACGGCCACGCCCACCGAGCAGGCGCTGGCGGTGATCTCCGACGCCGCCACCGACAAGCTGCCGGTCGACGCCGCGACGCTGTTCCCGGACCAGACCCGGACCGTCGACGGCAAGGTGTGGACCCGTCAGGTGACCGGCGCGACCGCCCCCTGCTCCAAGGCGACCACCGGCGGGCTCGGCCTCGCGCTCGGCGACGACACCTGCCGCTCGCTGGTCCGCGCGACGTACGTGAACGGCGAGAGCGCCGTCACGGTCGGCGTCGCGGTCTTCGACAACAAGGCGGGCGCGGACCGGGCACTCGGCCGGCACGCCGGCCTGATCCAGGGCCTGTCCGGCACCGGGGTCGCGATGTTCTGCGTGACCGACAAGTCGGGCTGCGCCGAGACGCACGCGGCGATCGGCCGCTTCGGCTACTTCACGGTGGCCGGCTCGCTGAAGCAGGGCGAGGACCAGAGCGACCAGCTCGCGGCCGCCGCCGCCGCCTCGCTGGCGGGGCGTACGAAGGACGTGCTGCTGGCCCGGGGTTCGCGCGCCGGCTGACCGTCGGTCAGGGGGGCGGCGCCCCGGGGGCGGTCGGTCGGGTGAGCCCGAGGCGGTCGGATAGGATGACCGCCCTCGGGGGAGGGATGTGCCCCCCGTGGCCGCCCGGACGGGGAATCAGCGAGCAGGAGGTACCGCGCGGTGAGCGCTGCCGCCAATGCGACCACCAGACGGCGCAGAGCGGCGGGCCGCAGGCGCGGAACGGGCGAACCCGTTCCGGACATGCTGCTGCCGGCGCCGCCCACTTCGCAGGAGAAGTACAGCTACACCATCCGCCACCAGTGGGTGCTGACCCTCTGTTCGATGGTGAGCTTCGGCTGCCTGGTGCTCAGTCAGGCCGAGCTGTACCTGCTGGGGTCGTGGTTCTGGCTCTGTGTGCCGTTCCTGTTCTTCACGGTCGTCTACTACGTGGTGTCGCTGCGCGTGAACAGCTTCACGCCCAACTTCGACATCAGGGAGCACCGCCGGCTGGTCCGGCAGTGGGATCCCGCCGAGTACCCGACGGTGGACGTCTTCCTGCCGGTCTGCGGCGAGCCGATCGAGGTGCTGCACAACACCTGGACGTACGTGCGCAAGCTGGCCGAGCACTACCCGGGCCTGGTCATGCCGTACGTGCTGGACGACGCGGCGAGCCCGGAGGTCGAGGCGATGGCCGCCGACTTCGGGTTCCGCTACGGGGTGCGGGAGAACCGCGGCTGGTTCAAGAAGGCCGGCAACCTGCACTACGGGTTCGGCCGCTCGGACGGCGAGTTCATCCTCATCCTGGACGCCGACTTCGCGCCCCGGCACGACCTCCTGCACGAGGTGCTGCCGTACCTGCAGCGGGACCCGAAGCTGGGCATCGTCCAGTCGCCGCAGTTCTTCCGGGTGCTGGACTCGCAGAACTGGATCGAGCGCGGGGCCGGCGCCATCCAGGAGCTGTTCTACCGTTCGGTCCAGGTCGCCCGGCAGCGCAACGACGGCGCGATCTGCGTCGGCAGCTGCGCCGTCTACCGGCGGGCCGCGCTGGTGGAGAACGGCGGCACCACGCTGATCGCCCACTCCGAGGACGTGCACACCGGCTTCGACCTGCGGGCCCTCGGCTGGGACCTGCAGTACATCCCGGTGGCCCTGTCCACCGGGGTCTGCCCGGACAACGCCGCGGCGTTCCAGAACCAGCAGTACCGCTGGTGCATGGGCTCGATGTCGCTGATGACCAGCCGCAAGTTCTGGCGGACCAGGCTCGACTTCACCACCCGGCTCTGCTACATCTCCGGGTTCCTCTACTACATCCACACCGCGCTGCTGACCTTCGCGCTGCCGATGCTGCCGATCATGCTGCTGCTCTGGCGGCCGGACCTGCTGCAGGTCCAGCACCTGCTCCTGGTCATCCCGAGCCTGGTGTACGCGACCCTGATCTTCCCGCTCTGGCACCGGGCACCGTACCGGCTGGAGGCCTGGGCGGGCCGGATGATGTACGGCTGGGCGCACTTCTTCGCGGTCTGGGACCTGATCCGCGGGCGCCAGCGCGGCTGGCAGCCGACCGGCTCCGGCAAGGCCAGGAACCGGCAGCGGCGGTTCTGGGCCGGCATCGTCGTCTGGGGCGGGGGCACCGCGCTGGTCTGGGTCGTCGCGGCGGTCTACCGGATGTTCACGCTGTACCCGCTGGACTTCGCCCTGGTGCTCTCCTCGGGACTGTTCTACGCGGTGACGGTCGGCCGCATCCTCATCCAGCCCCGATCCCAGGACGCCGTGGCATGAGCCTCCCCATCAGCACCGCCGGCGCCGGCCGCCGGGCGAGTGCCGCACTGTTCCGCGCCCTCGCGGCGGCCCTGCTGGTGCTGCCGCTGGCTGCCTGCGACCTGCTCGCCGAGAAGCCGCTGGGCCCGGCGGCGGCCGGCGCCGCAGCTGCCGCGCCCTCCGCGGGGAGCGCGGCCGCCGCCGGCCCGTCGGCGGGGAGCACGGTCGGCACCGCGCCGGCCACGCCGGCCAGGACCGCCACCGCCGACGCCAAGCTGCCCTACGACGTCCGCCCGCTGCTCAAGCCGGTGAACAAGTACCTGGGCGTGGCCGTCGACGGCGCCCCGCAGTCGATGGCCGGCGTCGACGAGTTCGCCGGCCGGATCGGCAAGCGGCCGAACATCGTCGAGTACTACTCGGGCTGGGGCGACGAGTACGACGTCAACGGCGTCACCAACGCCTGGCAGGGCGGGGCGCTGCCGTTCATCGCCTGGGAGCCCTACAAGACGCCGCTGGCCGACATCGCGGCCGGCAAGCACGACGACTACGTCAAGCGCTACGCGGCGGCCGTGCGCAACACCAATGTGCCGGTCGCGATCAGCTTCGCCCACGAGTTCAACGGCACCTGGTACGACTGGGGCACCAAGACCACCACGGCGGCCGACTTCGTCGCCGCCTACCGGCACCTGCACGATGTCTTCACCCAGCTCGGCGCCGGCCAGGTGATCTGGGTCTGGAGCCCGAACAGCATCAACCCGGTGCCGACGGTGCAGCTCAAGCCGTACTACCCCGGTGACACCTACGTGGACTGGGTGGGCATCGTCGCCTACTACACCCACCTCGAAGCCGGCACCTTCGACACCCTCTACACGCCCACCCTCACCCAGATCCGCACCTTCACCAACAAGCCGTGGATCATCGCCGAGACGGGTTCCGAGCCGGGCACCCGCAAGGTGTCCGACATCTACAACCTCGCCGCGAACGTGATCAAGCGTCCCGACTGCCTGGGCTTCATCTGGTTCAACCTCAACAAGGAGGTCGACTGGCGGATCGAGGGCGACCCGCAGTCCCAGAACGCCTTCAAGCAGGCGGTGTCCGACGGCCGCTACAGCTTCGATGTGAAGAGCCCCTGATGACGTCCATCCCCACACCCCGCAACCGCATCGCCGAGGACGCGCCGGTCCGGGTACCCGACACCGGCGGTTCGTGGTTCGAGAGCCGCCCGCCGTCGCCGCCACTGCCGCGACACGGGGAACGGCCCGAGGAGGGCGGGCGGTTCACCGAGGACCCGGCCGAGGGCGACCCGATCGACGAGGACCCACCCGAGGAGGACCCGGCCGAGGGCGACCCGATCGACGCCGACACCCCCGTCGAGGAGGATCCGGCCGAGGGCGGGCGCACCGACGGCCCCGGCTACACCCTGCCGCCGGTCCCCGAGGCCAGCTGGACGCTCGACCCGGGCCGCCGTCGCTCGTGGATCAGCCGCGCGCTGCTGCTGGGCATCCTGCTGATCCAGACCGCGATGTCCGTCCGGCTGTCGAACACCGCGTTCCAGGACGAGGCGCTCTACATGTACGCGGGCCACGCGCAGCTCTCGCACTGGCTCTACGGCACGCCCGTCCCGAAGGACTACAACACCTACTTCTCCGGTGCGCCGACCCTGTACCCGATCGCGGCCGCGGTGCTGGAGAACCACTTCGGCATGCTCGGCGTCCGGCTGTTCAGCCTGGCGTGCATGCTCGGCTCGACCGCCGTGCTCTACGGCTTCACCCGGCGCCTGTTCAACGAGCGGGTGGCGCTCGGCGCCGCGGCGATGTTCGCGGTGACCCAGTCCACCGTGGTGCTCGGCTTCTTCGCCACCTACGACGCACCGGCGGTGCTGCTGCTCGCCCTGGCGATCTGGCTGGTGGTGCGCACCGACCGGGCGCCCGCGGCGGCCGTCCTGCTCGCCGCGCCGTTCGCGGTGCTGGCGGTCGGGCTGAAGTACGCCTCGGCGCTCTACCTGCCCAGCCTGGTGCTGCTGGCGGTGCTGACCGGGCGGCGGGACCGCAACCGCCAGCCGCTGCTGCGCGGACTGCTGCTCGCGGGCGGCGCGGGCGGCCTGCTCTGGCTGGGGATGACCTTCACCGACGTCCTCAAGGGTGTCCGGGCGACCACCACCCAGCGCGCCCACGGCACCGAGCCGTTGACCGAACTGGCCCGCCAGTGCGTGGAGTTCGGCGGCCTGATGTTCGTCACCGCGGTCGGCGGCGCGGTCGCGTACGCGCTGCGCGGGCGGATGAACGAGTCGCCGCTGGTGCGCACCATGACCGGGCCCGGCCGCCGCCGCCGGATCCTGCTCGGCCTGCTGCTCACCGGCACCGCGCTGCTCGCCCCCGCCTACCAGATGCACCTCAACACCTCGGTGGCGCTGTACAAGCACCTCGGCTTCGGCCTGCTGTTCGCCGCCCCGATGGCCGGCATCGGCCTGGCCCGGCTGGTCGGCCCGCACTTCCGCCACCCGCAACTGGGCATCCTGCTCTGGGTGGTGACGCTGGCGCTCGGGCTCACCCAGTCGACCTGGCGGTTCGACACCTGGCCCGACTCCACCCGGATGACCGAGGTGGTCCGCCAGCATGTGACCAGCACCGGCCGCTACCTGGCCTCGGCCGACAACGTCCCGGTCTACTACACCCGCGACCTGACGCTGCAGAGCCAGTGGACCTCCACCTACGGCATCGGGTACGTCGACCAGGCGGGCGCGCTGCACACCGGCGACGACGGCTACCGGACCGCCATCGCGGACGGCTGGTTCGACCTGGTGGTGCTCGACGGCGTCGCCACCCCGGACACCGACCGGGTGGTGGCGGAGGCGATCGGGCAGAGCCCGCACTACCGGCTGCTCGGGCGCATTCCCTTCACGCACGTCGGTGGAACCGGGTACTACCGGATCTGGGTCAAACAGTAGCGATGACCACCCCGATCAGGGCGACGGCCGCGGCGGCGAACCAGCCGCCGGCGCCGAGCCACCCGCCGAAGCCCCCGTTCCCGCCCGCCCCGACGGTGCCGCCGCCGGGCGCCGCCGTGCCGCCGTCGGCCGTGCCGGACGCCGACGAGCCGGCCCCGCAGTGGCGGGCCGCGCTCGGCGTCGCGCTGCCGCCGGCGCTGCTCGCGCTGGTGCTCTGCCTCTACGGCAGCGGGGACCGCCAGCTCTGGCGCGACGAGCACGCCTCCTGGTGGGCGGCCGGCCTGTCCTGGTCCGACCTCGGCACGCTGCTCGGGAACATGGACCTGGTGCTGGCGCCCTACTACGTGCTGCTGCACCTGTGGACCGCGGTGGCGGGCGACTCCGAGGCCGCGCTGCGGCTGCCCTCGGCGCTCGCCATGACCGCCGCCGCCGGCTGCCTGGCACTGCTCGGCCGGCGCCTGCTCTCCCCGCGGGCCGGACTGCTCGGCGGCCTGGTGTTCGCGCTCTGCCCCGCGATCACCTGGTACGGCCAGGACGCCCGGCCGTACGCCTTCGCGGTGCTGGCGGCCGTCGGCAGCACCCTGGTGCTCACCCGGCTGGTCCAGGCCCGTCCGGGGCCGGTGCCGGCCGCGCAGAGCACCGTCCTGCTCGGTTGGGCGGGCTACGGGCTCACCGTGGTCGCGATGGGGCTGACCCACCTGGTGACGCTGACAGTGCTGCCCGCCCACCTGCTGCTGGTGGCCCGGGAGTTCCGCCGCGCACCGGCCGCGCCGGACGAGGACGGCGCCCGCTGGGTGCTGCTCGGCCGCTGGGCGCTGGCCTCGGCGGGGGCGGTGCTGCTGCTGAGCCCGCTGCTGCTGCTCGGTGCCGGGCAGAGCGGGCAGATCGCCTGGAACGAGCGGGGCTGGTCCGACCTCGGCGCGCTGGTCACGGACCTGGCCGGGTCCACCGCGCTCGGCTGGGCCCTGCTGGTGGTGGGTGTGCTGGGCGCGGCGAGCCTGTTGGTGCTGCGCCAGCGGGCGGCCGGTCCGCTGATCTGCTGGGCGCTGCTGCCGGTGCTGCTGACCCTGGGGACCACGCACTGGCTGCACCTGTTCCTGGCCCGCTACCTGCTCTTCACGGTGCCCGCCTGGGCCCTGCTGGGCGCCGAGGCGGTCGGGCGGCTGCCCGGCCTGGTCGCCCGGTTCGCCGCCTCCGGCACGCCGCCGCGCTGGGTGGCCGGTCCGGCCCCGCTGGTGGCCGCCGTCGCGCTGGCCGCCGCGCTCGCCTGGCCCGCCCAGGCCACCGTGCGGCACGACCTGCCCGGCGAGGCGGACGCCAGGGCCGCCGCCCGGCTGATCGGCGGACAGCTGCGGCCGGGCGACGGCGTGGTGTACGAGCCGGGCAGCTCGCTGCGCCGGTCGATGGCCTACGAGCTGCGGGGCCGCCCGGCGCCCGCGGACGTCCTGCTGCGGGTGTCCGCGGAGGAGGCCGGCAGCTTCGGCGCGCTGGAGTGCGAGGAGCCGGCCCGCTGCCTGGCCGGCACCCGGCGGATCTGGCTGCTGGTGTCCGGCGCCGACCGGCGGCCGTTCGGCGCCGTCTCGGACAAGGTGGCCAAGGAGCTGAACGGGTTCCGCCAGGTCCGCACCGAGAACCTGCCGCACCTGCGGGTGGTGCTGCTGGAGCGCAAGACCGGGTGACCGGTCAGAAGACCATGCTGTAGACCATCAGGTCGACGCCCGGGATCGGCGACCAGTCGCGCTCCGGGGCGCGGCGGAAGCCGACCCGCTCGTAGATCCGGTGCGCCGTGGTCATCCCCGGCTGGGTGGAGAACGCCATGCCGGCCAGGCCGAGCTCGCGGCTGCGGGTGAGCGCGGCACGCACCAGGGCCTCGCCGGCGCCCCGCCCGCGGGCGGCCGGGGCGGTGGCGAGCATCCGGATCTCGCCCTCCTCGGGGGTGGCGATGTCCGCCCAGGTGGTGCCGCCGACCGCGAAGGTGACGGTGCCGAGGACGGTCCCGTCGGCCGCGTCCACCGCGACGAGGAGTTCGGCCTCGGCGGCCCGGGCGGCCGCGTCGCGCAGCCGGTGCACGTACTCGCCCTCGGGCGAGGTGAAGCCGTCGTCGACGAAGGCCTGCGCGGTTATGCGGCCGGCTTCCTCGAACTCCTCGGTGCGGGCCGGGCGGATGACGATGTCCATCGGGCCAGTGTGCCGGAATCCCGGGGCACGGTGCTGAGCGGGGTGCGGGCCTCCGCTTCGGGGGCGGGAACGGTGGCGGAGACGGCCGCGGCGGCAACGGCGGCAACGGCGGTGGCGGGGTCGGCGGCCGGGCGGAGGGAGGCGGCGGGCAGGGTGCCGTAGAGCCGGTCGGGCAGGGCGGGGTCGTCGGGGTAGCCGCCCGGACGGTGCCAGTTGTCGCGTCCGGTGGCCCTCTGCCGGGCCACCTCGCGTCCGATCAGGGCGCCGAGCAGGCCGAACCCGCCGACGGCCCCGAGCAGGGCGAGTGCGCTGGCGAGCGTGTCGGAATCCATGGCTCCACCCTCCTGGAGGCGGCGGGGGGCGGCGAGTGGCAGGAACGCCCGATTGCATCGAAAAACTGCCAGCGGGCGGGTTACCCTGGCAGCATGCTGAAGAACGTCGTGGCCGTCGTCATGGAGGACGTCCACCCCTTCGAACTCGGGGTCGCCTGCGAGGTGTTCGGGCTGGACCGGAGCGACGACGGGCTGCCCGCCTACGACTTCGCGCTCGCCGGCGCCCGCCCGGGCCCGCACCGCACCCACGCCGGCTTCGCCGTCGACGTCCCGCACGGGCCCGAACGGCTCGCCGCCGCCGACCTGGTGGTGGTCACCGCCTCCTCGATGAGCGGCGAGTACCCGGCCCCGCTGCTGGACGCGCTGCGGGCGACCGTCGAGCGCGGCGCCAGGGTGCTGTCCATCTGCAGCGGCGCCTTCGTGCTCGGCGCCGCCGGCCTGCTGGACGGCCGCCGGGCCACCACGCACTGGCGGTACACCGCCGAGTTGGCCGCCCGCCATCCGGGGACCACCGTCGAGCCGGACGTCCTCTACGTGGACGACGACCCGGTGATCACCTCCGCCGGTACCGCGGCCGGCATCGACGCCTGCCTGCACCTGGTGCGCAAGGTGCAGGGCGCCGAGGTGGCCCGGGCGATCGCCCGCCGGATGGTGGTGGCGCCGCACCGGGAGGGCGGCCAGGCCCAGTTCGTGCACCGGCCGCTGCCGGAGGGCGGCGGCGACTCGCTCGCCCCGCTGCTCGACTGGATGCGCCACCACCTGGACGAGGAGTCGACCGTCGAGCAGCTGGCCGCCCGGGTCCACATGTCGCCGCGCACCTTCGCCCGGCGCTTCCACCAGGAGACCGGCACCACCCCGCACCGCTGGCTGATCGGGCAGCGGCTGCTGCTCGCCCAGCGGCTGCTGGAGTCGACCACCGAGCCGGTGGACGCCATCGCCGCCCGCTGCGGCTTCGGCAACGCGGCCACCCTGCGCCACCACTTCGGCCGCCGGCTGGGCACCACCCCGCTGGCCTACCGCCGCTGCTTCGCCGAGCCCGCGGCCGAGGTCGCCGTCCGGGTCTAGGACGGGGGAAGGGGGCTCAGCCCGCGTCCTCCAGGTGCCCGGTCTGGTTCCAGCGGTCCGGGCGCAGCCGGCCGCCCTCGGCCCGCCAGACGCTCGCGGAACAGTTGCGCACCGGCTCCAGCGCGGTCAGCTGCTCCTCGGCGAGCCGGTCCAGCACGTACCGGAGCATGAGCACCGTGCAGTCGTGCGCGACCAGCAGCACCGGCCGCCCGGCCTCCTCCGCGCAGATGTCGCGCAGCACGCTGCGCACCCGCAGCGCCACGTCGGCCCAGGACTCGCCGCCGGGCGGGCGGTAGTACAGCTCGCCCATCTTCCGGCGCCGGGCCGCCTCCTCGGGGTGGTCGTGCTCGATGGCGGCCTTGGGCAGCATCTCCAGGACGCCGAGCTCGCGGTCGCGCAGCCGTTCGTCGTAGCGCACGGCGAGCGAGACCGGGACGGCGCCGAGGCCGGCGGCCTGGGCGAGGGCGATCCGGGCGGTCTCGGCGGTGCGCACGTAGGGCGAGCACCAGACGCTGCGCGGCCGGTCGGCGCTGGGCAGGGCGGCCCACCAGCGGCCGAGCGCGTGGGCCTGCTGCTGGCCGTGCAGGGAGAGCGGGATGTCCGCGTCCCGGCTGCTGATCGGCACGCTGAGCGCGCCGGCCGCCTCGGCGAGCTGGAACTCGACGTTGGCGGTGGACTCCCCGTGGCGGGTGGCGATCAGGACGGAGGGGACGGGCGGCGGCCCGGTGACCGCGGTGGCCGCGGCGGCGCCCGCGGTCCGGTGCGGGACGGGCCGGTGCCGTCCGTCGGTGTGGTGCTGGCCGTTGAGGGTGGTACCGAGTTCTGCCATTGCCGCCGCTCCCCGTGGGTCGATCAGTTGCCGGCCGGTTGCCGGTCCGGTCTGGTTGGTGCCCTGAGTGTGGTGCCCCATGCATCCGGCTGTTCATACATATGATCGCGCCGCCCCCTCCAGTGTTGACCGAGGAGACGGCGCGACCACAGGGCGCGCGGGGCGTATCAGTGCGCTGCCACGGGCTCCGGCGCGTCCAGGGGCTCCTCCTCGCCGCCCTCGGCGCTGTAGTCGCCCGGCCGGGTCTCGTCCGGCCCGTCCGGCGCCTTGGCGGCGCGCAGCACCAGGGTGAGCGCCACCGAGACCAGCAGGTTGAGCACGAAGGCGGTGAGCCCGATGTAGCCGATCTCGCCGATGCCGGGGATCTCGGCGGCGTTCCCGCCGAAGTGCCTGGTCTTGGGGGTGGCGATCCCGTACGCCTTCCAGGTGCCGTAGACCATGCCGGCCGCCCAGCCGGCGAGCAGCGCCCAGTGGTGGAACCAGCGGGTGAACAGGCCGCCGACGATCGAGACGAAGGTCTGCAGGATCCACAGGCCGCCGAGCAGCTGGAGGTTGATCGCCGCCTGCTTGTCCATGCCGAGCACGAAGACCAGTGCGCCGACCTTCACCAGCAGCGAGACCAGCTTGGCGATCCGGGTCTCGTCGGCCGGGGTGGCGGAGGGCTTCAGGTACTCCTTGTAGACGTTGCGGGTGAACAGGTTCGCCGCCGCGATGGACATGATCGCCGCCGGGACGAGCGCGCCGATGCCGATCGCCGCGAAGGCGACGCCGGTGAACCAGTCGGGAAACATGTCCTCGAACAGCTGCGGCACCGAGAGCTGGGTGTTGAAGTCCTTGTCGCCCTTGCCGACCCCGGCCGCGACGGCCATGTAGCCGAGCAGCGCCAGCAGCCCCAGCATCAGCGAGTACGCGGGCATGATCGCCATGTTCCGCCGCACCGTGTTGCGGGACCTGCTGGCCAGCACACCGGTCACCGAGTGCGGGTACATGAACAGCGCCATCGCCGAGCCGAGCGCCAGCGTCGCGTACGTCCACTGCTTGTTCTCCGGCACGGTGAGCGAGCCGGCCGACCTGGGGGCGGCGAACTTCTCGCCGACCGCGTCGAAGATGTGGCCGTAGCCGCCGAGCCGGATCGGGATGTAGATCACCGCGACGATGATCACCACGTAGACCAGGGCGTCCTTGACGAAGGCGATCAGCGCCGGCGCCCGCAGCCCCGAGGAGTAGGTGTACGCGGCGAGCACGCCGAAGGCGATGAACAGCGGCAGGTCCTTGACGAACCAGTTGGCGTTCTCGCCGCCGCCGACGCCCAGCACGTCCAGCACCGCCTGGATGCCGACCAGCTGGAGCGCGATGTACGGCATGGTGGCGAGGATGCCGGTCAGCGCGACCATCAGGGACAGCGGCCGGGAGCCGTAGCGCCCGCGCACGAAGTCCGCGGGGGTGACGTAGCCGTGCACCCGGGAGACCGACCAGAGCCGGGGGAGGAAGAGGAAGACCAGCGGGTAGGCGATGATCGTGTAGGGAACGGCGAAGAAGCCCGCGGCGCCGGTCGCGTAGACGGCGGCGGGCACGGCGACGAAGGTGTACGCGGTGTAGAGGTCGCCGCCGAGCAGGAACCAGGTGATCCAGGTCCCGAAGCTGCGCCCGCCGAGGCCCCACTCGTCGAGGTGGAGCGCGTTGTCGGCGCGCCGCCACCGGGAGGCGAGGAAGCCCATCACGGTGACCAGCAGGAAGAAGAGGACGAACACCGCCAGCGCGGGCACGTTGACCCCGTTCATCGGGCGCCACCCGCCTTCCGGGCCGCCCGGGCGGCCCGGCGGGCCTTCTCGTCCCGGTTGACCAGCAGGTAGGCGGCGACCGTGAAGACGGCCGAGACCGGCACCCAGAGCAGCTGGTACCAGTAGAAGAAGGGGACGCCGCCCACTTCGGGGTCGGGCTTGTCGTACGAGCCCACCCAGAGCAGTGCGACGACCGGCACCAGCAGGGCGAGGCCGGCCAGCACCCGCTCGGGGGTGACCGCCGGGAGGCCGGGGCCCCCGGGCTCGTCCGGCTCCTCTGGCTCGGGCATGACAGATCGGTCGGTGAGGTCTGACGACATGGTTCGGCTCCGCTTCGGAGGGTTCACCTCGCCGGCGCCGCAACCCCCGGGAAGCCGCACGCCCCCGTTGGTCCGCCGAGCAGCACCACTGGTGATCGGCAGTCAGTACGGATGCGGAATCTAGAGCATCACGTGATCCGTGTCACCGGATTCACGACAACTTCCCGCCATCCGGGCTTCCCGCGCGCCGGGGAAACGCGACGGGCCCCGGCGCGCAGGGGGTGCGCGCCGGGGCCCGGACGTGCGCGGGCGCCGGGCCGGACTACTCCGGCCGCTTGAGGCGGGTGATGAACTTGTACCGGTCGCCGCGGTAGATGGAGCGCACCCACTCGACCGGGTCGCCGTCCGGGTCGAAGGAGTGCCGGGAGAGCTGGAGCATCGGCAGGCCGAGGTCGGAGCCGAGCAGACCGGCCTCGCGGGGGTCGGCGAGGGTGGTCTCGATGGTCTCCTCGGCCTCGGCCACGGTCACCCCGTAGACCTCGCGCAGGGCGGTGTAGAGCGAGTTGTGCTTGGCCAGGTTGCGGCGCAGGGCGGGGAAGCGCTTGGCGGACAGGTGGGCCACCTCGATGGCCATCGGGTCGCCGTTGGCCAGCCGCAGGCGCTCGATCCGCAGCACCCGGCCGCCGGGCTTGATGTCCAGCAGCGGGGCCAGCCGGTCGTCGGCGGAGATGTAGCCGATCTCGATCAGCCGGGAGGTGGGCTCCAGGCCCTGGGCGCGCATGTCCTCGGTGTAGGAGGTGAGCTGGAGGGCCTGGGCCACCTTGGGCTTGGCGACGAAGGTGCCCTTGCCCTGGATGCGCTCCAGCCGGCCCTCGACGACCAGCTCCTGCAGGGCCTGCCGGACGGTGGTGCGGGAGGTGTCGAACTGCGCGGCCAGCGCCCGTTCGGGAGGAACCGGGGTGCCGGCGGGCTGGGTCTCGGTGAGCTGCAGCAGGTGGCGCTTGAGGCCGTAGTACTTCGGTACCCGGGCGGTCGGGTCCACGCCGCTCTGAGGAGCGGGATTCTTCACCAGGGGGTCGTTGACCTGGGCCGTGCTGCCCCCGTCGCTGCTCATCGGACCTGTCTCCCGCTTCTCGCAGAGCTCTCGCGAAGCCCCACCACATCATTAACGGCTCACATCGTTGCATGTATGGCTACGGAACGAATACCTCATCACGCGATGAACGATGTGCGGTGTCGGCTTGATAACGGGTGGTCCGGATCGGCCGAACAGCCGTTGACAGGCCCATTGGTCTAGGCCAAGCTCCAGGCATCTGGTCTACACCACTAGGCCGGTCACTATGAATCCCCCCACCCGTTCGCTGGAGTCCGCGGCACCATTCCTCCCACTTCGCGTGGGTATGCCGCTGCCACCCGACGGGGGTAACCAGGCATCCCTCAGGAGGATGGCGTGAAGCGTCAGCTCATCGCGGCGGTCGGCGTCGCGGCCATGGTTGTTGGTCTCGCGGCCTGTGGCTCGGACGCCAAGAAGGAGGGCGGCGACTCGGGCAGCTCGACCGCGGCCTCCTCGGGCAAGAAGGACTACAACGGCAAGACGCTCAAGGTCTGGCTCATGACCGGCTCGGCCCCCAAGGGCTGGACCGACTCCGTCAAGGCCGAGTTCGAGTCGACCTACCCCGGGTCGAAGATCGACTTCCAGGAGCAGGTGTGGGACGGCATCGGCCAGAAGATCACCGCCGCGCTCTCCGAGGGCTCGGTCGACGTGGTCGAGGTCGGTAACACCCAGACCGCGGGCTACGCGGCCTCGGGCGGCCTGCTCGACATCACCAAGGACAAGGCGTACCTGGGGGGCAGCGACTGGGCCGCCAACCAGAACGAGGCCGCCGTCCTCGACGGCAAGCAGTACGCCGCCCCGTGGTGGGTCTCCAACCGCGTGGTCGCCTACAACAAGGACCTCTGGGCCGCGGCCGGCCTGAAGGACGCGCCGAAGACCCTCGAGGAGTTCTACGGCGACCTGGACAAGCTCAAGACCACCGCCGGCGTCGACGACGCGATCTACATGCCGGGCCAGGAGTGGTACGTCTACTTCGGTCTGCTCACCAGCGAGGGTGGCAAGATCGCGAAGAAGGAAGGCGACAAGTGGGTCGGCGGCCTGTCCTCGCCCGAGGCGAAGAAGGCCTTCGAGACCTACCAGAAGCTGCAGAGCTACTCGAAGGCCCCGAAGGACAAGGACGAGGCCACCCCGCAGCAGAAGGACGTCTTCGCCAAGGGCAACGTCGGCACCATGATCGGCCTCGGCTGGGAGCTGCCGAAGGAGGAGGAGCTGTCGGCCAGCAAGATCGGCTTCTTCCCGCTCCCGGGCAAGACCGCTGACAAGGCGTCCGGTGTGTTCCTCGGTGGCTCGAACCTGGCCATCGCCCAGAACAGCAAGAACACCGACATGGCCAAGGACTTCCTGAAGGTCGCCCTCAACGACAAGAACGAGGGTCTGGTCGCGGCCGCCGGCAACATCCCGAACAAGGAGTCGCTGAGCAGCCAGGTCGCCGGTGACTTCGCGAAGGCCGCCGTGCCGGCCTCGAAGCAGGGTGCCATCACCCCGAACACCCCGAACTGGGCCAGCGTCGAGGACAAGCCGAACCCGATCAAGGAGTTCCTGACCGCGGCCCTGCAGGGCGGCGACTACGCGGCCACCGCGAAGAAGTACGACGACGAGATCGCGAAGCGGCTCAACCAGAAGCAGTAAGCAATCGAGCGGCGTCGCTCACCGGCTCCCGGCGGGGGGCCGGTGGGCGGCGCCTGTCCGTCGTGGTCGGGTTATGAGGAAGTGAGAACGATGGCTGTGCATTCCGAGCGGGTGCACACACAGTCTCCGGATTCAGGGAAGGCTGCTGTGGCCAGTATCGAGACGAGCGCCGTTGGTGGCGGCGCCAACGGCACCCCGAAGAAGAGTGCCAGATCGGCGGACGGCCGGAGCTTCGGCGCCAAGGCCGCCCCCTACCTGCTGCTGCTGCCGGCCACCGTGGCGACGCTGGCCCTGCTGGGCTGGCCGCTCCTGAAGACGGTCCTGCTGTCGTTCCAGAACCTCAACAGGCGCCAGCTCGTGATGCACCTGACCGAGTGGAACGGCTTCGACAACTACAAGGAGCAGCTGACCGACCCGGACTTCTGGGCGGTCACCGGGCGCACGGTCGCCTTCACCCTGGTGAACGTCGTGCTGATCATGGCCGGCGGCACCCTGGTCGGCCTGCTGCTCAACCGCCTCGGCAAGTGGATGCGCCTGGTGCTCTCGGTCGGGCTGCTGATGGCCTGGGCCATGCCGGTGGTCGCCGCGACCACCGTCTACACCTGGCTGTTCGACCAGCAGTGGGGCGTCGTCAACTGGTTCCTCGACAAGTTCGGTTGGCACTCGATGGCCAACTACAACTGGATGAGCGACCAGTACTCGACCTACTTCGTGATCATCCTGCTGATCGTCTGGCAGTCGATCCCGTTCGTCGCGTTCAACATGTACGCGGGCCTGACCACGATCCCGAAGGAGCTGTACGAGGCCGCCCGGATGGACGGCGCCGGCGCCTTCAAGATCTTCGGCTCGGTGGTCTTCCCCAGCCTGAAGCCCTTCTTCCTGGCCACCACCTTCCTCGAGGTCATCTGGGTGTTCAAGGCCTTCACCCAGGTCTACGCGATCAACGCCGGCGGGCCCGAGAACCTGACCCGGAACCTGCCCGTGCACGCCTTCCTGGAGGGCTCCTCGGGCCAGCACTACGGCGTCGGCTCCGCGATCGCCGTGCTCACCATCCTGATGCTGGTCGCCCTGATGGCGTACTACTTCCGCATCATGCTCAAGCAGGAGGACGAGCTGTGAGGCGCTCGCTCATCGGACGCAGCTGGCCGAACGTCATCGCGGTCGTCCTCTTCGTCTTCTTCATCTTCCCCGTCTACTGGATGGTCGCGACGTCCTTCAAGAAGGACGGCGACATCATCAGCAAGACGCCGGTCTTCATCCCGTTCAACGGGACGCTCGACCACTACGTCACCGCGGTCAACGCCAAGAACTTCTGGACGTACGTCGGCAACAGCTTCACCGTCACCGTCGGCGCCGTGCTGGCCTCGCTGGTGATCGCGACGCTCGCCTCCTTCGCCATCGCCCGGATGCGCTTCCGCGGCCGCAAGGCCTTCGTCCTGGTCGTGATGGCCGCGCAGATGGCGCCGTGGGAGGTCATGACCATCGCGGTCTACATGATCTCGCGCGACAACGAGCTGCTGAACAGCCTGGTGCCGCTGACCCTCTTCTACATGATGATGGTGCTGCCCTTCACGATCTGGACGCTGCGCAGCTTCATCGCCGCGGTGCCCAAGGAGCTGGAGGAGTCGGCCATGGTGGACGGCTGCACCCGCACCCAGGCCTTCGTGAAGGTGATCTTCCCGCTGCTGGCCCCCGGTCTGATGTCGACCTCGCTGTTCGGCTTCATCACCGCGTGGAACGAGTTCCCGCTCGTCCTGATCCTCAACAAGGAGCAGGGCCAGACCCTCCCGCTGTGGCTGTCCTCCTTCAAGACGGCCTTCGGCAACGACTGGGGTGCCACCATGGCGGCGTCCACGATGTTCGCCATCCCGGTGCTGGTCCTGTTCGTCTTCCTGCAGCGCAAGGCGGTCGGTGGCCTCACCGACGGCGCCGTGAAGGGCTGATCCCCCGTGAGCATCCTCGTCCCCACCCTCCCGGCCTCCGACCAGCTCCATCGCGACGCGCTGACCGTCCTGCAGCCCGGCTTCGTCGGCACCGAGCCGCCGGAGTGGCTGCGCCGCCACCTGGCGGCCGGCCTCGGCTCGGTCGCCCTGTTCGACCGCAACGTGGCCGACCTCGGCCAGCTGGCCGCGCTCACCTCCGCGCTGCGGGCCGAGAACCCCGACCTGCTGATCGCCATCGACGAGGAGTCCGGTGACGTCACCCGGCTGGAAGCGGGCTCCGGCTCGTCCTGGCCGGGCAACCTCGCCCTCGGCGCCATCGACGACCCCGCGCTGACCCGCGACGTCGCCCGTGAGCTGGGCCGCGCGCTGGCCGCCGCCGGCGTCAACTACAACTGGGCGCCGACCGCCGACGTCAACTCCAACCCGCGCAACCCGGTCATCGGCGTGCGCTCCTTCGGCGCCGACCCGGAGCTGTGCGCCCGGCACACCGCCGCCTGGGTGGAGGGCCTGCAGTCGGCCGGCGTCGCGGCCTGCTCCAAGCACTTCCCGGGCCACGGCGACACCGCCGTCGACTCGCACATCGGCCTGCCGGTGATCGACGTCGACCTGGACGTGCTGAGCTCGCGCGACCTGGTGCCCTTCCGGGCCGCGATCGCCGCCGGGACCAAGGCCGTGATGACGGCCCACATCATGGTTCCGGCGCTCGACCCCAAGCTGCCCGCCACGCTCAGCCCCGCCGTGCTGCGCGACCTGCTGCGCGCGGCCCCCGAGCAGGGCGGCCTCGGCTACCAGGGCCTGATCGTCAGCGACGCGATCGAGATGGGCGCCATCGCCGACACCTTCGGCATGGGCGAGGGCACCGTGCTGGCCCTGGCGGCCGGCGCGGACGCGATCTGCGTGGGCGGCGGCCTGGCCGACGAGGACACCGTGCTGATGCTGCGCGACGCCATCGTGGCGGGCGTGCAGTCCGGCCGGCTCCCCGAGGAGCGGCTCGCCGACGCGGCCGCCCGGGTGCGCTCGCTGGGCAGCTGGGCCCGGATCGCGGCCCAGGGCGAGCGGCCGGAGGCGGACCTCGCGGTCGGCCTGCGGGCGGCCCGCCGGGCGCTGCGGGTGGTCCGCGCGCCGGGTCAGGAGGTCCTGCCGGTGACCGAGCGCCCGTTCGTGGCCTCGTTCTCCGCCGAGCCGAACATCGCCGTCGGCGACGTCACCCCGTGGGGCGTGGCCGGCATGCTGGCCGACCGCTTCCCGGGCACCCGCACCCGCGCCATCGGCCCGGAGATCGCCGAGGCCGCGGTGCTGGACGCCGTGGTGTCCGAGGTGCTGGCCGGGGCCGCCGACCGCCGCCTGGTGCTGGCGGTCCGCGACGCCCACCGCCACGAGTGGATGTCGGCCGGGCTGAACCGGCTGCTGGCGGCCCGTCCGGACGCCGCGGTGGTCGAGATGGGCCTGCCGCAGTCCGAGCCGGTCGGCGCGCTGTACATCGCCACCCACGGCGCGGCCCGGGTCTGCGGGCTGGCCGCCGTCGAGGTGCTCACCGGCCAGTCGGGGGCGATCGGCTGAGTCCGCGTCGGATCGTGCCGCCGGGTGCCGGGGCACCTGCGGCAACGGGCCCGCCATGCGCATGTCGCATGGCGGGCCCGTTCTGTTTTCCGCTCGTTCGACGCCCGGTGACCTGCGACTTCGCAGTCTGACGATGTTCCCTCAAATCATCCTTAAGGCAGCCTTAAGTTCTACCTAGGGTGACCGTCGTGCGACTGATCGCCACGCGGTACAACAGGTCTGCAACGGCCGTGGCCGCCAGGCCATTTGGCGTTGACACCAACTGTGGTCTAGGCCAGAGTCCAGTCCATCCGGTTCGAATTTCAATTTCGCCGGATGTGGTATTGGCCCACCCCTAAGCTCTTCGCCGCCCTCCCCGGACACCGTCCCGTCGGGCGCCGGCGCGCCGCCGGCGGGCACCAGCTCTAAAACACCCTCGGAGGATGGCGTGAGAAAGCGTCGGTTCATGGCGACGGTCGGCATCATGGCGCTGGCCGCCGGACTGACGGCGTGTTCCTCGGGCGGCTCGGCGTCGGGCGGCGACAAGACCGCCTCGGCGGACCCGCAGGCCGCGACCGGCACCGTCACGGTCTGGCTGATGGACGACGCCCAGAAGAACTGGCCCGACCTCGTCCAGCGGGTCAACGACGACTTCGCCGCCAAGTACCCGAACGTGACCCTCAAGCTCGCCTACCAGGGCTGGGCCGACAAGGTGGCCAAGCTCGACAAGGCGATCGCCGACGGCGCCGCCCCGGACGTGGTCGAGCTCGGCAACACCGAGACCATGAAGTACGTGCTCTCCGGCGCGCTGGCGCCGGTGGAGCGCACCACCTTCGACAACTCCGACACCTGGATCAAGGCGCTCGCCAACACCTGCACCTACCAGGACAAGCTCTGGTGCGTGCCCTACTACGCGGGCGCCCGGGTCGCCATCTACAACTCGGCGGCCTTCCAGCAGGCCACCGGCAGTGCCGACTTCCCGAAGACCGAGGACGAGCTGCGTGCGGCGCTCGACAAGATCGCGGACAAGAACAAGGCCGACCGGACCTTCTCCTCGCTCTACCTGCCCGGCCAGTACTGGTACGCGGCGATGAGCTACGTGTCCGCGTACGGCGGCGCCATCGCCCGCTTCGACAGCGGCGGCAGCTGGCACGGCACCCTGAGCGACCCCAAGTCCCAGCAGGGCATCAACCACTTCGTCGACCTGGTGCGCAAGTACAACAAGGGCGACCAGTCGCTGAACGAGCAGAACCAGTACGAGGCGATGGCCCGCGGCCACGCGGCGTCCTTCTACGGCAACGGCTACGAGGCGTCCAGCGTCGTCGCGCCGGTCACCGGTGACCCGAGCCTCAAGGACGCGGTCAAGGTCGCCACCATGCCCGGCCCGGGCGGCAAGCCGCTGCCGACCTTCATCGGCGGCTCGGCCCTCGCCGTCACCGCCAAGTCGCCCACGGCGGCCCTGGCCACCGACTGGGTCCGGATGTTCACCAGCGCCAAGTCCGAGCAGGCGCTGGCCGACAAGGACATCCTGCCCAACAACCTCACCCAGCTGAACCCGCTGAAGAACAAGCCGAGCACCGCCGCCGCGGCCAACGCGGTGCCGGACGCCTGGTTCACCCCGCTGGCCCCCGGCTGGGGCCTGGTGGAGAAGCAGAAGGTCCTGCCCGACATGCTGACCGCCATCCTCAAGGGCAAGCCGGTGGACCAGGCCACCAAGGAGGCGGACGCCGCCATCGACCAGCTCATCAACAAGGCGGGCTGAGCCGCCGCCGCCCCGGACGCCGGAGCCCCTCCCCGCACCGCCGGGAGGGGCTCCGAGCACGCCGGGCCGCCGGGACCTGCCGTGACCGCCTCCTCGGATGTGCTCCGGGCGGGCGGCCCCCGTAGGATTGCGGCAGCATTCATCGCAGCGAGTGTGCGGACTCGCCGCCGTAGAGGTCCCCGCCGGGCATTCCCGTCCGGTCGGGGTGGAACCATCTCATCGGAGGCACACCCACGATGTCCGACACGCAGACCGTCCCTGGCCGGATCATGGCGGCGGAGATGGCCGAGCAGCCGGCCGTCCTGCAGCGCATCCTTGACGAGGGCGCCCCCAAGATCTTCGAGATCGCGTCCCGGATCGCCGCCCGCAAGCCGCGGTTCGTCCTCCTGACCGCGCGCGGTACCTCGGACAACGCCGCGCTGTACGCCAAGTACCTGATCGAGATCCTGCTGGGCAAGCCGGCCGGCCTGACCTCGATGTCCACCACCACCGCCTACGGGGCCAAGCCGGACCTGACCGACGTGCTGGTGATCACCGTCAGCCAGTCGGGCGGCTCGCCGGACCTCGTCGCCTCCACCAAGGCGGCCCGCGAGGCCGGTGCCATCACCCTGGCGGTCACCAACAACGCCGGCTCGCCGCTGGCCGAGGTCTCCGAGTTCCACATCGACGTGCTGGCCGGGCCGGAGAAGGCGCTGCCCGCCACCAAGACCTACACCGCCGAGCTGCTCGCGCTGTACCTGCTCGTCGAGGGCCTGCGCGGTGGCGACGGCGCGGCCGCCAAGGTCCTGCCCGGGCTGGCCGCCGGCATCCTGGCCCGCCAGGACGAGGTCAAGGCCCTGGCCGAGCGCTACCGCTTCGCCCAGCGCCTGGTCATCACCTCGCGCGGCTACGGCTACCCGACCGCCCGCGAGGCGGCGCTGAAGCTGATGGAGACCACCTACATCCCGGCCTCCCCGTTCTCCGGCGCCGACCTGCTGCACGGCCCGCTGGCCATGGTCGACAACGTCTCCCCGGTCATCGCGATCGTCCCGGACGGCAAGGGCGGCGAGGCCCTGCAGCCGGTGCTGGACCGCCTGCGCGGCCGTGGCGCCGACCTGGTCGTGGTCGGCCAGCAGTCGCAGGTCGAGGCCGCCTCGGCGGGCTTCGCGCTGCCGGCCGGTGTGCCCGAGGAGGTGCAGCCGATCCTGGAGATCCTGCCGCTGCAGCTGCTGGCCTACGAGGTCACCATCGCCCGCGGCCAGGACCCGGACGCCCCGCGCGCGCTCGCCAAGGTCACCGAGACCCACTGACGCGGGTCCGCCGAAAGGCCCGAGCCCCCGTCCACAGCCTGTGGACGGGGGCTCGGGCCTTTCCGGCCCCTCGGCGGGGCGCGGGAAGAAAGTCCGGAAAACACTACGGGCCACGGCGCCGACACGGGACCCTCAACCCATGCGGCACCGCAGCCCGGAGCTGTCGTCGGTCGCCGGTGACGATCGAGAACTGTGCGGGGTCCTCGTTCGGCGGCGTCCGACCGAGGAGGGGCCTCGCGCGGTCAGGGCAGTTGCGCGGGTGCCTCTCCTTGGTGCCCTTTCATTGTGGACTAGACCAATCTGGCTTGTCCAGGCCTCTCCGAAAATTGGTCTGGACAACCTGGGGGAGGGCCCGGCGGCGCAGGTCGACGGGGTGCGCGGGGCCCGGCCGCGCCCCCCTGGGGCTACGCTCGCCCTGTGCCCTCGCTGAACGAACTCGTCCGCCGCCACACCACCCTGACCGGTGCCGATGTGGAGTGGCTGCACATGCTGGTCTCGGAGTGGCAGCTGCTCTCCGACCTGTCCTTCGCCGACCTCGTGCTCTGGATCCCCACCTGGGACGGCATCCGGTACGTCTCGGTGGCCCAGATGCGCCCCAACACCGGCCCCACCTCCTACCAGGACGACATGGTCGGCCACCTCGTCCCGCGCGGCCGCCGCCCGCTGCTGGACGCCGCCTACGACGAGGGGCGGATCGTGCGCGAGGGCGACCCGGAGTGGCGCGAGGAGGTGCCGGTCCGGGTCGAGTCCATCCCGGTGCGGCGCGAGGGCAAGGTGCTCGGCGTGATCGCCCGCAACACCAACCTGCTGACCGTGCGCACCCCCAGCCGGCTGGAACTCACCTACCTGCAGAGCGCCTCCGACCTCGCCCAGATGATCGCCGCCGGCACCTTCCCCTACCCCGGCGTCGAGCAGGCCGACATGGACGCCGCGCCGCGGGTCGGCGACGGCCTCATCCGCCTGGACGCCGACGGCACCGTCACCTACGCCAGCCCCAACGCGCTCTCCGCCTACCACCGGCTCGGCCTCACCACCGACCTGGTCGGCAGCCACCTCGGCCGGACCACCGCCGACCTCGCCCCGCCCTCCCGGGCCGCCGTGCACGAGGCGCTGGTGAAGCTGGCCAGCGGCTGGGCCCCCCGGCAGACCGAGATCGAGGCCCAGGGCGGCGTGGTCACCCTGCGGGCCATCCCGCTCAAGCCCAAGGGCACCCTGACCGGTTCCCTGGTGCTCTGCCGCGACGTCACCGAGCTGCGCCGGCGCGACCGCGAGCTGATGACCAAGGACGCCACCATCCGGGAGATCCACCACCGGGTGAAGAACAACCTGCAGACCGTCGCCGCGCTGCTGCGCCTGCAGTCCCGCCGGATGGAGTCGGAATCCGGCCGTGCCGCCCTGGACGAGGCGGTGCGCCGGGTCGGCTCGATCGCGATCGTGCACGAGACGCTCTCCCAGGCGCTGGACGAGCAGGTGGCCTTCGACGAGATCGCCGACCGGGTGCTGGCCATGGTGATGGAGCTGTCCCAGGACGGCCGGGTGGCGACCCGGCGCAGCGGCAGCTTCGGGATCCTGTCGGCCGAGGTGGCCACCCCGCTGGCGATGGTGCTGACCGAGCTGCTGCAGAACGCGCTGGAGCACGCCTTCGGCCCGACCGCCTCCGGCAACCTGGAGGTGAGCGCGCTGCGCGGACGGGCGCCGGCCACCGGCATGGGCTGGTCGGACAGCTGGACCGGCGGGGCCCGGCCGGAGGAGTACCTGCTGATCACGGTGCAGGACGACGGCAAGGGCATGCCGGAGGGCTTCGACCCGCAGCAGGCGGGCAACCTCGGGCTGCAGATCGTGCGGACCCTGGCCACCGGGGAACTCGGCGGAACCTTCGACATGGTGGCCGGCCCGAACGGCGGCACCAAGGTGGTCCTGGAGATCCCGGTGCGCTGAGGTGTGCTGAAGCGCGCTGAGGTGCGCAGGGGGCGCGCGTCCGGCGTGGGCGCCGGTCGCGTGCTCCTGCACCTCCGCCGCACGGGTGGAGAACCCGGCCGGGAAACAGAAACGAGGCCCTGTCGACCGGGGGGGGGTGGGTCGACAGGGCCTCTCAACCCGTTCCGGCCGTCGGGGGGAGTCGGCCGGAACGGGGGCTCTGGGTGGTGCGACACCAACCGGTGCGTTGCACACGGTGAGCGCCACAGCTCCACAATATTGCTCTAAGTGAACAGTATCAAGTGGCTGGGCGGGCCGGTGTCGCGGGACCTCGTCGAGCAAGGCCCTTTGTACGGAAGGCTTCACCAGGAGGTGCAGGCGAAGCCTGTGATCATGTGTTGATCGGTGCTGTGGTTACTGCTGGTACTACGGCGTGTGATCAGGCGGTGCGGGCGCGGTTGCGGGCGGCACGGCGCTTCATGGCGCGGCGCTCGTCCTCGCTCATGCCGCCCCAGACGCCGGCGTCCTGGCCGGTCTCGAGGGCCCACTGGAGGCACTGCTCCATGACCGGACAGCGGCGGCACACGGCCTTGGCTTCCTCGATCTGCAGCAGAGCAGGACCGGTGTTCCCGATCGGGAAGAACAGCTCCGGGTCCTCTTCGCGGCAGACAGCGCGGTGGCGCCAGTCCATGGTCGTCCAACTCCTCCTGCCGGCGGGGGTTGCCCGGTCGGCACATCGATGGTCCTTGTGAATGTGAACGCTTTCACGAATCCCGCAACAGCAAAAGAGACCAAAGGCCCATCGGGCCCGGGAGGTCTGTGCTGGGGGGATTCGCGCGATTCGAGGGACACCCCGCGGTCGGCCCCCCAGGTTTCGAGGGTTGCCGTCGCTGCGATGTGTCCCGATCGCCATGTAGAGGTTCGCAAACCTCGGGCCCGGATACAACCCCCTTCAGGGAGGAATTTTGGATTCTTCGGTGTCGCCTAGCTCACAGCCGGTACTTCTATGGAGTGAAGGGGGCTTGTGCGTTCGAGAAGAAGGAGGAAGGGCCCTTCTAGTCACACAATCACACGCAGTGCCCGCCGTACGCCTGTGAAACTGACGCGACTCCTGGATCCAAGGTGGTCCCCGTCGACCTGGAACGGGACGGGTTCCTCCGAAACCAAGGTGAAGTGGCGGACGTCGTGATAGGAGACGACGTGCTTGCCGGAAGGGCCGGACTGGGCGCCGCCGTCGCTCGAAGGGCCGTGCGACCGCAGGATCTGACGGACCGTTCGAGCAGTGCCGAACGCGGTCATCCGGGTGATGCCGAAGACGTCGAGATCCGAGTCGAAGGAGGCCCGCGGGGAGGGGTATACGGGGCGGTTGCCCAGGAACGTCCACGGCGAGGTGTTGCTGACTATCGCCAGCACCAGCCCGGGCACCGGCTCACGGCCCGCCATGGTCAGCGAGACCGGGCCCGACCTGCGCTGTTCACGCTGGGTGACGAAGTGGCGCAGCGCCTGGGTGACGTAGAGCGCGTGCGTGGACTTGCGCCCCGCCCGGCGCTGCTCCTCGACCCGGCCGACCACTCCGGCGTCGAAGCCCAGGCCGGCGGTGAAGGTGAACCAGCGGTCCGGCAGCCCCTCGGTCATCGCCTTGCCGAGCCCGATCCCGCGCTCGCGCCGGTGCTCCAGCGCGTCCAGCAGCGCGCCGGTCGCCTCCACCGGGTCGTTCGGCAGGCCCAGCGCGCGGGCGAACACATTGGTCGAGCCGCCGGGGACCACGGCCAGCCGCGGGACCTTGTCGCCCGGGCCGTGCGAGAGCAGCCCGTTGACCACCTCGTTGACGGTGCCGTCCCCGCCCAGCGCCACCACCAGGTCGACCGTGCCGTCCTCCGCCGCCTCCCGGGCCAGGTCGCGCGCGTGGCCGCGGTACTCGGTCTGCGCCACCTCCAGCTTGAGGTCGCTGCGCAGGGCGTGGATCAGGACGTCCCTGGTGCGACCGCTGGTGGTGGTCGCTTTCGGATTGACGACCAGGAGAGCGCGCATGGGCCCAGCCTACGGGGCGGTACGGACCAACCGGCGGCTACCCTGCTGGAGTGACCGCAGAATCCTCCGCACCCGTACCCGCGTCCGGCGCCGACCGGCCGGCCGCCCTCACCCTGGGCGCCGCCATCACCGCCGTGGAGGGCGCCGCGCTGGCCGTCGTCGGCGTCTGGGACATGGTCGCCGCGCTGTCCGGCCAGTCCAAGCAGCTCGCCCTGAACGAGTTCGGCGGGCTGGTGATCGTGCTGCTCGGCGTGGCGCCGCTGCTGGCCGCCCGGGCGCTGCTCAGGACCCGCCGCTGGGGCCGCAGCCCCGCGGTGCTGACCAACTCGATCTGCCTGCCGGTGGCCTACTACATGTGGCAGAGCGGCGGGGCGATGGTCCCGGTCGGCGTGGGCATCGGCCTGCTCGGCCTGGTCGGCATCGGCGCGCTGCTCAGCCCGAAGGCGACGGCGGCCCTCTACGCTCCGCACGAGGCCTGAGCGCGGCGGACCGCCGCCTGCCACCGCATCCGTACGACCCGACGGCCGCCACTGGGCGGCCGTCAGTCGTCTGCGCCCGCCGGGGCGCCCTACTCCTCGACCAGGAGCTTCTCCCGCAGCTGCGCCAGGGTCCGGGCGAGCAGCCGGGAGACGTGCATCTGCGAGATGCCCACCTCGGCGGCGATCTGCGACTGCGTCATGTTCCGGAAGAACCGCAGCACCAGGATCTTCTGCTCGCGGGGCGGAAGTTGGGCGAGCAGCGGCTTGAGCGACTCGCGGTACTCGACGCCCTCCAGCGCCTCGTCGGTGGCGCCCAGGGTGTCCGCGACGGCCGGCGACTCGTCGTCGCTGTCCGGCACGTCCAGCGACAGCGTGGAGTACGCGTTGGCGGACTCCAGGCCCTCCAGGACGTCCTCCTCGGAGATCCCCAGGTGCTCGGCCAGCTCGTGCACCGTGGGGGAGCGGCCGTGCCGCTGGGAGAGTTCGCTGGTCGCCGTGGTCAGCGACAGTCGCAGCTCCTGGAGCCGGCGCGGCACCCGGACCGCCCAGCCCTTGTCCCGGAAGTGCCGCTTGATCTCCCCGACGATGGTCGGTGTCGCGTAGGTGGAGAACTCGACCCCGCGCTCGTGGTCGAACCGGTCCACCGACTTGATCAGCCCGATGGTGGCGACCTGGGTCAGGTCGTCCAGCGGCTCGCCCCGGTTGCGGAACCGCCGGGCCAGGTGCTCGACCAGCGGGATGTGCATCCGCACCAGCTGGTTGCGCAGCTCGACGCGCTCCGGGGAGCCCTCGGGCAGTGCGGAGAGCCGGACGAACAGGGCCCGGGCCGCCTCGCGGTCCGGCGCGCCGGTGCGCTGCGGGCCCTGGGCGGGCACCGCCGCGCGCAGGGTCCGCGCCGCCTCGGCGGTGCTCCCGGTGTTCTCGGTGGCGTCGTCGGCGCCCCCTTCGGCCGGCTCGGTGTCCAGGCCGTCGCCGTCCGGTCCGTCGTCCGGGCGGCCGGTGTCCGGGAGGTCCGCGGCCGGCGGCACGGGCGGGGGCGACTGATCGGGCGACGGCTGCGGCGTCGGCTCGGTCGGCTGGCTCATCCGGTGGGCGTCCTTCGGGTGCGCTTCGTCGTTGGCGGCGAGGCCGGGAACGCTCGCCTGGGTCGGTACGGCAGGGCCCGCCGTCGCGAGGCCGGTACGGTCCAGATCACTCACGGCCATTCCCCCGTTCCGTTCCGGGAGCACCGGGACCGCCGGCCCCGGTTCGTCTCGTTGGTCGTACCGCCGGGTGGGGGCGGTACCGGGAGCCGTCCGTCCGGCCCGGTGGTGCCGGGCGGACGGCCCTTGTTCGGTGCTGCTGCCGCGCTGCCGCGGCGGACCTAGTGGGCGGTGGTGCCGCCGCGCTTCTTGTGCAGGCTGATCGACACGGTCCTGTCCTCGGCGACCGCCGATTCGACCTCGCCGGCGAGCGCGGAGAGCACCGTCCAGGCGAAGGTGTCCCGCTCGGGCGCCCGGCCGTCGGTGGTGGGTGCCGAGACGATCACCTTCAGGGAGTCGCCGACCAGTCGGAACTCGCAGGAGAGGACCGAGCCGGGGACGGCCTGCTGGAGGAGGATGGCGCAGGCCTCGTCGACCGCGATGCGCAGGTCCTCGATCTCGTCCAGCGTGAAGTCCAGCCGGGCCGCGAGGCCGGCCGTGGCCGTCCGCAGGACCGAGAGGTAGGCCCCGGCCGCGGGCAGCCGGACCTCCACGAAGTCCTGGACTCCGGGCTCGCCGTCGATCTGGGACACCCTCACCTCCTGGGTGACGCGCTGTGCTTCCGGGCCGGTGGCCGCGGCACTGTCTGTTGCTTGGCTCAACTGCTTCGCCCCAACTGTCCAGAGGGGTGGTGCGGTACGTTCCGGTCATACCCCTCAGGGGGCGGCCGGACGCCGCCGTCCGCCCGAGACGTTACCGCGTTCCTGCCCCGGTGCGGGAGTCACTCATGGTAAGGCATCGCGACACAGGGTGGCAGTGGTTCGGACGCCGTCCCCGTACGCCTCCGGCGCGCGCCGTCCGCGCGCCGGTCTCAGCGGGTGCCGGCGGCGGTGAGCGCGTCCCCGGTCAGGCGGTAGACGGTCCAGCCGTCCATCGGCACGGCGCCGAGCGACTTGTAGAAGTTGATCGAGGGGGTGTTCCAGTCCAGCACCGACCACTCCATCCGGGAGTAGCCGCGCTCGACGGCGATCCGGGCCAGCTCCAGCAGCAGCGCCTTGCCGTGGCCGCCGCCGCGGGAGGTCGGGCGGACGTACAGGTCCTCCAGGTAGACCCCGTGGGTGCCGCGCCAGGTCGAGTAGTTGAGGAACCAGAGCGCGAAGCCGACCGGCTCGCCGGTGGTGTCGTCCTCGGCGATCAGGCCGAACAGCGCGGGGTCGGTGCCGAACAGCGCGCCGTGCAGCTGCTCCTCGGTGGCGACCGCCTCGTGGGCGGCCTTCTCGTACTCCGCGAGCTCGCGGATCATGGCGTGGATGACGGGGACGTCGGAGGGGAGGGCGGTGCGGATCATGTTCCGAGCCTACTGGGCGGGTTCGTTCTCGTCCCAGACCTGGACGGAGGTCTGGTCGGCGATCCGGCCGTCGCGAAGCTCGGCGGTGGAGCTGACCAGCACCCGGACCCCGTCCGGGTAGCGGCAGGACTCCAGGAAGGCGAGGCGGTCCTCCTGGACCACCACCTGTTCCAGGGTGTGGCTCATCTCGCGGGCGTAGAGGTCGTCCAGCATCGCGCCGATCTCGTCCCGCCCGTGCATCACCAGCGGGTGGCTGGGCTGGGTCTTGCGGTCGACCACGCGCAGTTCGGCGTCGTCCGCGTAGAGCGCCAGCAGGGCCCCGGCGTCGGCGCGTTCGATGCCCTCGCGCAGGGCCCGGACGTCGAAGGCGGACGGTGCGGCCATGGTGGTCATGTTCTCGCTCCTCCGGTCGGTTCCGTCGGCTCGTACTGTTGAGCGTACGCCCGTCGGAACCGGCCGGAGGCGGCGCGGACGGCGGTGCGGACGGCCCCGGCTCAGCGGGCCGGGACGGTCCGCAGGTACTCCGCCAGGGCGGTGATCGCGGCGGGGTTGCGCGGGCTCTCGACCAGGTCGACGTAGTCGAGCACGAAGATCCGGTCGTTGCGGACGGCCGAGACGCCGGCCAGCGGCGGGAAGGACTTCAGGAACTTGCGCTTGGCCTCGGCGTCCGGGGTGCCGTAGTTGTTGATCACGATCACCTCGGGGTCGCGCCGGACCACGCTCTCCCAGCCCACCGTGGTCCAGGAGTCGGCGACGTCGTCCATCACGTTGCGGCCGCCGGCCTTGGCGATGATCTCCTGCGGGGCGGCGAACCGGCCCGAGGTGTACGGCTTGTCCTCGCCGCTGTCGTACAGGAAGACGTCGGGGCGGTGCGCGGGCTCGGGGACGGCGGCGATCCGCGCCTTGAAGTCGGCGACCAGCCGGTCGGCCCGGTCCCGGACGTCGAAGATCTCGCCCAGGTTGACGAGGTCGGTGTACAGCGCGTCGAGCGGGCCCATCACCCCGCGCTCGGTGCCCTTGCCGCTGCGGCAGGACTCGGTGAGCACGTAGGAGCCGATGCCCAGGCCGGACAGCGTCTGCGGGGTGAAGCCCTTCCCCTCGTCGAAGCCGTAGTGCCAGCCGGCGAAGACCAGGTCGGCCCCGGCCTCCAGGACGGTCTCCTTGGTGATCTGGTCCTTGGAGAGCCACTTGGCCCGCTGGTAGCCGTCCTTCCAGGCGACCTTGTCGACCTGGCCCTTGTCGTCCGGCATCACGTAGCCGGCCATCCGGTCCTCCAGGCCGAGTGCGAACATCAGCTCGGTGATGCCGACGTCGTTGGTCACCGTGCGGGCCGGCTTCTCCTTGAAGGTGAGCCCGGTGCCGCAGTTGTCGACGGTCACCGGGTAGTGGGCGGAGGCGGCGGTGGCGCCGTCGCCGCTCGGGGCGATCTCGGCGCCGCAGCCGGTGAGCACGAGGGCGAGCAGGGCGGCGGAGGCAACGGCCTTGGTGCGCATGGGGATCCTCGGTAGGACGGGTCGGGGAGGGGCGGGGAGCGGTCAGGGCAGGCGGTCGAGGAGCAGCTGGACGGCGCCGGTGACCGGGTGCCGCACGGGCGTCGCGCGGACCTTGAACACCTCGGCCAGCAGGCCGGGTTCGAGCACCTCGGCGGGCGGCCCGGAGGCGACGATCCGGCCGTCCACGACCACGTACAGCAGGTCGCAGTGCCCGGCGGCCAGATTGAGGTCGTGCAGCGCGGTGAGCACCGTCGGGCCGGCCTCGCGGACCAGCGCCAGCACCTCCAGCTGGTGGGCGATGTCCAGGTGGTTGGTGGGCTCGTCGAGGACCAGCACCCGGGGCTCCTGGACCAGCGCGCGGGCGATCAGCACCCGCTGCTTCTCGCCGCCGGACAGGCTCAGGAAGCCCCGGGCGGCCAGGTGGGCGGCGCCGACCCGGCGCAGTGCCCCGGCGCAGCGGTCCTCGTCGCCGCCGGACGGCCCGGCCAGGGCGCCGCGCCGGTGCGGCAGCCGGCCCATGCCGACCACCTCGGCCACGGTGAAGTCGAACTCGGCGGAGTGCTCCTGCGGCAGCGCCGCCACCCGCCGGGCGGCCTCGCGCGGGGCCAGCGCGTGCAGGTCGTCCCCGCCCAGCAGGACGGCGCCGGCGGCGGGCTTCAACGCCCGGTAGACGCAGCGCAGCAGGGTGGACTTGCCGCTGCCGTTGGGGCCGATCAGGCCGACCACCTGGCCGGCGGCGGCGGTCAGCGTGACGTCGTGGACCAGCCGGACGCCGGCCAGCTCGACCGAGACCCGGTCGACGGCGAGGTCCAGGGCGGCGGGGTCGGTGGCGGCGTCGGTGGCGGGGGTGGCGGTGCTCATCGGCCACCGCCGAAGGAGTAGCCGCGGCGGCGCATCAGCAGCAGGAAGCACGGCACCCCGACGGCCGCGGTGACCACGCCGACCGGCAGCTCGGCGGGCGCCAGCAGGGTGCGGGAGACGATGTCCACCCAGACGAGCAGCAGCGCCCCGGCGAGCGGCGCGATCAGCAGCACCAGGCGGTGGCCCGCGCCGACCAGCATCCGGGTCAGGTGCGGGATCATCAGCCCGACGAAGCCGATCGCCCCGCTGACCGCGACCACGGTGCCGGTGACGGCCGCGGTGACCACGAACAGCTCGCGGCGCAGCCGGTCCGGGTCCACGCCGAGCGAGGCGGCCGTCTCGTCGCCCATCGCCAGCGCGTCCAACCGCCCGGCGGCGCAGGCCAGATAGGCCAGCCCGGCCAGCACGGTGACGGCGGCGATCGGCACCGAGCCCCAGGTGGCTCCGCCGAGGCTGCCGAGCAGCCACATCATGGCGGAGCGGGCGGCCTCGCCGCGGGCGGCGGCGAAGACCATCAGCGCCGTCACCGCGGAGAAGCCGTAGGACATCGCGGTGCCGGTGAGCACCAGCCGCAGCGGGGTGAGCCCGTGGGCGCTACGGGCCGTCAGGTAGACCAGCACCATGGCGAGCAGGGCGGCGGCGAAGGCGGAGACGGAGATCGCACAGACGCCGAGCGAGGCGAAGGCGCCCAGCATCAGCACGGCGTTGGCGCCGACCGAGGCGCCGGAGGAGATGCCGAGCACGAACGGGTCGGCGAGCGCGTTGCGGACCATCGCCTGGACGGCGACCCCGGTGGCGGCGAGTCCGGCGCCGACCACGGCGGCCAGCACGGCGCGCGGCAGCCGGATCTCCCAGACGATCGCGTAGGCGGCGGCCTCGTCGGCCTCCAGCCGGCCGCCCGTCAGCCCGGCCCGCAGCAGCCGCAGGACCTGGCCCCAGCCGAGTCCGGAGGAGCCCACGGCGACCGCGCAGACCAGCGAGAGCAGCAGTGCCACGGCGAGGACGGCGGCCAGCGGGACCGCGGGTGTTCGGCGCGGACCCGGTGGGGCGGCGGTGGCCGGTGCGGTCGCGGTGCTGCTCACGTGGGTGCGCCTTGCGTCCGGCCGCGGACGGCGCGGGGCGGCGCGCCCGGGCGCGGGTGTGCCGGGGCGCCATCCCCTCGCAGTCCACGGCGAGTTGTCGGGAGGTCGGCGTCCTCGGGCGATCGGGCTCACGGGCACGGGGCACCGTTTACCGTTGCGGGTCAGCGCCGGATTCGCACCGGCTTCCCCCTCTGGACGCCCTGGCAGCATAACAAGCGCTCAGGGTAGGCAACCCTTACCGGTGCAGTGAGGCCGTTCACAACGCGCGACCGCCCCCGTCCGGGGTGCGGACGGGGGCGGTCGGAGACGGCGCGGGCGGGATCAGCCCTGCTTGGTCTCCCAGAAGATCTTGTCGACCTCGGCGATGAGGTCGAGCAGCGCCTGGCCGGTGGCCGGGTCGGTGGACGCCTTGGCGGCCGAGGCGGCCTTCAGGGTGTCGTTGATCAGCTGGTGCAGCTGCGGGTACTTCTCGAAGTGCGGGGCCTTGAAGTAGTCGCTCCACAGCACCGAGATGTGGTGCTTGACGGTCTCGGCGCGCTGCTCCTTGATGATGATGGCGCGGGCGCGGAAGTGCGGGTCCTCGTTGGCCTGGTACTTCTCCTGGGTGGCCTTGACGGACTCGGCCTCGATGCGGGCCTGAGCCGGGTCGTAGACGCCGCAGGGCAGGTCGCAGTGGGCGTGGGCGGTGGCGCGCGGTGCAAACAGACGAGAGAGCATGGGGAGTCCTTCCTTAGATCGTCTTCCCGGGCCCGAGATTACCCTTCGGCCCCTGTGGTTTCTCGGTCGGGCGGCGGGCCTAGGGCAAAAGACGGAGCCGGAACCGGGTGAATCCGGACATCGGCGGGTGACGGTCCGTGCGGCAGACTGGTGTGCGACAGCGGGACTCGGCGGGACGCCGGCCGGGAGGAGGAGTCGTGGCACGGAGCGCGGAACCGGAGGACGGACCCCCGGCGGGCGGCGCGCCGTTCGGGCTGATCGACGTGGCGGGGGACTCGATGGTGCCGACCCTGCGTGACGGCGATCAGCTGCTGGTGCGGTACGGCGCACGGATCCGGCCCGGCGCGGTGGTGGTCTTCCGCCACCCGTTCCAGCAGAACCTGCTGGTGGTCAAGCGGGCCGACGGCCGGCGGCCCAAGGGCTGGTGGCTGCTCTCCGACAACCGGCCGGTGGACAGCGACAGCCGCAGCTACGGCGCGGTGCCGGACGAACTGGTGCTCGGCCGGGTGCTGTTGCGGCTGCGCCCGCGCCCGGCCTGGCTGGCCCCCGGCCGCCGGCTGGAGCGGCTGCTGCTCTCCGGCCCGCTGGCGCGGATCCCCGGGCTGGCCCGCCGCCTCGGTGTCTGGGTCCGCCCGGAGGAGCTGCCCGGCTCCTGAAGCGGCCCTAGGACGCGTCGGCAGCCGCCGCGGCGGCCTCCAGGCGCTTGCGGGCGCGGTAGGCGGCGACGTTGGCGCGGGTCGCGCAGCGGTCCGAGCAGTACCGGCGGGACCGGTTGGTGGAGGTGTCCAGGTAGGCGTTGCGGCAGGGCGCGGCCTGGCAGATGCCGAGCCGGTCGGCGCCCAGCCCGGTCAGGTGGACGGCCAGGCCCATGCAGGCGACGGCGCTGAAGTGTGCCGTGGCGGTGGGGGAGTTGTCGGCGAGGTGCAGGTGCCAGCGGGGCCGGCCGGCCTCGTCCAGGTAGTCGTGCCCGGAGACCAGCGGGCTGACCGGGAACTCCATCAGCAGGCTGTTCAGCAGGTCGACGCTGCGGATCTCCTCGCCCTCGGCGGCGGCCTCGAAGACCCCGCGCAGCCGGGTGCGGACGGCCCGCAGCCGGGGCAGGTCGGACTCGTCGGCGAGGTCGCGGGCCCGGGCGGCGTCGGAGAACAGCCCGCGCACCGCGTCCACCGAGGTCAGCGAGTCGGTGCCGCGCTCGGGCTCCTCGGTGTTCACCAGCCGGACGGCCAGATCGGCGTACGAGGCGAGCTCCACGGTGGTCCTTCCACAGGGCGGTAACGGGCTGATTGCCTCCAGCCTATTACCTGAAGGGGGAAAGCGGGAAAGCGGCGGCGCCCGGCAGGACCTGCCGGCCGGGCGCCGCGGGGGCGGTGCGCTCAGAGCACCTTGGAGAGGAAGGCGCGGGTGCGCTCGTGCTTCGGGTCGGTGAGCACCTCGCGGGGGTTGCCGGACTCGACGACCACGCCGCCGTCCATGAAGACCAGCGCGTCGCCGACCTCGCGGGCGAAGCCCATCTCATGGGTGACCACGATCATGGTCATCCCCTCGTCGGCGAGCCCGCGCATGACGTCGAGCACCTCGCCGACCAGCTCGGGGTCGAGCGCCGAGGTCGGCTCGTCGAAGAGCATCAGCTTGGGTTTCATGGCGAGCGCCCGCGCTATGGCCACCCGCTGCTGCTGGCCGCCGGAGAGCTGGGACGGGTAGTTCCCGGCCTTGGCGGCCAGGCCGACCCGCTCCAGCAGGGCCATGGCGTTCTCCCGCGCCGCGGCCTTGGACTCGCGCTTGACCTGGACCGGCGCCTCCATGACGTTCTCCACCGCGGTCATGTGCGGGAAGAGGTTGAAGCGCTGGAACACCATGCCGATGTCCCGCCGCTTGAGCGCGACCTCGCGGTCCTTGAGCTCGTAGAGCTTGTCGCCGCGCTGCCGGTAGCCGACCAGCTCGCCGTCCACCCAGAGGCGGCCGCCGTTGATCTTCTCCAGGTGGTTGATGCAGCGCAGGAAGGTCGACTTGCCGGAGCCGGACGGGCCGACCAGGCAGAACACCTCGTTCTGCCGGACCTCCAGGTCGATGCCCTTGAGCACCTCGACCTGGCCGTAGGACTTGTGGACGCCCTCGGCCTTCACCATGGGGGTGCCGGCGGCGGCGCCGGCGGGGGTCTTGGTCAGGTCGGTCATACGTGGCCGCCTCCCTCGAGTCCGGGGACCACGTCGTTCTTGGCCTTCGGGGCGGGCCGGCCGCCGAACAGCAGCCGCAGCCGCTGGAGCGGGGTGGGCGGCAGGGTCCGGTTCGCACCACGAGCGTAGTGCCGCTCGATGTAGTACTGCCCCACCGTGAGGATCGAGGTCATGATCAGGTAGTAGATGCTGACCGCGACCAGCACCGGGATGGTCTGGAAGGTCCGCGAGTAGATGTCGTGGCCGGCGGTGAACAGCTCGGACAGCGAGATGACCTGGACCAGCGAGGTGGTCTTCAGCATCGAGATGGTCTCGTTGCCGGTCGGCGGGATGATGACCCGCATCGCCTGCGGGAGCACGATCCGGCGCAGCGCGGCCGCGCGGCTCATGCCCAGCGCGTGGGCGGCCTCGGTCTGGCCCTCGTCCACCGACTGGATGCCGCCGCGGACGATCTCCGCCATGTACGCCGCCTCGTTGAGGCCGAGGCCGAGCAGGGCGGCGGTGAAGGTGGGGATCAGGGTGTTGGTCGACTCGGACCAGAACTCCGGCCCGAACGGGATGCCGAGGGAGAGCCTCGGCCACAGGGCGCCCAGGAAGTTCCAGAACACCAGCTGCACCAGGACGGGGGTGCCGCGGAAGATCCAGATGTAGAACCAGGCCGTCCCCGACAGCAGCGGGTTCGGCGAGAGCCGCATGATCGCGAGGAGCACGCCGCCGGCCACGCCCATCAGCATGGACAGGACGGTCAGCTCCAGGGTCACGCCGATGCCGTGCAGGATCTGCTCGTTCTGCAGCGTGTCCGTGACGACGTCCCACTGGAACGCGGGGTTGAAGATCAGGGCGTGGAGCAGCATCGCCGCGAGAACGGCGATGACGGCGGCTCCGGCCCAGCGTCCGGGGTGGCGCACCGGGACGGCCTTGATGGTCTCAGGCCGTCCCGATTTCACCGCCCCCTGCTCGGAAGAATTCACCTTGGGGCCTCAGGGGGGTGTGGTGGTGCGCGGAATCAGCTCTTGGCGGCGTTGATCTCGGACTTGGAGATCGCGCCGGCCTCGACGCCCCACTTGGCGAGGATCTGCTTGTAGGTGCCGTCGGCGATCAGCGACTGGACGGCGCCCTGGACGGCCGCGCCGAGCGGCGAGCCCTTGTCGACGACGACGCCGTAGGGCGCGCTGTCGTAGGTGTCGCCGAGCTTCTCCAGCTGGCCGTTGGTCTGCTTGATCGCGTAGTCGACGACCGGGGAGTCGGCCATCATCACCTGGTCGCGGCCGGAGACCAGCGCGGTGGTCACGTCGGTCTGCAGGGTGAACTTGTCGCCGTCGTTCGGGATGGCCGGCTTGCCCGCCTTGCCGCACTCCGGGTTGCGGACGTCGGTGATCTCCTGGGCCTGGGTGGTGCCGGTCTGGACGGCGACCTTCTTGCCGCAGAGGTCCTTCGGGTCGATCTTGTCCGGATTGCCCTTCTTGACCGCGACGGCGCTGCCGGCGGTGAAGTAGCTGACCATGTCGACGGTCTGCTCGCGCTCCTTGGTGTCGGTGAAGGAGCTCATGCCGAGCTGGTACTTCTTCGCGGTGATGCCCGGGATGATCGAGGTGAAGTCGGCGTTCTGCACGTCGACGGCCAGGCCGAGCTTCTTGGCGATCGCGTCGGCCAGGTCGACGTCGAGGCCGACGATGTTGCCCTTGTCGTCCTTGAACTCGTTGGGCGCGTAGGAGGCGTCGGCGGCGACGACGAGCTTGCCCGAACTCTTGAGGTCGGCCGGGACCAGCGGGGCGAGCGCCGGGTCGGCGGTCACCGCGGCGACGCTGGCGCTCGGATTGGCGCCCGCGCCACCGCTGTTGGAGGAGGACTTGCTGCTGCCGCAGGCGGTCAGCACGAGCGACGCGGACGCGAGCACCGCCGCGGTGGCGAGGAGACGGGTGCGCTGGGTGCGGACGATCATGGGGGATCTCCTCCTGAGGGAGAGGTCGGGCGGGGGCGCCGCGGGGGAGCGGCGTACCGGGGCAGCAAAGGCCGTACGGCGCTGTACGGGTGGGGCTGGGAGAACTGCGCTGGGGTGGTTCCAGGTACTGCGTCTCCGCCACCGTCCGCCGAGGTGGGCGTCGATCGGGCCGCCTCGACCAGTGGCCGGCTCGATCCGAGATGGGGGGAATCCTGCCATCTGATGACGGTCGGGTGGCCCTGATTCAGATCAAAATCGGATAACGGGGGGCCATGCCGTCCGCTATTCGGACGAATTCCGTGTCCCTGTCACTCCGTGCATAAGTATGCAGACCACCTCGTAGTCCCCCGCGTGACGGGCCGGGCCCCGCCGGTGCCCGGCCCGGACCGCTCAGATGCCCCCGTTGACCACCGCGTTCTGGGCCGCGCCCGCGGCGACGTCCCACTTGGCGAGGATCTTGTCGTACTCACCGCTGCGGATCAGCTGGTCGACCGCCTTCGCCAGCACGTCGCGCAGTTGGGCGTCCTCCTTGCGCAGCGCGATCCCGTACGGGTTGGACCGGGACTGCGAGCCGGTCACCACCTCCAGGCGGTTGCCGCCGTCGGTGGTCCTCGCCGCGTACGCCGCCACCGGGAAGTCGTTCAGGCCCGCGTGCGCGGTGCCGGCGGCCACCTCGGCCAGCGCCTTGGGGTCGGTGTCGAACTTGTGCACGGTGAGCGGCTTGCCGGTCCGGGTGCAGGCGGTGGTCTGGCGGGCGAGGATCTCCTCCTGGGTGGTGCCGGACTGCACCGCGACGGTCTTGCCGCAGAGGTCGTCCAGGGTGCGGATGCCCTTCGGGTTGCCCTTGGCGACCACCATCGAGGTGCCGGCGATGAAGTAGTCGACGAAGTCCACCGGCTGGCCGGCCGGCTTGCCGGCCTCGTCCACGCCCTCACGGCGCTGGCGGATGTCGCTGAGCGCGGACATCACCACGTCGAACTGCTTGGCGTGGAGATCCGGCAGGAGTTTGTCGAAGGGCGTGTCGACGTACTCGATCCGCAGGTCCAGGATCCGGCCGAGTGCCGCCGCGATGTCCGGATCCAGACCGTCCGGCTTGCCGTCGGCGCCCCGGAACTCCACCGGCGGGTAGTTGACGTCCATCCCGATCCGCAGCACCTTCGCCGACTGCTGTGCCTTCGGCAGCTTCGCCCTGATCTCCTGGACCGGGTCCTTGGCCGCCGTCTCCTCCCCTCCGCAGCCGCTCAGCAGCAGTGCTCCGGCGGTGGCGAGGGCGAGCGCGGTGACGGCCGGGCGGCGGGAGTGGGCACGCTGGTGCATCGGTTGCTCCTGTGGGAGGGAGGGGACGGCGCCGCGGCGTCGCGGAGGTGTACGCGAGATGGCGGAAGAACGGATCCTCCCATCCCGGCCTGCCGGGCCCGGCGCCGGGTGTGTCAGAATTCGGTACCGGGTGACCCCCGACGCTCGAACCAGACCGCCGGGCCGCAACAGGCTCGGGGTGCGCAGGAACGGAAGTCCAGGACGACGACTCCGTATCCGAGGCACCGGCCTCCCCTCCGCGTCTGCGTTCACTCCTGCGGGTGTGCGTGCTGCGTCCGCCATTGCCGCGCCGGGGCCCGGTTCTCACGCGCCTGGTACTGCCAGGTGGCTGTGAGGCGTATGACAACCATGTGACTTGGACGAAAAGGCATGGGTGCGATGCCCTCGTCCGACCTACGCTCGGCCCGGAAGCACAGCGCGGACCAACGCAGACAAATCCATAAACCCTCATCCGAGGGCGCTCGTCCGACGGCGGCGCCCCGACCCAGCCTTTCCCGGGGGCGCTTCGGCGTTCCCGGGTTCCGGTTACCGGCCACCGGTCGCCGGAAGCCGGAACCGGCCGGGTCGTCCGCTCCGTCGGCGGGTGTCCTCGCTCGATCAATGACGAAGAGGTCATCGTGGCAGCGGAGATCATCCACAGCAGTACCCAGGACACCGACGATCCGGTCGACGCCGTGTTCGCGCTCCACCGTGGCGGCAAGATGGAGGTCCGGGCGACCGTCCCGGTGCGCGACGCGGACGACCTGTCCCTCGCCTACACCCCCGGTGTCGCCCGCGTCTGCACGGCCATCGCCGAGCAGCCCGAGCTCGTGAACGACTACACCTGGAAGTCCAACACGGTGGCCGTGGTCACCGACGGCACCGCCGTGCTGGGCCTGGGCGACATCGGCCCGGAGGCCTCGCTGCCCGTCATGGAGGGCAAGGCGATCCTGTTCAAGCAGTTCGGCGGCGTGGACGCGGTCCCGATCGCGCTGGCCTGCACCGAGGTCGACGAGATCGTCGAGACCGTGGTCCGGCTGGCCCCCTCCTTCGGCGGCGTCAACCTGGAGGACATCTCCGCCCCGCGCTGCTTCGAGATCGAGCGCCGGCTCCAGGAGGCCCTGGACATCCCGGTCTTCCACGACGACCAGCACGGCACCGCCATCGTCACCACCGCCGCGCTCTGGAACGCCGCCAAGGTGACCGGCCGGGAGCTCGGCTCGCTGCGGGCCGTCATCTCCGGCGCCGGCGCGGCCGGCATCGCCATCGCCAAGATGCTGCTCGCCGCCGGCATCGGCGACGTGGCCGTCTGCGACCGCAAGGGCGTGGTGCACCAGGGCCGCGAGGACCTCACCGACGTCAAGGCGGAGATCGCCGGGCTGACCAACCGCACCGGCCTCAAGGGCACCCTGGCCGACGCGATGGCCGGCGCCGACGTCTTCATCGGCGTCTCCGGCGGCACCGTGCCGGAGCCGGTCGTCGCGACCATGGCCGAGGGCGCGTTCGTCTTCGCCATGGCCAACCCCACCCCGGAGATCCACCCCGAGGTCGCGCACAAGTACGCGGCCGTGGTGGCCACCGGGCGCAGCGACTTCCCGAACCAGATCAACAACGTGCTGGCCTTCCCGGGCATCTTCGCGGGCGCGCTGCAGGTCCGGGCCACCCGGATCACCGAGGGCATGAAGCTGGCCGCCGCCAAGGCGCTGGCGGGCGTCGTGGCCGACGAGCTGACGCCGCAGAAGGTCATCCCCTCGCCGTTCGACGAGCGGGTCGCGCCGGCCGTCAGCAAGGCCGTCGCCGAGGCCGCCCGCGCGGAGGGCGTCGCGCGCCGGTAGTCGGCGGGAGAGCGTCAGGAACACCCCGCCCGGGCCCGGGACACGCGTCACAGCTTCGCGTTGTTCCGGGCCCGGGGCCGTTCTGGCTATCGTCCGGGGCATGTTTGCCGCCTACGCCGCACGAATCGACGCCGACGACCCGCTGAGCGGGCTGGAGCTCGGCGAGCGCCCCGAACCGCAGGCCCGCCCCGGGTGGAGCGTGGTCACGGTCAGGGCCGCCAGCCTGAACCACCACGACCTCTGGTCCCTGCGCGGGGTCGGCCTGCCCGCCGGGAAGCTGCCGATGATCCTCGGCTGCGACGCCGCCGGTGTCGACGAGCACGGCAACGAGGTGGTGCTGCACTCGGTGATCGGCCAGAGCGGGCACGGGGTCGGGCCGGACGAGCCCCGCTCGATCCTCACCGAGCGCTACCAGGGCACCTTCGCCCAGCAGGTGGCGGTCCCCACCTGGAACCTGCTGCCCAAGCCCGCCGCGCTCTCCTTCGAGGAGGCCGCCTGCCTGCCCACCGCCTGGCTGACGGCCTATCGGATGCTGTTCACCAACGCCGGGGTGAAGCCCGGTGACACCGTCCTGGTGCAGGGCGCCGGCGGCGGGGTGTCCACCGCGCTGGTGGTCCTCGGCCGGGCGGCGGGCCTGCGGGTCTGGGTCACCGGCCGGGACGAGGCCAAGCGGGCCCGGGCGGTGGAGCTGGGCGCCGACGCGGCCTTCCCGAGCGGGGCCCGGCTGCCCGAGCGGGTGGACGCGGTGCTGGAGACGGTCGGCGCGGCCACCTGGTCGCACTCGGTGAAGTCGCTGCGCCCGGGCGGCACGATCGTCATCTCCGGCGCCACCTCGGGGCCCAACCCGGCGGCGGCCGAGCTGAACCGGATCTTCTTCCTGGAGCTGAAGGTGGTCGGCTCGACCATGGGCACCAAGGAGGAGCTGGCCGGGCTGCTCTCGTTCTGCGCCACCACCGGCGTCCGCCCGGTGATCGACTCGGTGCTGCCGCTGGCCGGGGCGCCGGAGGCCTTCGCCCGGATGGCCGGGGGCGACGTCTTCGGCAAGATCGTCCTCACCCCCTGACCATCTGACCGTCTGATGCCCTGACCACCTGATGTCCTGACAGGCCGGCGCCCGGCACCCAAGCGGGGTGCCGGGCGCCCGGGCTCCGGTTCAGCCGAGCAGGCGCTTCAACCGCTCGCCGGCCTCGCCGAGCAGACCGCGGGCCTCGGCGAGGCCGTCGGGCGTCACCCCGCCGTCCCGGGCCGCGTCGCGGACCTGGTCGCGGAAGCGGTCGAGCAGCCGCTCCAGCTCCCGGGCCGGGTCGCCGGACGGGTCGGTGGCGGTCCACGGCGGCAGATCGGCCGGGGCCGCACCGGCCGGCTCGTCCTTGTCCAGGTCGATCCGGGTGACGGTGATCCGCTCGGTGCCGGGCGCACCGGCCGGGGGCCGCGCCGTCCCGGCGTTCTCGTCCTTCTCGGCCCGCTCGTCCGACGGGTGGCCCCAGCGGGCCGCGTCGGCCAGCCCGGCCAGCCCCTTGGTCAGCTCGGAGAGCCCCTCGGCCAGCCCGGTCGGCCAGTCGCCGCGCGTCGCGTGCTCGCGCACCTGCTGCTCGACCCGGCGCTTGATCCGCAGCGCCTCCTGCTGGGCCGCCGTCCGCGCCGCCCGGGACTGCTCGCGCAGCCGACGGGCCTCCTCCTCGGCCGCCTTGGCCTTGGCCTTGGCGGCCTTCTCCTGCTCCTTGGCCCGCTTGGCCTGCTCCCGGGCCTGCCGCTTGAACTCGGCGAACTCCTCCTTGGCGCGCTGCCAGGCCGCCTGCTCGCCCCACGGTCCGGCCCACGGGCTGCCGGCACCCCCGTCACCGTCCGCCGCCTCCGGCCGCGGGGCGTTCTTCCGGGCCTGCTCGGCGTCGCTCCAGAGCTGCTCGCGCAGGTCCTGGGCGCTGTTCCGGACGTCCTCGCGGATCGCCCCGGCCAGCTGGGCCACCGAGTCGCGGATCTCGACCTCCAGCTCGTCGAGCTCGCCCTGCCGGGCGGCGAGTTCGGTGCGGCCCGCGTCGGTGAGCCGGTAGACCTTGCGGCCGCCCTCGGTGCTGTGCGCGACCAGGCCCTCCTGCTCCAGCTTGGCCAGCCGCGGGTAGACGGTGCCGGCGGAGGGCGCGTACAGGCCCTGGAAGCGCTCCTCCAGCAGGCGGATCACCTCGTAGCCGTGGCGCGGGGCCTCGTCGAGCAGCTTCAGCAGGTAGAGCCGGAGCCGGCCGTGGCCGAAGACGGGGGTCATGTCAGGACTCCTTGGTGAGGTCGGGGCCGGTGGACGGACCCTCCGCGGTGGGCAGCTCCCGGACGACCACCTGGGCGTCGTCGTCGGCGTCCGGCCGCTGCAGCACGGTGACCGCGCCGGAGACGGTGGTGACCGAGAGGCTGCCCCTGCCGTCGCCGAGTTGGCCGGAGAGGCGCTTGGTGCCCCAGCTGCCGCCGACCTTGAGCTCGTCGAAGCTGGAGGAGAGGTCGCCGCTGGTGGTGCCGGCCTCGACCTTGGTGTCGGCCGGCGAGGGGAGCCGGACGCCGACCGCGCCGCTGACCGTCTTGACCTTGATCTCGGTCGGGGTGACGCCGGCCAGGTCCAGGGTGACCGCGCCGGTGACGGCGTTGGCGGACACCTTCTCGGCGGTGCCGGCCACCACGGTGAGCCGGCCGGAGACGGTGTTCAGTTGCAGCCGGCCGGACACCGACTGGGCGTCCACGTCGCCGGTGACGGTCTTGGCGTCGGTCTGCCCGGCCAGGCCGACCAGGGTGACGTCCGCGTTGGCGGTCTGCGTCGAGACGTGCCCGGTGAAACCGGAGACCGTCGTCGCGGCGGAGACGGTGCCGACCTTGACCTCGGTGCCGGCCGGCACGGTCAGGGTGACGGCGGCGATCCGCTTGTGCTTGAAGGAGGAGAAGAAGCCCTTCACCGAGTCGACCGACTTCAGGACGTCGCCGAACTCGTTCCAGCTGCTGAGGTCCTTGTAGGTGACCGTGAGGACGCCGTCGACCAGGGTGACGTGCAGCGGCTCGCCCGTGAGCTCGGTGACCTCCAGCCGGGCGGGACCGTCGGCGGCGACCACGTTGACCGTGCCGTCGACCGTGCGCACCTGCAGGGTCCGGACCGTCTCCTCGATGGTGATCCTGTCGGGTCCTTCGACCGTCCACTGGCTCATCTCTGCCGCCTCCCGTTCGGAACTCGCGATGTATCGCGTTGTCTCTCCTGAAGACGATATATCGCGTGACGGCGAAGTCAAGGGCGTCCCACCCCGAGGCCGACCCGGAGCGGACCCGGACGTCGGCCCCTACGGGGAGCCCCGTGGTGGGCATGCGAAGGGGCCCGGAGGCGGTTGCCTCCGGGCCCCGGACGACGGCCGTTCACCGGGTCAGCGGATCACTCGTCGTCCTCGTCGTCGAGCCGCGCCAGCCAGGTGGCCAGCCGCTCGACCGGGACCTCGAAGTCCGGGTTGAGGTCGACGAACTCGCGTAGGCGCTCGGCCAGCCACTCGAAGGTGACCTCCTCGTCGCCGCGCCGGCTCTCCAGTTCCTCGATGCCGCGGTCGGTGAAGTACACGGTTCGCTCCGGTCCGATGGGGATTCGACCTGGTCAGGATAGAACGCGGTCAGCCGTCGTTGCGGTAGTAGGTGAGGGAGCAGGTGGCCGCACCGTCGCTGTCGCCGAGCTTGACGACCTTCAGCACGACGATCGAGCCCGAGGCCCGCTGGCGGACGCAGAACTGGCGGTCCACCGGCAGGTTGTCGAACTTGAAGTTGGCGGCCGGCTCGCGGTCGATGCCGGCGGCGCAGGACTCCGGCGTGAGCGGGCCGTTGTCCTTGGCGACGTAGGCGTCGCTCTTCTCGCTCAGCCGGAACTCGGCGCCGAGGGTGCCGACCTTCCAGTCCGCCGTGCCGGCGGGCACGACCTTGCCGTTCTTGAGGTCGAACTCGTAGTTGGCGCTCGGCGGGATGGACAGCACCTGGTCCGTGTAGACCTCCACGTACTTCGCGGGGCGGGTCGCGGAGGCGGTCGGCGAAGCGGCCGACGCGGACTTCGAGGGGGAGGCGGTGGCGGTCGGGGCCGGGTCGCCGCCCGACGCGGGCGGAGTGCTCGCGGCCGGGGTGGTGGCGGCGGGCGCGCTGGCCGGCGGGGCGGCGGGCTGGGTGCTCTTCGGGGTGTCGGCGGCGGTGTTCTGCCTGTCGTCGCTCTTCCCGCCGAGCTTGGACATCAGCACCACGCCGCCGGCCGTGCCGCCGAGCGCCATCACCAGGGCGACGGTCAGCAGCACCTTCCAGGAGACGCCGCCCTTGCGGGCCGGTTCCGGTGAGGGGGTGTCGGTGACCACCGGCCCGGGCGGCGGGGTGTCGTAGGACGGCGGCTCCGGGCGCAGCTGGACGGTCGGCGGGGCGCCGAGCAGTGGGCCGGCCGGGGCCTCGGTGGGCACCTGGGCGGCGCCGTACGCGCCGAGCGGCGGCGGCACGAAGCCGGGCGGCGGGGTGTCCGGCCGGGCGGGGCCGTAGCCGGGCGGCGGCGGACCGAAGGACGGCGCGGTGGGCGCGGCCACCGGCGCGGCCGGGGGAGCCGTCGGAGGAGCCGTCGGAGGAGCTGTCGGAGGAGCCGTCGGAGGGGCCGCCGGGGGAGCGGGCGGCGCGGCGGGCGCGGCCGGCAGCGGGGTGGGCGGGGTCTTCGGCAGGTCCGAGCGGCGGGTGATCTCGGTGTTGACCTGCTTGGGCAGCCAGTCGTCGGAGAACCGCAGCTGGCCGCCGACGCTGGGGTGGTTGCGGGCGACGTCGATGATCTCGGCGGGCCGGGGCCGGTCCTCGGGGGACTTCGCCAGGCAGCGCAGGATCAGCTCGCGCAGTCCGGCCGGGACGGCGTCCAGGTCGGGCTGCTCGTGCACCACCCGGTAGAGCACGGCGGTGTCCGGGCCGTCGCCGAACGGCGGGGCGCCGCCGGCCACGTACGCGGCCAGCGCGCCGAGCGCGAACACGTCGGTGGCCGGGGTGACCGGGCTGCCCTGGGCCTGCTCGGGCGACATGAAGGCGGGCGAGCCGATCCGGTAGCCGGTGCCGGTGAGCGCGGTGGCGTCGGCGGCCCGGGCGATGCCGAAGTCGATCACCCGCGGGCCGTCGCCGGCCACCAGCACATTGGCCGGCTTGAGGTCGCGGTGGACCACCTCGACGCTGTGGATCGCCTGCAGGGCCTCGGCGATGCCGCCCATCAGCAGCAGCACGGTGCGCACCGGCAGCGCGCCGTTCTCCCGCACCACCTGCTGCAGGGACGGGCCGGGGACGTAGGCGGTGACCAGCCACGGGGCGTCGCCGTCCAGGCCGCCGGAGTCGATCACCTGGGCGGTGTAGAGGCCGTGGATCCGCTGGGCGTTGGAGACCTCCTGGGCGAACCGGCGGCGGAACTCGCCGTCCTCGGCGAACTCCGGGCGGACCACCTTGAGCGCCACCGGCCGGCCGCCCGGCGTGTACGAGAGGTAGACCCGGCCCATGCCGCCGGCCCCGAGCCGGGCGAACAGCCGGTAGCCGCCGACCTCCCGGGGGTCGTCCGGGAGCAGCGGTTGGAAGACCGGCGGGAGCGGCGCGGCGGCGGCGTCCCGTGGCGTTTCGGCGGTCATGCGGTTGATCCCCCTGGGAGAGCGGTGAGGTCCACCGACCGCCGGGAAGGGGCGCGGCGACGGGCTTGCCCGGGCGGCGGTCTGGCGAGGCATAACCTATCGACCCGTCAGGAAGCCGCGCAGGTCGGTGCCGCATTGGTTGCAGAGCTGGGACCTTCGCACACAGCCGGTGCACATCGGCCCGTGCACCTCGGCCGGTCCCGGCCCGGAAACGGCGGCGGCCCCCCGTTCCCCTGGAGTCCAGGGGAACGGGGGGCCGTACTGCCGGGGGCCTCGCCACCGGCCGGTCGCAACCGGCGGGTCAGAGCGAGAAGACCTCCTCGATCAGCGCCTGCTGCTCGGCACCGTGCCGCTTGGCCGAGCCGACCGCCGGGGCCGAGGAGGCCGGGCGGGCGACGCGGCGCAGCCGGGCGCCGTTGGCGCTGCGGCCGATGACGACCTGCAGGTGGTCGACCAGGTTCATGGCGATGAACGGCCAGGCACCCTGGTTGGCCGGCTCCTCCTGGGCCCAGACGAACTGGACGTCGTCGCCGTAGCGGGCCAGCTCCTCCTGGAGCTCGGCCACCGGCAGCGGGTAGAGCCGCTCGACCCGGACGATCGCGGTGTCGGTGACGCCGCGCTCGGTGCGGGCCGCCTCCAGGTCGTAGTAGAACTTGCCGGCGGTGATGACCACCTTGCGGACCTGTGCCGGGTCGACGGTGCTGTCGCCGATGACCGGGCGGAAGGAGCCGGACAGGAACTCCTCGGTGGCGCTCGCCGCGGCCTTCAGACGCAGCATCGACTTCGGGGTGAAGACGACCAGCGGCTTGTGGTGCGGGTTGTGCGCCTGCCAGCGGAGCAGGTGGAAGTAGTTCGACGGCAGGGTCGGCATGGCGACCGTCATGTTGTTCTGGGCGCACAGCTGGAGGAAGCGCTCCGGGCGGGCGGACGAGTGGTCCGGCCCCTGGCCCTCGTAGCCGTGCGGCAGCAGCAGGGTGACGCCCGAGTGCTGGCCCCACTTCTGCTCGGCGGAGGCGATGTACTCGTCCACCACGCTCTGCGCGCCGTTGACGAAGTCGCCGAACTGCGCCTCCCACATGACCAGCGCGTTCGGGCGGGTCAGCGAGTAGCCGTACTCGAAGCCCATCGCCGCGTACTCGGACAGCAGGCTGTCGTACACGGTGTAGCGGGCCTGGTCCTCGGTGAGGTACTGCAGCGGGGTGTAGTCCTCGCCGGTGGTCCGGTCGATCAGGACGGCGTGCCGCTGGCCGAAGGTGCCGCGGCGGCTGTCCTGGCCGGCCAGGCGGACCGGGTGGCCCTCCATGAGCAGCGAGCCGATGGCGAGGGTCTCGCCCATCGCCCAGTCGATGGTGTTGTCCTCGACCGAGCCGGCGCGGCGCTGCAGCTGCGGCAGCAGACGCGGGTGGACGGTCAGCCAGTCCGGCAGGTTGACCTGCGAGGCGGCGATCCGCTTGACCATCTCCTGGGAGATGCCGGTCTGGATGTTGACCGGGAAGTCGGCGACCGGCTTGCCACCGGTGGCGGCGGCCGGGGCCTGGGCGGCGTCGCGGACCTCGGCGAAGACCTTCTCCAGCTGGCCCTGGAAGTCCTGGAGCGCCTGCTCCGCCTCTTCCATGGTGATGTCGCCGCGACCGATCAGGCCCTCGGTGTACAGCTTGCGCACCGAGCGCTTCTTGTCGATCAGGTCGTACATCAGCGGCTGGGTGAACGACGGGTTGTCGGCCTCGTTGTGACCGCGGCGGCGGTAGCAGATGAGGTCGATCACCACGTCCTTGTGGAACTCCTGGCGGAACTCGAAGGCGAGCCGCGCGACGCGGACCACGGCCTCCGGGTCGTCGCCGTTCACGTGGAAGATCGGGGCCTCGATCATGCGGGCCACGTCGGTGCAGTACATCGAGGAACGGCTGGAGGCCGGGGCGGCGGTGAAGCCGACCTGGTTGTTCACCACGACGTGCACGGTGCCGCCGGTGCGGTAGCCGCGCAGCTGCGACATGTTCAGGGTCTCCGCGACGACGCCCTGGCCGGCGAAGGCCGCGTCGCCGTGGATCTGGATCGGCAGCACCGGGAAGGTGGTGCCGCCCTGGTCCAGGATGTCCTGCTTGGCGCGGGCGATGCCCTCGACGACCGGGTCCACGGCCTCCAGGTGGGAGGGGTTCGCGGCGAGCGAGACCTTGATGGTCTCGCCGTCCAGGCCGGTGAAGGTGCCCTCGGAGCCGAGGTGGTACTTCACGTCGCCGGAGCCGTGCATGGACTTCGGGTCGAGGTTGCCCTCGAACTCGCCGAAGATCTTGCCGTACGGCTTGCCGACGATGTTGGCCAGCACGTTGAGGCGGCCGCGGTGGGCCATGCCGATGACGGCCTCGTCGAGGCGGTGCTCGGCGGCGGCGTCGATGGTGGCGTCGAGCAGCGGGATGAGCGACTCGCCGCCCTCCAGCGAGAAGCGCTTCTGGCCGACGTACTTGGTCTGCAGGAAGGTCTCGAAGGCCTCGGCGGAGTTCAGCCGGCGCAGGATGCGCAGCTGCTCCTCGCGCTCGGGCTTGGTGTACGGCTTCTCCAGGCGGTCCTGCAGCCACTTGCGCTGCGTCGGGTCCTGGATGTGCATGTACTCGATGCCGACGGTGCGGCAGTAGGTGTTGCGCAGCAGGCCGAGGATGTCGCGGAGCTTCATCATCCGCTGGCCGCCGAAGCCGCCGACCGCGAACTCGCGCTCCAGGTCCCACAGGGTGAGGCCGTGGGTGGTGACGTCCAGGTCGGGGTGCTTGCGCTGCTTGTACTCCAGCGGGTCGGTGTCGGCCATGAGGTGGCCGCGGACCCGGTAGGAGTGGATCAGCTCGATGACGCGGGCGGTCTTGTTGACCTCGTCGTCGTGGGTGGTGGCGACGTCGGTGGCCCAGCGGACCGGCTCGTACGGGATCCGCAGCGACTCGAAGATCTCGTCGTAGAAGCCGTTCTGGCCAAGCAGCAGCTGGTGGATCGTGCGCAGGAACTCGCCGGACGCCGCGCCCTGGATGACGCGGTGGTCGTAGGTCGAGGTCAGCGTCATGATCTTGGAGACGCCGAGGCGGGCCAGGGTCTCCGGGGCGGAGCCCTGGAACTCGGCCGGGTACTCCATGGCGCCGACGCCGACGATGGTGCCCTGGTTCTGCATGAGGCGCGGCACGGAGTGCACGGTGCCGATGCCGCCGGGGTTGGTCAGCGAGACCGTGACGCCGGTGAAGTCGTCCATGGTCAGCTTGTTGGCGCGGGCCCGGCGGACGATGTCCTCGTAGGCCTGCCAGAAGCCGAAGAAGTCGAGGGTCTCGGCCTTCTTGATGGCCGCGACGACGAGCTGGCGGTCGCCGTTCGGCTTGACCAGGTCGATGGCCAGGCCGAGGTTCACGTGCTCGGGCTTGACCAGGTAGGACTTGCCGTCCTCCACCTTGTAGCTGTGGTTCATGCCCGGCGAGGCCTTGACGGCCTGGACCAGGGCGTAGCCGATCAGGTGGGTGAAGGAGACCTTGCCGCCGCGGGCGCGCTGCAGGTGGTTGTTGATGACGATGCGGTTGTCGATCAACAGCTTGGCCGGAACGGCGCGCACCGAGGTCGCGGTCGGCACCTCCAGCGAGGCGTCCATGTTGGTCGCGACGGCCTTGGCCGGGCCGCGCAGCTGCACCAGCTCGGGGCCGGTGGCCTCGGCGGCGGTCGGCCGGGTGCCGGGGGTGGGCTGCGGCGGTGCGGACTCCTGTGGCGCGGAGGCCGCGGCGGTGGGGGCCACG
>NZ_JBHVPZ010000009.1:0-114431 GCF_042887135.1 Kitasatospora sp. NPDC057965
CCGTACCGACACCGCTGCCCGCGCCCGGTCGCTCACCGCCGGCCTGCTGGCCCACCCCCGCTCCCCGTCTCCGATTCCGAACCTCCGACCTTCTGACCTTCCGACCTTCCGACCTTCCGACCTTCCGACCTTCCACCGAGAGGTGAACACATGAGCAGCGCGGTGCCGCCCGGCGGGGCGGGCCCCGGTCTCGACGACCCGCGCGGGACGGTCGAGGCCCAGGCCGCCCGACTGGCCGCGTCCGGCCTCGACACGCCCGGCCCCTACCTGATCGGGGTACGCCACCACGCGCCCTCGCTCAGCGCCGTCGTGCCCGCGCTGCTCGACGCCGCCGCGCCCGAGGTGCTGCTGGTCGAGCTGCCCGCCGAGTTCCAGCCCTGGCTCGACCTGCTCGCCGACGACGCCACCAAGGCTCCGGTCGCCCTCGCCGCCGCGCCCGCCGCCGACCGCTCGGACGAGCGCGCCGACGGCATCGGCGCCGAGGCCGGCCACGGCCCCGGCCTCGCCTTCTACCCCTTCGCCGACTTCTCGCCCGAACTCGCCGCCCTGCGCTGGGCCCGCCGCCACGGCGTCGAGACCATCGCCTGCGACCTGCCGCTCGCCGCCCGCGACCGCGGCACCGGACGCGAGCGCACCGGCCCCGATGCCCGCCCCGGCGTCGCCGACGCGCTGCGCCACCGCCTCACCGGCCGCGACGACGACGAGGACCTCTGGGACCGCCTCGTCGAGACCGCCGCCCCCGGCTCCGCCCCGGAGGCCGTCCGGCGCGCCGCGCTGCTGGTCGGCTGGGCGCTGCGCCGCGACGCCGAGGACGGCCCCGGCGTCGACCCGTACGACCTGCGGCGCGAGGCCTGGATGCGCGAGCGCATCCGGGAGGCGGGCGCGGGCGGGCGCCGGGTCGCCGCCGTCATCGGCGCCTTCCACGCCCCCGCGCTCACCCAGGACGCACCCGGCGAGCCCACCGGGCCCGCCGGCTCGACCGCGCTCACCGACGAGCCGACCCCGGACGCCCGTCATGTGGTCTCCCTGATCCCGTACACCTACCCCCTCCTCGACGCCCGCTCCGGCTACCCCGCCGGCATCCGCGACCCCGAGTGGCAGCACACCGTGCTCGACGCCGCCGGCGATCCGAACCGGCTCGACGAGGCGCTCGTCCGCACCGCCGTGCGCATCTGCGAGGCCCTGCGCGCCCAGGACCACCCCTCCGGCCCGGCCGACGCCCGCGAGATCGTCCGGCTGGCCGGCGACCTCGCCCGGCTGCGCGCACTCGCGGCCCCCGGGCGCGGCGAACTCGTCGAGGCGGTGCAGACCGTCCTCGCCCAGGGCGAACCCCTCGGACGCGGCCGGACGGTGGCCCGCGCCCTGGAGAAGGTCCTGGTCGGCACCCGCACCGGTGAGCCCACCCCGGCCGCCCCGCGCAGCGGCCTCGGCCCCGCCGTCGAGCGGCTGCTCGCCGACCTCGGCCTCCCCGGTCCCGGGGACACCGCCGAGTCGGCGCCCCGCGAACTCCGCCTCGACCCGCTCCGCTCACCGCTCGACCGGCGCCGCGAACTCCTGCTCAACCGCCTCACCGTCTGCGGTGTCCCCTACGCCGAAACCGTCGAGACCACCGGCGCGGGCGGCACCGAGACCCTCACCACCCGCTGGCGCGTCCGCTGGACCCCGGCCGTCGCCGCCATGCTGACCGTGGCCGGCACCCGGGGCGTCACCCCGGCCCAGGCGGCCGAGGGAGCCCTGCGGGAACGGCTGCGCCGCGAACAGCAGGCGGACGGTCCCACCGCCCGGGAGGTGCTCCGGGGCCTCGCCGACGCCGCCGCCTGCGGCCTGCCCGCCCTCACCGACACCCGTCTGACCCAGCTCACCGCCGTCCTCCCGTCGAGCGGCACCCTCCCCGACCTGCTCGACGGGCTCGCCCTCCTCGACCGCCTCACCGCCACGCACCAGCCCTCGGCGCCCGCCGACCCGGCCTCCTCCACCGCGGCCCCGGGGGCGCCGGTCACGACGCCGCCCACCGGTGGTCCGGCGGTCGCCGCGCCGCAGGGCGAGGCGCCCGCCGCTGCCGACCCGGTTCTCGGCGCGCTCGCGGCGGCGGCCGAGGTCGTGACGGTGGCGGCGGTGCGGCAGTTGGAAGGGCTCGGCGGATCGGACGACGCGGACGACGCCCGGGCGCTGGTGGAGCTGGCCCGGCGGGCGGACCTCTCCGGAGGCATCCGGCTCCACCACGTGCTGACCGAACTCGCCGACGGCGGCAGCCCCTTGGTGCGTGGCGCGGCCGGGGCGGTGCGGGTGCTGCTCCGGCAGGAGGAGCCGGCGGTGTTCGGCGACCGGGCCGCCTTCTGGGTGGACGGCGCCACCGGCCCCGACGCCCGGCACGCCCTCGGACGTTCCCTCGTCGGACTGCTGACGGCCGCCGAAGGACTGTTCTCGACCGCACCCGGGGTGCTCGAACCGGTGCTGGAGCGGGTGGTCACGCTCTCCGACAGCGCCTTCCTGGACCGTCTGCCGGCGCTGCGCGGCGGGTTCGACACGCTCAGCCCGGCCGCCCGTGACCGGCTGCTGCAGCTGGTCGAGGAACGCCTGGGCACCCGCCTGGAGACGCTCCCCGAGGAGGTACCGCCCGCGCTGCTCGCCGACTGGTCCCGCGCCGACCTGGCCGCCCGCGCGGCGCTCGCCCGCCGTGGCCTGCTCCCGGCCCTCCTCCCGGCGCCCACCGGCGAGGTACCGGACCCCGCCCCGGCCCCCGTCCAGGCCGCCACACCCGCCCCCGCCCCCGCCCCTGCCCCCGCCCACACCGGGATCGACACCGGGACCGGCACCCGGACCCACGCCCTGAGCCCGGCCGAGCGCTGGCGGCTGCTGCTCGGCCGGCCGGGCAGCGGCGGCCTCGGCGGCCGGGCCGCCCGTCTGGCGACCGCGCTCGACGAGCTCTACGGCACCGGACAGGGTGAGGGCTCCGGGCCCGGCCTGGAGGGCCGGGGCGGTGCGGGCGGCAACCGGGGCGGGCGTGAGGCGCCGTACCCGGGCGTGCGCGAGTGGTCCGAGGAGCTGACCGCCCTGTTCGGGCCGGGCCTGCGGGAGGAGGTGCTGGCGGCAGCCGTCGCCCAGGGCCGGGGCGACGCCCTGGAGGCGATCGACCCGGGCGCCGTCCGCCCGTCGGTCGACCTGCTGCGCACCGTGCTGGAGCACGCGGGCGGCCTGCCCGAGGCCCGGTTGGCGGGGCTGCGTCCGCTGGTCCGGCGCCTGGTCGACGAGTTGAGCCGGGAGCTGGCGACCAGGCTGCGCCCGGCGCTCACCGGGATCAGTGTGCCGCGCCCGAGCCGCCGCCCGGGCGGCGGGCTGGACCTGCACCGGACCATCCGGGCCAACCTCGCCACCGCCCGCCCGGCCGACCCCGTCGGCGGTCCGTCCGCCGACGGCCCGTCCGGCGGCGAACCGGGCGGCATGGTGATCGTGCCGGAGCGCCCGGTCTTCCGGACCAGGGCCCGCCAGGCGTCCGACTGGCGGCTGATCCTGGTGGTGGACGTCTCCGGCTCGATGGAGGCGTCGACGGTCTGGGCGGCGCTGACGGCGTCGATCCTGGCCGGAGTGCCCTCGCTGAGCACGCACTTCGTCGCCTTCTCCACCGAGGTGGTCGACCTGACCGACCGGGTGGCGGACCCGCTGGGCCTGCTCCTGGAGGTCCGGATCGGCGGCGGCACGGACATCGCGGGGGGCCTGCGGTACGCGCGGAGCCTGGTGACCGTGCCGTCCCGCACGCTGATCGCGGTGGTCAGCGACTTCGAGGAGGGCGGCCCGGTCGGCGGGCTGCTCGCGCAGACCCGGACGCTGGTCGGTTCCGGCTGCCACCTGCTGGGCTGTGCGGCCCTGGACGACACCGGGACGGCCCGGTACTCGAAGGCGGTCGCGGGCCAGCTGGTCGCGGCCGGGATGCCGGTGGCGGCACTCAGCCCGCTCGAACTGGCCCGCTGGGTGGGGGAGAAGGTCCGATGACGGAGGTGGCAGGGACAGTGACGGGAACAGGGACCGGGACGCGGCCGGGCGGGCAATGGCCGGCGGTCCGGCCCGAGGTGGTCGCCGAGGTGGTGGCCGGGCTGTCGGCGCGGCTGCAGAAGCGTCTGGACGGCGCCGCGGCCAAGCTGGCGGAGCGACCGGTGGAGCGCGCCGGCGAGGACTGGCGGATCGCCGTCGACGAGGAGACGGTGCTCGTCCTGCACGCACCGGGCGGGGTCGTCGCCGACCAGGCGGACGTGCGCTGCGGCTGCCTGCTGGCGCCCGCCTGTGTGCACCGGGCCGCGGCGGTCACGGTCTGCCCGCTCGCCGACGACGAACCACCGGCCGACGCGGACACCGCACCGGAGGAGGCCCCGACCGTCCCGCCCCCGGCCGCGGACTCCCCGTCGGACCCGTCGGACCCGTCGGACCTGGCGAATCCGACGGCTCCGCCGGGGCCCGCCTGCCCGGCCGAGGCCCTGCCCACCGAGGCGCTCACCGGCGCCGAACTGGCCGCCGTCGAGCACCTCCACCGGGTCGGCTCCGCCGTGGTGGCGGCGGGCGTGGGCGGCGCGGGCGCGGTGCTGCAGGCGGAACTGCTGCGCGCGGCCCACCGGGCCCGGCTGGCCGGCCTGTACCGGCCGGCCGCCGCCGCGGTGGCGGTGGTCACCAGGATCCGCGCGGCCCGCTCGGGCGAGCCGGACCACCGGCTCGCCGATCTGGTCGCCGGTCTGCGCGAACTCCTCGGCCTCAGCACGGCACTGGCCCTCGCCGCCACCCCGCGACCGGACGTACCGGGCGTGCCGGGCGTCGCGGAGCTGCGCGGCACGGCGCGCCAGGCCTACGCACCGGCGGGCGGCCTGCGGCTGCACGGGCTGTTCGCCGAGCCGGTGCTGACGGCCACCCACGCCGGTGTGCTCACCTGGGCGGTGGACGCGGGCGGTGGGCTGCACACGATGGCGGAGGTGATGCCGCACGCCGACGCCACGGCGGCGGCGCCGCAGGCGGTCGGGGCCGGGAACCGGACGGTGCGGCTGGGGGACGCGATGCTCAGCCACCGCGAGTTCACCCGGGCCGGGCTGGCCGTCCAGGGGGCGACCAGGTCGGCGGCGGGACGGCTCGGGGCGGGCGCCTCGGTCCGGGCGGTCCGCGCGGCGGGCGCGGCCTGGACGGCGGAGCCGCTCGCGGGGCTCTGGGCCGAGCCCCCGGCCGCCCAGGTGGCGCGGGCGCTCGCGGCGGGGGCGGTGCCGCCGGAGGTCCGGCCGGCCGGGAGCGAGTTGCTGTTCCTGGACGTGACGCTGCTCGGTGCGGTGCCGTACGGGCCGGGCGGGGAGCCGCGGCTGCTGGCGGAGAGCGACGGGGTGGTGCTGGCGCTGCGTGCCGCGCACGACCATCCGGGGCTGGCGTACCGGGGCAATCTGGCGTTGCTGGCCACCGCCCCCGGCTTGCGGCTGCGGGTGATCGGCCGGCTGGAGCGCGCGGCCCGTCCCGAACTGCGGCTGCTGGCCATCGGCCTGCCGCCCACGGGCCCCTCCGCGACGGCCGGTTCCACAACGGCCGGCTCCACGGCAGCCGGCTTCGCGACGGCCGCCGACGGCGACGCCGGTACCGCGTACCCGGGGGAGCCCTCCCTCGCGCTGCCCGCCGACCGCTCGGGCCGGGTCAACCTGGGCCTGGAGCGGCTCCAGACGGCGGACCTCACCCTCCCGCCCGCCGACCCGACCGGTCCTGCGTCACCCACGGCCTCCGGTGCACCGGTCGGCGGCGAGGCCCCGACGACCCCAGTGCACCTGCTCACCCGCCGGGTGGGCCAGGCGGTGACCGGCGGCCGTGACGCGCTGGCGCTCGCTTCCCGGGTGGCCGACGGCGACCGGGCCCGGCTGCGGTCGGCGGGACTGGCCACCGGTGCGGCGCTGCTGGACGGGCTGCTCGCCTCGGCGGTGGACCAGCCGCGCGACGTCTTCGGCCGGGTGGTCGCGGACGACCACGGCGCCTTCGCGGCCGCGTGGCTGGCAGCGGCCTGGTACGAGGAGGAACTGGCCTCGGCGCTCTGCGCGACCGCCTGGTCCGGGCCCCAGGACGCGGTTTCGTCGGAGGCGACCACGAATCGGCCATGAGGATAACTATTTGCACAAGCAGGTAAGCCGCGCCGACTGGCATAATTGAGTCGGGGGGAGCGCGTTCCACCGGAACCGCACCCCTGCGGACCGGAGCACAACCTGAGCAGAATCCGAGCAGAGAGGGGCGAGCCATGGGAATCCAGGACGACGCCGCCGAGATCCGCGCCGGCGGCTGGCGGACGCTCGCCGCGCTGCACGGGCTGATCGACTCGGCGCTGGAGAAGGCGCTGCAGGCGGAGCACCGGCTCTCGGTGGTCGAGTACACGGTGCTGGAGGCGCTGTCGCGACAGGACGGCTGGCACATGCGGATGCAGCAGCTGGCCCGCGCGGCCGCGCTGAGCAGCAGCGCCACCACCCGACTGGTGAGCCGGCTGGAGGAGCGGGGGCTGCTGAGCCGCTACCTCTGCGCGGACGACCGGCGCGGCATCTACACCGAGCTGACCCCGCAGGGGCGCGAACTGCTCGCCGCGGCCCGGCCGTTGCACGACGCGACCCTGGAGGCGACGCTCACCGAGGCCGCCGACCTGCCCGAACTGGCGCCGCTGGTCCGGGCCCTGTACGAGCTGGAGCTGGCCCTGGCGGCCCCGGCCAAGGCCTGACCGTCTCACCCAGGCGCCCCACCCGGCCGCCCCACCCGGCCGCCCCACCCGGCCGCCCCACGCGGCCGCCCCACGCGGCCGCCTCACCCGGCCGCGTCGCCCCGTCGGCGGCGCGCCGGTCTCACCCGTGCGCCGCCAGCGCGTCCCGGTGGACCCGGTCGAGGAGGGCGAGCAGCAGTTCCTTGCTGGACGCGCGCTCCCGGACGTCGCACAGCACCACAGGCACGCCCGGGTCGAGGTCCAGCGCCCGGCGGACGTCCTCGGGGGCGCAGTCGCGGCGCCCGTAGAAGCAGTTGACGCCGACGGCGAAGGGGATGCCGCGCTGCTCGAAGAAGTCGACGGCGGCGAAGCTGGACTCCAGCCGCCGGGTGTCGGCCAGCACGATGGCGCCGAGCGCGCCGAGTGCCAGGTCGTCCCACATGAACCAGAAGCGGAACTGGCCGGGCGTGCCGAACAGGTAGAGCACCAGGTCCTCGCGGACGGTGATCCGCCCGAAGTCCATCGCCACGGTGGTCGTCGACTTGTCCTGGACGCCGTCGAGGCTGTCGATCCCGATGCTGGCGCGGGTCATCCGCTCCTCGGTCTGCAGCGGCTCGATCTCGCTGACCGAGCCGACCATGGTGGTCTTGCCGACGCCGAAGCCGCCGGCGACGAGGATCTTGACCGCGCCCGGCACCAGGCTCTGGGTCGTCACGTCGGGTCTCCTGAAGGGGGGAACGGGGCCGAGGAGGGGGCGGGGCGGCTCAGAGCCGGCGGACACCCTCGATCACGGCCTGGATCAACGCGATGTCCGGCGCCTCGGCAAGCTCGACGGGTGCCCGGGTGAGGATCATCCGGGCCTCGGCGAGATCGTCCAGCAGCACCTTGACCACACTCACCGGGAGGTCCAGCACGGCCGCGATCTCGGCCACCGCGAGCGGGCGTTCCCGGCAGAGGTCCAGGATCGCGGCCGGTTCGGGCGTCAGCCGGCTGGTGTCGGTGCGGGGGTCGGCGGTGACCACCAGGGTGATCAGCGCGAAGCCGTCACGGACCGGACCGGTGCGCCCGTTGGTGATGGCGTAGGGGCGGACCAGATGGCCGGCCTCCTTGTCGAAGAACCAGGCCTCGGCGGCGTCGGCGGTCACGCACCGCCACCCGCATCCGGATGGCCGGCGTCGCTGCGCGGTGCTGCGGTGAGGTACTGGCCGACCTGCTTGACCAGCATGTTGATCTCGTAGGCCATCAGCCCGGCGTCGACCGCCTCGCTGGTCAGCACGGCGAGCCGGGCGCCCTGGCCGGCGGTCGTGACGAACAGGAACAGCCGGTCCATCTCGATCACGGTCTGCCGCACCCGCCCGCCGTCGAACCGGTGGCCGGCGCCGCGGGCGAGGCTCTGCAGGCCGGACGCGACGGCCGACAGGTGCTCGGCGTCGGCCCGGTCGAGCCCCTGGGAGAGCCCGACCAGCAGGCCGTCCTCGGACAGGACGACGGCGTGCCGGGTCTCCGGGACCCGCGCCACCAGCTGGTCCAACAGCCAGTTGAGGTCGCGCTCGGCGTCGGTGTGCTGCGTCATCACTGCTGTTCCTTAGCTGCGGAAGGCGCGTCCGGGTCGGGGGTCGTGGCACGGGCAGTGCGGGTGCCGCGCTGGATGGCGGCCATGGTGGCCCGCGAGCGCTGCGGGGAGGGATCGTCGCCGGGCGGTGCGGGGAAGCCGGGCTGCCCGCCGTCGTAGGGCGAGGGCTGTCCGTGCGGGGCGGGGGAGGACGCGTGGGCCTCGCGCAATTGTTCGGCGAGGCTGGCGTTGCGGACCCGCTGGGGCAGGATGCGCGGCGTGCGCAGCTCACTCTGGGGTCCGTGCTCGTCGCGGGCCTCCCCGGCACGCTGGTGCACGGGCGCCGCTGCTGCCGCGGACGGCGCGGGTGCCACCGGCGGCGCGGCCGACGGCCCACGGGTACCGCCCTCGAACACGCTCGGCCCGGGGTCGTCCACCGGCTCCTGGTACGGCAGCGGCCGACTGGGCCGCGCCACGACCACCGCGCCCGGCAGGCCGGGGATCGGCGAGCCCACCGGCAGACCGCCGTTGACCGTCGGATCGTCCTGGTCCTGCGGGCCGGCACCCTCGGGGTAGCGCGCGACCAGCTCGCCGATCACCAGACCGCCGTCGCCGTCGCCGGCGCTGCCGCTACCACCGCCGCCCGCGGGCCCGTCGCCCCTGGCGGCCACCTCATCCGGACCAGCACCAGCACCAGCACCAGCGGCACCCGGACCGGGTCCCACCGCGGCGGGCCCGCTGCCCATCAGCCCGTCGAGCACTCCGGCGAGCGCGCCCGAGAGCTCCTGGTCGATCCTGCCGACGCCCGCACCGACGCCCGCACCGACGCCCGTACCGACGCCCGCACCGGTGCCCGCGCCCACACCCGCAACCGGCCCCGCCCCGCTCTCCGGAGCTGCGCCGGGAGCGCCACCGGGCTCGCTGCCCGGCCGCAGGTCCGGGGCCGGGGACCGGGTGACCCGGGCGCCCGCCGGCAGGCCGGTGACGGCGGACGGCGCCTCCGCCTGGTGCAGCAGCGCCGCCGGCACCAGCACCACGGCCCGCGTCCCGCCGTACGGCGAGGGGCGCAGGGTGACCTGCACGTCGTGCCGGGCGGCCAGCCGGGCAACTACGAAGAGCCCGAGCCGCAGGTCGTCGCCGAGCGCGGAGACGTCCAGCTCCGGCGGGTTGGCCAGGTAGTCGTTGAGCCGCTGGTACTCGTCCTCGACCATGCCGAGGCCGCGGTCCTCGACCTCCACCACCAGGCCCTTCGGGACCTCCTGCGCGGAGACCTGCACCTGGGTGTAGGGCGGGGAGAAGGTGGTGCCGTTCTCGATCAGCTCGGCGACGAGGTGGATCACGTCGGCGACGGCCTGGCCGCCGAGCGAGGTGCGCGGCACGCCCTGGACGACGACCCGCGAGTAGTTCTCGGTCTCGGAGACGGCGCTGCGCAGCACGTTGACCATGGGCACGGCGTTGCGCCAGCGCCGGGCGGGCAGCGCGCCGCCGAGGATGACCAGGTTCTCGGCGTTGCGCCGCATCCGGGTGGCGAGGTGGTCCACGGCGAACAGCTCGCGCAGCAGGTCGGGTTCCTCGTGCTCGCGCTCCAGCGCGTCCAGCATGCTGATCTGGCGGTGGATCAGGATCTGGGTGCGGCGCGCGATGTTGAGGAAGACCTTCTTCGTCCCCTCGCGGCCCTGGGCCTGGTGGACGATCGCGGCGACGGCGGCCTGCCGGACGGCGGCGAGGCCGTCGGCGGCCTGCTGGAGTTCGTCGCCGGTCCGCCGGGACGGGGTCCTGGCGGGCGGGGTCGGGACCGACTCGCCGGCCCGCAGACGGCCGACGACCTGCGGGATCTCCTGCTGGGCGATCGCCAGGGCGTCGGCGTGCAGGGCGGAGATCCGGGCCGGCAGGACGCGCGCGGTGCGCAGCCCGCGCGCCAGGCTCAGGAGCAGGACGACACCGACGGCCGCGCTGCCCGCGTACAGGGCGTTGCGCTCTCCGGTCCCGCGCAGCAGGTAGCAGGCGTAGCCCCAGGCGGCGGCGAGGCCGAGGCAGGGGACCAACGTGAGGGTGAGGAGCGAGCTGCGTAGGGAGCCGGGCCGGCCGGCGCGGTGGCCCGTCCGGGGGGCCGATATGCCTGGCATCTGATTCCTTGTAGCAGGGCCGAACGGCGGGGTGTCCGTGTGCGGTCCGGCGGGGCCGCTGGGGCGCCACGGCCGACAGTGCCCGGAGGGTTGCCGGAGCTGGTGACCCGGGGGTGCACCGTCCGGACGGATGCAGCACGGCCGCCGACTTCAGGCACGCTACCAGCCCCGGGTGCCCTTCGGGCAACATCAACTGACCATATGTGAACGCCTGATGACAGGTCGTCCGGACATCCCGTGGCCGCCCGATCGGGTATTCGCACTGGTCAGCGAAGGCGTGGGGGGAGTGTCGGACGGCTTTCCGGCGGCCGGGGTCGTGGGCGCCGGAAAGCCGTCAGGGACAGGTCAAGAATCGCTGTCCCGATGGGCCGCGCCGAACGCGCGGACCCGGCGGGTCAGCCCGCCAGCGGCATCCGCAGCACCGCCGCCGCGCCGCTCTGCAGCTCCGCCTCCGCGCGGGCCTCGCGTTCGGCCGCCTCGCTCCACGCCCAGCCGGCCAGGTCGGCGAGCTCGGCCGACCACTGCTTGCCGTAGGTGCCCGAGGCCACCTGGCCGAGCCGCAGCCGCTGGACGTCCGAGGTCCCGGCCGGCGGGTAGGTGTGGGTGGCGTCGCGCAGGTAGCGCTCGATGTGGAACTCCGCCTGTAGGCCGCGGCCGGCGTGGATCTCCATCGCGTTGCGCGCCGAGTCCAGCGCGTACTCGGTGTTGACCAGTTTGGCGTTCATCAGTTCGGCGTCGCAGGGCTTGCCGTGGTCCAGCAGGTGCGAGGCGTGGTACGCGGCGAGCTTGGCGGTCATCAGCCGGGACTGCATCTCGCCCAGCTTCAGCGCGATGTTGGGCAGTTGGGAGAGCGGCTTGCCGTAGAGCACGCGCGCCTCGGCGAACCGCACGGTGTCCTCGACGATCGCCACGTGGATGCCGAGGGCGACCGCCGCCAGGTTCAGCCGCCCGTAGAGGGTGGAGGAGGAGTAGGCGACGTCCAGGCCCTGGCCCTCCCGGCCGAGCAGGTTGGCGGCCGGGATCCGGCAGCCCTCGAAGACGAGCTCGCCGAAGCTGAAGCCGTGCAGTCCGCTCTGCGAGCCGAGGGAGCCGGTACGGAACCCGGGCCGGTCGCTCTCCACCAGGAAGGCCGAGAGCCCCCGGCTGCCCTGGCCGGTGCGCAGCACCACGCCGTGCACGTCGCCGATGTGCGAGTTCCCCACGAACCACTTGCGGCCGTCGAGCACGTACTCGTCGCCCTCGCGGCGGGCGGTGCCGCTCATGCCGAGCACATGGCCGCCGGACTCCGGTTCGGTCACCGCGATGGTGGGCAGCGCCGCGCCGGAGGCGAACCTGGGCAGCCAGTGGCGGCGTTGGGCGTCGTCGCCGAAGTGGATGACCTTGGCGACGCCGAGCTGCGAGGCCTGGGCCATCGCCCCCATGGCGCCGCTGACCCGGGACAGCTCCTCGACGATGACGGTCTTGGCGAGGTGTCCCAGACCCAGCCCGCCGAATTCGCGCGGGATGGTCACGCCGATCCAGCCCCGGCGGGCGATCTCCTGCGCGAGTGCGAACTCGACCTGGCGCTCGGCCTCCATTCTGGCCACCTGCGGGCGCACTTCCTTCTCCGCGAACTCGCGCACCTCCGCACGGAGGCTCTCGTGTCGTTCGTCGGTGAAGTAGTCCATCGCCATGCCCCGGTCCTCTCGGGTTCGGTTCGTTCGGTGGATGTGCCTCCGTCCGTGCAGCCGATCCGCGTCGGCCGCCGAGGGCGTGGGGGATGTGACGGTGGCGGCCGGGCGCCCCGTTGCAGCGGGCGCGTGCGGAAGTGCCGGCGGTGGCCCTCGCTGCCCTTGGGGACCGCCGATTTTCGGCAGGGCTCATTGTCATATGTGCTTGGGAAGCGCTCTACGGAGGATCTTGGATTGGCGCGATCAGGTCGTTCGGGCGCGGTGGAGGGTTGAAACCCCGCGAGGCGGGGATATGAGGTCCCCCCGATCGCCGGATCGGTCGGATCCGACGGTTCCGCTTCCGGTTCCCCTCCCGTTCCCGACAGGCGGCCTGGCCGCCGCCTCCTTGTCCAACATCAGGCTTTGACGGCTCATCAGCAGTCGAGACGGCGCGGGCCGAGAGCGCCGAAGCTGCCGGATGTCTGATTACATGTGCGCCATGACTGATGTGATGAGCACTCAAGGCCAGTTCCCGGGTGCCGCCGGGGAGTCGGAACGGGCCCGCAGGCTTCGCAGCCTGGGGCTCGACGAACCCACCGCGGACGAGGCCTTCGACCGCTTCGCCCACCTGGCCGCCAGCATCACCCGCGCCCCCATCGCGATGGTCAACTTCATCAACGACGAGCGCCAGATGTTCCGGGGGCTCTACATTCCGCCAACCTCCCCCGACATTCCGGCCGGAGAGGGCTCCTCCTGGGCCGACCGCGGCATCGCCTTCGACCTGCCGACCCGGCAGATGCCGCTGAGCCACGGCTTCTGCCCCCACGTCGTCGCCCAGCGCTCCCCCCTCGCGCTGGACGACATCCTCGCCTACCCCCGGTTCGCCGGTAACCCGGTCGTCGACGAACTCGGCGTACGCGCCTACCTCGGCGCTCCGCTCGTCGACGACACCAACACCGTCATCGGCACCGTCTGCGTCCTCGACCGCGAACCCCGCCAGTGGGGCCGCGAGCGCCTGCGCGACATCCAGCACCTCGCCGAGGCCCTGCTCTCCGAGATCCGGCTGCGCGACAACCTGCTCGCCCAGCAGCAGGAGATGTTCGCGGCCTTCGACGGCTCGCCCTTCCCGATCATGCTCACCGACGGCCCCGGCCAGGAGATCCGCTACGCCAACGCCCAGCACGCCGAGGTCTTCGGCGCCCCGGCGGCGTACGGCGCCATCGGCCAGGCCTACCCCCAGCTCGGCGCCGCCGGCCTCCAGCAGGCGGTCTCCGAGGCCTACCGCACCGGCCGCGCGACCGTCCTCAACGACGTCCGCGTGCCGTCCCTGCGCCCCGACGCCCAGCGCGGCCAGCAGATCTTCAGCTTCACCTGCAGCCCGCTGCGCACCGCGCGCACCGGTCAGGTCACCGGCGTGCTCACGGTCGGCATGGACGTCACCGCGCAGTCCCGCACGGAGGAGGAACTCGGCACCCTGGCCGCGCTCCTGGTCGACCGCCTCCAGCAGAACGGCGCCCCCGTCACCCGCCCCGGCACCGGCGAGACCGGGCTCGTCCTGCCGGCCTGAGCGCCGGCCGTCTCCCGCCACCGCACCGGTTCCCACCGCACCAGCCCCTACCGCACCGTCTCCCCACCGCACCGGCCCCCTGCCGTGCAGGCCTGCTACCACAGGCCCCGAAGGACCCCGGGCACCCGCCGCACCCCGACCGTGCGCCCGGTTCCGCCGCGTCCGCCACCGCGGCGGGGCGCCTCTCACCCCCGAGGAGAGGCCCCCCGCCACGGTGCTGTCCCGACCGGCGCGGTCCGGCCCGGCGCAGTCCCGACCGGCGCGGTCCGGCCCGGCGCGGTCCCGACCGGCGCCGTCCGGGTGAACGCCGTCCGGGTGAATCGGGCCCGCCGCCCCGCCGCGCACGCCCGCGCGAGCGCCGCCGGTGGTAGGCATGGGCCGCATGCAGTGGTTCGCCGCCCCCGAGTACTGGCTCAGCAGGCTCCTCGTGCAACGGCTGCTGGCCGCCCTCTACCTCACCGGCTTCCTCGCCGCGGCCCTTCAGTTCCGCGCTCTCATCGGAAGCCGCGGCATGCTCCCCGTCCCCCGCTTCACCGCCCGGGTCCCGTTCCGGCAGGCACCCGGCCTCTTCCACCTCCACTACAGCGACCGCTTCTTCGCCGCCGTCGCCTGGACCGGCGCCGCACTCTCCGCCGCCCTCGTCGGCGGCCTCGGTGACGCCGTGCCGCTGTGGACGTCGATGCTCTGCTGGGCGGCGCTCTGGGCCCTCTACCTCTCGATCGTCAACGTCGGGCAGACCTGGTACTCGTTCGGATGGGAATCGCTGCTGCTGGAAGCGGGCTTCCTGGCCGTCTTCCTCGGCAACGGCGACACCGCCCCACCCCTTCCCGTGCTGTGGCTGCTGCGCTGGCTGGTCTTCCGGGTCGAGTTCGGCGCCGGGCTGATCAAACTGCGCGGCGACAGCTGCTGGCGCGACCTGACCTGCCTGCGCTTCCATCACGAGACCCAGCCGATGCCCGGACCGCTCAGCTGGTTCTTCCACCACCTGCCCGACCCGCTGCACCGGGTCGAGGCCGCGGCCAACCACGTCACCCAACTCGCCGTCCCCGTCTTCCTGCTGCTTCCGCAGCCGGTCGCCACCTACGCCGCCTGCGTCGTCGTCGCCACCCAGTTCTGGCTGGTCGCCTCCGGCAACTTCGCCTGGCTCAACTGGCTCACCATCGCCCTCGCCCTCGCCGCCGTCGAACCGGCCCGCCTCGGCCTGCCCGCCCACCCCCGCGCCTACGGCGACACACCGCCCTGGTTCGAGGCCCTCGCGCTCGCCGTCACCGCCACCGTCCTCGTCCTCAGCTACTGGCCGGTCCGCAACATGCTCTCCCGCCGTCAGGTCATGAACCGCTCGTTCAACGGCCTGCACCTGGTCAACACCTACGGCGCCTTCGGCAGCGTCAACCGGACCCGCCAGGAGGTCGTCGTCGAGGGAACGGACGAGCCGGTGGTCACCCGGCACACCGTGTGGAAGGAGTACGGCTTCAAGGGCAAACCCGGCGACGTGCGCCGGGCCCCGCGCCAGTACGCCCCCTACCACCTGCGGCTCGACTGGCTGATGTGGTTCGCCGGGATCTCACCGGGCTACGCCCGGCCGTGGTTCCTGCCGTTCGCCGCCAGGCTGCTGGTCAACGACCCGGACACACTGCGTCTGCTGCGCCACAACCCCTTCCCGGAGGGTCCGCCGACCCACGTCCGGGCGACCCTCCACCTCTACCGGTTCACCGGTTGGCGCGAACTGCGGCAAACCGGAGCGTGGTGGCACCGCACGGCGCTCTACGAGTACCTCGCGCCGGTCGACCTCGCCACCCTGGCCCGCGCCGGCCACCGTCCGCCGCCCGCGCGGTGACCGGGCGCCGGAGCACCGGCGGCCCCCGGGTGACCGGGCGGCGCACGACCGGTGGACGACCACCCGACCGGCCCTCCCGAGTGGCGCCCGGGCGGGCGGTACGGCACGCCACACCGCCCCGAGGGACGGTGGGTGCGTGCATGGCTCGAACGGGCACCCGTATTCTTGGCCTCCGACCGGCAGCCCGACCGCGCGCCCCCGGCCCCTCGCACCGAGGCCCACCGCGCACCCGGACCGCCGCCCCCTCGCCGCCCGTCCACGCCCCCGCCGCAGCCGCCCAGAACCGGACCTCACATGACAGTGCTTCACTCCCGCAACGCCGACGCGGCCGACGCAGCCGGCTCCGCAGACGTCAAGGACACCACGGACACCAAGGCCGCCACGGACACCGCCGACACCGCCGAGACTGCCAACCCCGCGGACACGACGGACACGACGGACACCAAGGACGTCGCCGCCACGGCCGACACCGGCACCGACACCGGCCTCCGCGAGGACCTCGGCCGCTACGCCGAACTCGGCGCGTTCACGCTCACCGCCGACACCCACCCCTGGTACGCGGCCCTCGACACCGTCGCCACCCCCGAGGACGCCCGCGCCGCGTCCACCGTCCTCGCCGAACTCCGCGGCCACGACCTCCAGCAGGTGTGGGAGGACGTCACCACGCTCGCCGCCGACGTCAAGCTCGACGCACCGGACACCGTCGGCAAGAGCGCGGTGCTCGTCGAGATGCTCCAGCTGGTCCGTCGCACCGCGACCGTCCTCGTGCCCGCCGCGTACGACACCGACCTCGAATCCCTGATCGCCGCCACCGCCGACCGCAACTGGCGGCGCGAGCGCGGCGTCAAGCTCTCCTGGCTGCGCGCCCGCTCGCTGCGCAAGCAGGCCGCCGCCCTCGCCGTCACCAGCCGCCCCCGCGCGCAGGACCTCCACGAGGCGCTCGCCTCCGCCGAGGTCGAGCGGCGCGCCTGGGCCGCCCTGGCCTCCGTCGGCACCCTGCCCAGCGCGCCGTCCGACGGCGAGCTGGCCCACCGCACGGCGCAGGCCTTCGAGGCCGTCAACAGCGGCGTGCGCGAACTCGCCCGCCTGCTGCCCGGCCAGGACCTCGACGGGCTGTCCTTCCCGGACCTCGTCGACCTGGTCGACCGCCTCGCCACCGACGAGGGCACCCTCTACCGGCTCCCCACCCTCCGCGGTCTGCGCGCCACCCTGGAGGACGCCGGCCTCGCCGACCTCCTCACCGAACTCGCCGCCACCCACGCCGACCGCCGCGCTGCCGAGGCCGCCTACACCGCCCGCCAGGCCCTGGCGGGCGGCCAGCGTGACGGCCTGACGCCGGCGACGGAGGAGCGGGCGGCGGACGCCACCGAGGACGCCGCTGCGGAGGCCGTCGAGGGGACCGCCGAGGCGGTGAACGAGACCGAGGCCGAGGCCGAGACCGCCGAGGCCGTGACCGCCGTGACCGAGCCCGAGGCGGCGGAGGCGGAGGCCACGACCGACGAGAAGCCGCTCAGTGTCACCCTCCCCGCTCCGTCCCCGGCCGCCGACGACCTGGTCGGCATCACCGCCGCCCCGCCGGCCCAGCCCTCCGCCCCCGACGCCGAGACCATCGCCCCCGACGAGGCGGAGGACGAGGTCGCGGTTGAGGCCGAGGCCGAGGGGCCGGCCATCGCCGTGGTCACCACGTTCGTCGCCGTCGACGACACCAAGCCGGAGCCCGTGGCGGAGGCCGAGGCTGCCGAGGTGACGGTCGAGCCTGCGACCGTCACCGAGGCCGAGGCTGCTGAGGAGCCCGCCGAGCCGGCCATCGCCGTGGTCACCACGTTCGTCGCCGTCGACGACACCAAGCCGGAGCCCGTCGCGGAGGCCGAGGCTGCCGAGGAGACGGTCGAGCCGGCGGTTGACCTGCCGGTCGAGGCTGAGCCGGTTGCCGAGGAGGCAACGCCCGAGGTTGTGGCGGAGCCCATGGCTGACGAGGTGGTCGAGCCGGCGGCGGAGGTCGCGGTCGAGGCTGCTGAGGAGACCCTGCCCGAGCCGGTTGCCGAGGTTGCTGCCGAGGCTGTGGCCGAGACCGCCGTGGAGGCGCCGGCTGACGAGGTGGCCGAGGCTGAGGCTGCTGCCGAGGTCGTGGCGGAGCCCGTGGCTGAGACTCCGGTCGAGGAGGCGGTCGAGCCGGTGGTCGACCTGCCGGAGGCTGAGCTCGTTGTGGAGGCGCCGGCTGACGAGGTGGCCGAGACCGACGTTGAGGAGGTAACGCCCGAGGCTGCTGCCGAGGTTGTGGCGGAGCCCGTGGCTGAGACTCCGGCTGAGGAGACGGTCGAGCCGGTGGTTGAGCTGCCGGTTGACGTTGAGCCGGTTGCCGAGGAGGCAACGCCGGAGGTCGTGGCAGAGTCCGCCGTGGAGGTTCCGGCCGACGATGAGGTCGAGCCCGAGACTGCTGCTGAGGACGCCGTGGCGACTTCGGCTGAGGCCGAGGCTGCCGTCGAGCCCGAGGCCGAGCCGGTCACCGAGACTGCCGAGGAGCCGGCCACCGAGCCCGCCACCGCCCCCGAGGTCGGTGGGCGGCCGGAGAAGCCGGAGTTCACGCCGGGGCGGCCGGTGACCGCGTACTCGGCGGAGGAACTGCTCGCGATCGTGCGCTGGGTGGACGGCGACGGGGTCGAGCGGAGCGACGAGGAGCTGCTGCGGGCGGCGATGAAGGAGCTCGGCTTCGCCCGTCTCGGTCCGCGGATCAAGGAGGCGCTGGGCGCCGCCGTCGGCGCCGCGCGCGCCTGACACCCGACGGGTACCCGGGAAGGCTCTGGGCGTGCGGTCACCGACCGTGTGCCCGGGGCCTTCGCCGTGTCCACCCTTCGAAATCCGATTGCCCTGCCTGCGCGGGCTGTTGAGACTCGGCGACGGTCGGACAAACCGATCAACGCCGATCGGCGCCAACAGAGTGGAGCCCCCGTATGCCCGACCTCCTGCGTCCCCGCGCCCTCGGCCCGGGCGACCTCGTCGCCGTCGCGGCGCCCGCCGGACCGTTGGAGGCGGACGCCGCGCCGCTGTTGGAACGCGGCGTCGCGACGCTCGCGGCCATGGGCTTCCGCGTGCGCCGCACGCCGCTGACCGAGCCGGGGCGCCGCCGCTGGTGGGCGGCGGCCGGGCCCGCCGCGCAGGCCGAGGAGTTCAACCGGCTGCTGCGCGATCCCGAGGTCCGGGCGATCGTCGCGCACACCGGCGGGCAGGCCACCGCGGGGTGGCTGGACCGGCTGGACGTCGACGCCGTCCGCGCCGACCCCAAGCCGGTGCTCGGGTGCAGCGACGTCTCGCTGCTCCTGCTCGCGCTGCACGCCCGTACCGGCCTGGTCGGTGTCCACGGCGACATGGCGACCTACGGACTGGGCGGCTCCTGGCACACCGCCGAACCGGCCACCGAACCAACCGCCGAACCAACCACCACACCGACCGCCACGACGCTCGCAGGCCTCTACCGCCGCGTCCTCACCGACCCGGCCGTGCCGCTCGGTCCGCTCCCGGAACTCCGCGCCTCGGGCGGCCGGGAGTGCTGGCGGCCCGGCCGCGCGTCCGGACCGCTGCTCGGCGGCCTGCTCGGGCGGCTGGTCGCGCTCCAGGCGACGCCCTACGCGCTGCCCGCCGAGCGCTTCGACGGGGCGGTGCTGTTCTGGGAGGAGGTGGACCGGCCGCTGTCGGGGGTGTGGCAGGACCTGCACCTGCTCCGGATGTCCGGCGTGTTCGACCGGATCGCCGGGATGGTCGTCGGGGTGCCGCACCGGGTCACCGCGGCCGGCTGCGCGGACGACGCCCCGGCGCCGGCGCTGCGCGAGGTCGTGCTCGACGTGCTGGGCGACCGGCCGCTGCCGGTGCTCGGCGGGGTGGATCTCGGCCACGCCGGTCCCAACCTGCCACTGCCGCTGGGTGTGCGCGCCACCGTCGACGCCACGGCCCGCACCCTCGGCCTCGACGAACCGGCCGTCACCCCGCGCTGACGCGGCCCCGGCACACCCAACCCTGGACGACCGGATCCCTCACCCGTGCACCGACGCCCGGGCGAGCTGCCGGGCCAGCACCGCCGGGGCCTCCGCCAGGGACGGGCCGTACCAGGTGAGGTGGCGGCCGCTCACCAGGGCCGTCGGGATGTCCGGGAAGCACTCCGGGCCGTCGTCGGCGGTGAAGCGGTAGGGCTCGTCGGGCAGGACCACCAGGTCGGGGCGGGTGGCGAGCAGGTCGGGGAGCGGGACGGCGGGGTAGCGCTCGGGCCGGGCCGGGTCCTCGGCGTGCGGGAGGCGCAGGCCGAGACGGCGCAGCAGGTCCCCGGCGAAGGTGTCGTGGCCGAGCACCATCCAGGGGCGGCGCCAGATCGGCACCACCGCCCGGCGGGCCGGTCCCGGCAGCGGCCGGACGTCGGTCCGGGCCGCGGCGGGCCGTGCGGCGTCGCTCCGGGCCACGGCGTCCGAGGCGCCCAAGGTGTCCAGGGCGGCCCAGGCGGCCTCGGCGGCGTCCAGCCAGGGCGGGCGGGGCAGGCCGCAGCCGACGGTGAGCAGCCGGTCCAGGGAGCGGAACGCCTGGTCCAGGGTGCGGATGTCGGTGACCCAGACGGGCAGGCCGGCCGCGCGCAGGGCGTCCAGGTCGGGGCGGCGGTTCTCCTCGTCGTTGGCGATCACGAGGTCGGGGGCGAGTGCCGCGATCCGGGCCACGTCCGGGTTCTTGGTGCCGCCGATCCGGGGCACGTCCAGGCCGGCGGGGTGGCTGCACCAGTCGGTGGCCCCGGCCAGCAGCCCCTCCGCGCTCGCGGCGACCGCCTCGGTGAGTGAGGGCACCAGCGACACCACCCGCCGCACCGGCCCCGGCCCCACCGGCACGGGCAGTCCGAGGTCGTCGGCCGCAAGCCCGGCGGCGGAGGGCCCGTCGGCCGACGGGCCCGGCCCGGGGGTGGCGGAGAGCGAGGTCACCGCGTCACCATAACGGCAACGGCCGGTGGCCGAAGGGGCAAACTCACGGGAACCGGGCGGGCACAGCGGCCGACTACTGGTCCGGGTTCAGCGGACGAACCCGAGCACAACCATTCACCAGGAGAGTTTCTGATGCGCCCTCGCGTCTTCTGCGGTATCGCGGCCGCCGTCGCCCTGTTCGCCACGGCGTGTACCAGCGGTGGTGACGGCCGTGGGGACACCGCGGGGGGTGGCGTCAGCGCCTCGGCGGGAGCCGGTGGGGCGTTCCCGGTCAAGGTGGCCGACTGCGCCGGCAAGGAGACCACCGTCAAGCAGGCGCCCCGGCGGATCGTCACCAGCGACGCCGCCGCGCTGGAGATGCTGCTGCAGCTGGGCGCCGGCGAGCGGGTCGTGGGCACCGGGTTCCCGCCGGGCAAGGGCAGCCTGCCGGCGGCCGTCGCCGAGCAGGGTGCCAAGGTGCCGACGCTGGGCGACACGCTGATCCCCAAGGAGAAGCTGCTCGGCTCCGGCGCCGACCTCTACGTGGACACCTTCGGGCCGATGCCGGGGATGGGCGCGGCGGGCGCCGGGCCGAGCGAGGAGGAGCTGAAGGCGGTCGGCATCCAGCACGTGCTGCTGCTCTCCACGGCCTGCGCCACCGGGCCCAAGGCCGCCCAGGGCCCGCGCACCGACCTCGCCGCCGTCGAGGAGGACATCCGCCGCCTCGGCGCGGTCACCGGGACGGCGGCCCGGGCCGAGGAACTGGTCGGGGTGATGGAGAAGCAGATCACGGAGGTCAAGAACGCCACCGCGGGCGTACCGGAGGCGCAGCGTCCCGGGTACTTCCTCTTCGACTTCGACGCCGGTACAAAGCAACCGATGGCCGTCTGCGGCAAGCAGGTCGCCAACGCGGTGATCACCTTGGCCGGCGCGCGCAACGTGTTCGCCGACTGCGACGCCGACTTCCGGCCCGTCTCCTGGGAGGACGTGGTGGCGAAGAACCCGGACTGGATCCAGCTCGCGGTGCGCGACCGCGGCGGCGAGGACGCGAACCGCAAGGCCTTCGACGAGGCCGAGGCGTTCCTCAAGGGCTTCCCGGCCACCCAGGGACTGAAGGCCGTGCAGGAGGGGCACCTCCTGCGGATCGGCTCCGAGGTCACCACCATCGCCGGGACCCGCACCGCCGACACCGTGCGGCAGATCGCGGCGGCGCTCCACCCGACGCTCGTCAAGAACGGGCAGTAGGCGATGGCCAGGGCCACCACCCCCGCGACCGCCGCCACGGCCGCCGCGGAGCCGTCGGCCGAGGACGTCGGCGGGGCGGCCGGCGGCACCGCCTTACGGCGCAAGCGCGTGCGGGCGCTGCGTGCCGGACCGCTCGCCGCCGTGCTCACCGTCGCCCTGGTCGTCGCGCTGACCGCCGCCGTCTCGCTCGGCGCGGTGGACATCCCGCCCGGCGAGGTGTGGAGGGTGGTCGGCCGCCGGATCACCGGGCAGCACCCGGCGCCCGGCACCCGGGACCTCATCATCTGGCAACTGCGCGTGCCGCGCGCCCTGTTGGCGGCCGTGGTCGGGGCCGGGCTGGGCGTGGTCGGCACCGCCGTCCAGGCCCTGGTCCGCAATCCGCTCGCCGATCCGTTCCTGCTCGGCATCTCCTCCGGTGCCTCGCTCGGCGCGGTCGGCGTGATCGTGCTCGGCAGCGGCCTCGGCCTGTCGCTGACCATCGGCGGCATCGCCGGGATCACCGTCTCGGTGGCCGCCTTCCTCGGCGCGCTCGCCGCGTTCTCGCTGGTGTGGGTGCTGGCCCGGCGCGGCGGAGGATTCTCCCCCTTGCGTCTGGTGCTGGCCGGCATCGGCATCGGCCAGTTCCTCACCGGCCTCACCAGCTACCTCGTGCTGCAGACCGGCGACGAGCAGCAGACCCGGGGCGTGCTGTTCTGGCTGATGGGCAGCCTGAGCGGCGCCACCTGGAGCCAACTCGCCGTCCCCGCCGCCGCCGTGGTCCTCGGCGCGGTCCTGCTCCAGGGCCGCGCCCGCGGGCTGAACGCCATGCTCATGGGCGACGAGACGGCCGCCGGCCTCGGCATCGACGTCGCCCGGCTGCGCCGCGAGATCTTCGCCGTCACCAGCGTGCTCACCGGGGTGCTGGTCGCCGTCTCCGGGGCGATCGGCTTCGTCGGGCTGATGGTCCCGCACGTGTGCCGGATGCTGGTCGGCGGCGACCACCGCCGGCTGCTGCCGCTGTCCGCCCTCACCGGCGCGGTGCTGCTGGTGGTCGTCGACCTGCTCGCCCGCACCGCGCTGGACGGCCAGGAGGTGCCGATCGGCGTGGTGACCGCCCTGCTCGGCGCGCCCACCCTGCTCTACCTGCTGGACCGACGACTGGAGCGGAATTGAGAATCGCCGTCGAAGACGTGAGCGTCGCCCTCGCCGGGCGGACGGTGGTGGCCGGGGTCCACCTGGTCGCCAAGGAGGGCGAGATCGCCGGCCTGGTCGGTCCCAACGGCAGCGGCAAGTCCAGCCTGCTGCGCACCGTGTACCGGCATCTGCGGCCGAGCGCGGGGCGGGTGCTGCTGGCCGGGCGGGAGCTGTCCGAGCTGAGCCCGGCGCAGTCCGCCCGGCACATCGGGGCGCTGCCCCAGGAGCGCGGCGGGGACTTCGAGTTGACCGTCCGCGAGGTGGTCGCGATGGGCCGCACCCCCTACAAGCGGGCCTTCGCCAAGGACGACGCCGAGGACCACCGGCTGGTCGGCGAGGCGCTGGAGCGGGTCGGCATGGCGCACGCGCCGGACCGCCGGTTCGCCCAGCTCTCCGGCGGCGAGCGCCAACGCGTGCTGCTGGCACGGGCGTTGGCCCAGCAGCCGGACGTCCTGGTGCTGGACGAGCCGACCAACCACCTGGACGTCCGGCACCAGGTGGAGCTGCTCGCGCTGCTGCGCGAACAGCGCCGCACCACGCTGGTCGCGCTGCACGACCTCAACGCGGCGGCCTCGGTGTGCGACCGGCTGCACGTGCTGCACCGCGGCACCCTGGTGGCCTCGGGCGAGCCGCGCGAGGTGCTGACCCCGGAACTGCTCGCCGAGGTGTTCGGCGTCCGAGCGGCGGTGGTCGAACACCCGCTCACGGGTGATCCGTTGATCGCGTTCGACCACCGCACGCCGGCCGGCGCACCGGTCCCGGGGCTGCCGGGAGCGGGCGCTCGGGATTCAGCGGCGGCCCCGGGACGTGACGTGCCGGCCGTGGACGTACCCGGCGTGGAACTGCCGGACGTGGACGGACCGGCCGTGGACGTCCCGGGGGAGGGTGCACCGCTGTCCGGGGCGGGGGCGCTCCGGGGGTCCTCCGGACTCCCGGTCACCGCCGCCCCGGCCTCCGTGGAACGTCAGGAGGTCTCGTAGTGGCTGGGGCGGCCGTTGCGCTCGACCAGGCGGCCGACCTCGGCGGCCTGCTCGCTGCGCAGCAGCTCCCATCCGCCGTCCTGGCGGTGCAGCACCGAGGAGTGCCACGGCGTCATCCACATGTCCGCGTGCTCCAGCAGCCGGATGCCGAACTTCAGCACGCCGACCTTCTGGGGGTGGATGGAGAGCCGGAACGAGCGGGGGTGCTGCTCGGCGATGAGGTCGCCCCAGGCGCGGCTGCGCTGGATGACGCCGTAGGCGCGCTGACGGCAGTCCTTCTGCAGGGCGGACTTGGTGCCGGTCCAGCCGAAGGTGTCCTCGGTGAGGAAGCGGGTGATGCCGCGATAGAGCTTGGCGGTCTCCTCGTCGGTCAGCACCTGCTCGCGCAGCTCCTCCTTGGTGGGCGCGTACTGCGCGTGCACCCGGGCGCGCTTCTCGTCGAACGGCAGGTCGCCGAGGACGGCCCGCAGGTCGAAGGTGTCGAGGTGGGACAGGCCCTCGCGCTCGATCAGCGCGGACAACTCGTCGGAGTACTGGTCGATGTGGTCGTCGGGCACGTGGATGAGGTCGCCGAAGATGTGGCCGTCGGAGCAGATCAGGATCTTGGCGCCGGGCTCGTAGAGCTTGCCGATCTCCTGGGCGAGGCCGTTGAGGAAGGTGAGCGAGAGCCGCTCGCCCTCGTCGGGCAGGTGGCCGAGCACCTTGGCGAGGTTGGGGGACTTGCAGGGGAACCCGGGGAGGGTGAACAGGATCGGGTCCCCGGCCGTGATGAAGTCGGCCAACTGCTCCATCTGGAGGGGGAATTCTGCGGGTGTGGCGGCGACCTCGGGATCGGAGGCGCGGCGGTGCGGGAGCAGCAGGTCGAGGATCTCGGCGGACAGCCGGGCCACGGTCTGCTGGTCGGGGACGGTGTACCCGGTGGTGGTCTGCACGGTGGTCACGGTGCTCTCGTTGCTGTCGGCCTGGGAGTTGCTGGAGTCAGTGGCGACGGCGCCGGCGCGCGGCATGGTGGTCCTCCATGGAACGGTGAACGGGCTTCGGGCAGGCGGAGCCACGCCCCGGCGGTGTACGCCGGGACGCTGTGGTGGATGCAGGGAGATGCGTGGGTGCCCCTTCGCGGGTGCTCGGATCCGCGGTGCTCAGATCCGCCGGTCGTAGGCGACCGGGAGCCGGTTGACGCCACGGGCCAGCACCGCGGGCACCCAGGCGAGCGCGTCGATGCGCTCGTCGTCGGCCACGGAGGGGCGCAGCCCGGGCAGCCGGGTGAGCAGGGTGGCGATGGCGATCTGCAGCTCGGCCCGGGCCAGGGCGGCGCCGGGGCAGAAGTGGATGCCGTGGCCGAAGGCGAGGTGGGCGTTGGGGGAGCGGTCGAAGTTCAGGACGTCGGTGTCCGTGAACTGTTCTTCGTCGCGGTTGGCGGCGCCGAGCGAGACGATCACCGAGTCACCGGCCGGGACGACGGTGCCGTGCAGGTCGCTGTCCTCGGCGAAGAAGCGCCAGGTGGTGAGTTCGAACGCGCCGTCGTAGCGCAGCAGTTCCTCGATCGCCCGGGGGAGCAGGCCCGCTTCCCCGCCGGCCGTGGCGGGGTCGAGGCTGCTGCGCAGTCGGTCGAGCTGCTCCGGGTGGCGCAGCAGGGTGATCAGCATGGTGGTGATCTGGTTGGTGACCGGCTCCTGGCCGGCGACCAGCAGCTGGAACACCATCGAGTCGAGCTCCTCGGGGCTCAACTCGCCGGTGTCGCAAGCGGTGACGAGCCGGCCGAGCAGGTCCACGTCGGGCCCTGCGGGGTCGTAGGTGGCGCGCTTGTGCGCGACCACGTCGGCGATGTAGGTCTGCAGGCCGCGCAGGCGGCCCTCGTACGCCGGTCGGCCCGGGTCCTGCGGGCCGACCGGTTGCACCACCTTGCCCCAGTCGCGGTCGAACTTGACCGCCAACTCCTGCGGAAGGCCGATCACTTCGGCCAGCACCCGGAAGGGGTAGTGGGCCGCGAAGCCGTCCACCAGGTCGGTTCCGCCGGCCGGCGCGGTCGGCGGCAGCTCGTCGATCAGGGTGTCGGCGAGCTCCTGGATGCGCGGGCGCAGCGCCTCCACCCGGCGCGGTGAGAAGGCGTCCAGGACGAGCTTGCGCATCGTGGTGTGCTTCGGCGGGTCCTGGTGCAGCAGGTGCACCTGGAGCTGCGAGTGCTGCGGTTCGGGCATGATCGAGGCCAGCCGGCGCCAGTCCTCGTTGCCGAGCTCGTGGTTCTTGCCGAGCCGGGGGTCGTTGAGCGCCTCGTGTGCGGCCTTGTAGCCGGTGACGAGCCAGGCGCCGACGCCGCTGGGGAAGGTCACCCGGTGGACCGGGCCGGCGGCCCGCATCTGCCGGTACAGGGGGTAGGGATCGCTCTTGTACTCAGGCCCGAACAGCGGCACGGGATCGGGGAGTTCGTCGTATCCGAACGGGCAGCGTGGCCCGTCGGGCGCCTCGCCCGCCGCGGTCGGGTCGTGGACGGTGTCGGTCATTGCGAATGTTCCTCCGGTGTGGATCTGTGGTGTGCAGGCCGGCCTTGACGGCGCGTCAGGCCGGGCTGCCGATCGTCCGGTCGTTCTCGGTGGCGCTGGTGGTGCCGTCGGTGCTCTCGGTACGGTCGGTGGTCTTGGTGTGCTTGTCGGAAGTGCGGTGATGCAGGGTCAGCAGGGCCACGGCGATGGTGGCGGCGAGTCCGGCGAGAGTGAGGCCGGCCCGCACGCCGGCGATCTCGGTGGCGCCGTACAGGGTGGCGGCGGTGCCCAGGGCGGGGCCGAGCGCGAAGCCGAGGCTGCGGGAGAGCTGGACGGCCGAGCCGGCGGTGGCGAGCTGGTCCGGCGGGGCCGAGGTCATCACAAGGGCCTGGACCGGGCCGCCGTTGAGGCCCATGCCGACGCCGGCCACGGCGAGGCGCCAGGCGATGTCGGGGGAGGACCAGTCGGTGTCCACCGGGACGAGCAGCAGCAGGCCGAGGGCGGTCACGGCGGCGCCGGTCAGCGCCGTCGGGCGGGCGCCCCAGCGGTCCGCGAGCCGCCCGCCGAAGCGGCCGGCCACCACCATGCCGAGCGGGAACGCCAGCATGGTGAGCGCGGTGGCGGTGGCGCTCTCGCCGTCCTCCCGGCGCAGGTACTGGGCGAGCAGGAAGTGGTTGGCGGCGAAGCCGGCGGCGAGCGCCAGCACCGAGCCGTTCACGGCGGCGGTGCCCGAGGCGCGCATCACGGTGGCGACCGGGCGCCCGCCGGGGCGGCGCAGCCAGAACAGCACCAGCGGGACGGCGGGCAGCGCGAGCAGCAGCCAGAGCGGGGCGTCGGGGGCGAGGGTGAGGCCGAGCAGGACGGCGGCGATCGCCGAGCCGATCAGCGCGGCGTCGCCGAGCGAACCGCGGTCGGGCAGCCGCAGCCGCCCGCCGCCGCGCGGGGCGTCGCGGCGGGCGATCAGCCAGGCGGCCAGGCAGATCGGCAGCTTGACCAGGAAGATCGCCCGCCAGCCGACGTGGTCCAGCAGCAGGCCGCCGATCACCGGGCCGAGCACGGCGCCGAGCGGGCCCAGGGTGGCGGGCACGCTCATCGCCCGTCCGCGCAGCTCCGGGCGGACGGCGGTGGCGGCGAGCACCGGCATGAGCACGAACAGCACGGCGCCGAAGGCGCCCTGGGCGAGGCGGGCGGCGATCAGCCAGCTCGCCCAGGGGGCGGCGGCGGCCAGTGCGCTGCAGAGCGCGAAGCAGCCCACGGACAGCAGGAGGGCGGCGCGCAGGCCGACCTGGTCCAGCCACCGCCCGGCGGGCAGCAGCAGGGCGACCAGGGGGAGCTGGTAGCCGAGCACGGCCCACTGGGCGGTGGTGGGGGAGACGTCGAGGGCGTTCGCGATGTCCGTGAGCGCGAGGTTGACGACGTTCATGTCGAGCATCGCGACGAAGGAGATCAGTCCTGCGGCGAAGACCAGGCTCCACCGGTCCACCGGCGTCCCGGCCGGGCCGTCACCCGGTGTGCTGGTGGCGGGCGACTGCTGCGTTGCCATGGGTCATCCTCCGTTCCCCCGTGCTGTCCGGACACCACCTCGGCGGCGGCGTCCGGTACAGCAGTCGGAGGTATCCGGGCCCGAGTTCCGAACAGGTGGGGGATTTTTGCGGCTTGGCCGGATCATGACGACAGTGGCCGATCTTGCCCGCCCGTCCGGAGGGGGCTCCGGGGCGCCCGGCGGACGGGCCGGCGGGCCGGTGGGCAGCTGACGACTGACAGCTGACAGATTTCAGATGACAGATAACAGCTGACAGATATTGAAATCTGTCAGCTGTTATCTGTCAGTCGTCAGTCGTCAGTCGTCAGTCGTCCGCCGGACCGGCGCCGCCTCAGCTGACGGCGGCCAGTTCGGCCGGCGAGGCCGGGGCCGGCTCCCCGGCCTCGGCCGCCCGCAGCCGGGCTATCAGCTCCTCCCGTGCCCGGGCCACCCGGGAGCGGACGGTGCCGACCGGGCAGCCGGCCACCTCGGCGGCCTCGGCGTAGCTCAGGCCGACGACCTGGGTCAGCACGAAGGCCTCGCGCCGCTGGGCGGGCACCCGGTCCAGCAGGTCGCCGAGCGCCACGCCGTCCTCGAAGCCCGCGGTGGGCGCGGTGCCCTGCCGCTCGGCGGCCTCCTGCCAGTCCGGCAGCGCGGCGCAGCGCGGCCGGGCGGCGGCGGTGCGGTAGCGGTCGATGACGGTGCGCCGGGCGATGGACAGCAGCCAGGTGCGGGCGGAGGAGCGTCCGGCGAACCCGGGCAGGCTGCGCAGGGCCCGCAGAAAGGTCTCCTGGGCGAGGTCGTCCGCGGACTGCACGTCGGTGAGGTGGGCGACGAAGCGCCACACGTCCCGCTGGGTGGCCCGGACGAAGGCCTCGACGTCGGCGGACCGGCCCTCGCGGGCGGCCAGCGCGAGCGCGGTCAGCTGCTCGTCATCCACGACGGCCCCCCACCCGGTCGGTCCCACCTGGGAGGAGGTACGGGACGATGGTCATATGAGATGCGCGCAACTCCGTACCGCTCTGTCCGCCCGCCTCGACGGCGAACCGGCCGGTGTGCCGGACCGCCGGCTGGACAAGCACGTCGCGCGGTGCGCGGCCTGCCGGGAGTGGCTGGAGCGGGCGGAGCGACTGCGCGGGCCGCGGCTCGCGGACCCGGCCGACGGGCCGTCCGCGGACTGGACGGCGAAGCTCCTCGCGCGCCTCGGCGCGCAGGACCCGGGCGTGGCCGGCGGCCCCGGAGGGGTCGATGGCGGTGGAGCCGGAGAGGGCCGCCCCGGGCAGGGGGACGGCGGACGGACGCGGTAGGACGGTGGCGCCGGGCAGGGCCGGTGCGCCGTCGAAGTCAGGCATGAAGGGATCCTGAGGGGAGGACGGGGTGCGGTGCCGTTGCGGACGGCACCGTCGGCGTCGGTGGGCGGCCGCGCGGCCTCGGCCCCGACCGGCGGAGCGGCGGGGAGGGTCGGCACACGCGGGCCCGGGCCCCGGCGGCGGCCTCCATCGGTACCGCCGGCTTCCCGGACCCCGGCGCACCGGCCGTCCACGCCGGACCACGGCCACCCCGAGGGAGGGACGGCGGCAGTGGTGCGCGGTCGGTCGGCGGTCGTCCGGGGACGGGCGGCGGTACCCGGCGGCGCGGCTGCGGCGCGGGGCGACCTGCCCACCGCGCGGCGGACACCGGCGGTGTCCGGGAACGGCGGCGGGCGCGTCAGCGGGCGAACGCGGCCGAGGGAGGTCCGCGACGGACCAGGGCGTGCGAAAGCAGGACCGACCGCGCCCGCCGGGCCCGGTGGCCGTCGGGTCCGGGCGAGTCCGGCGGCCGGTAGCCCGCCGGACGGGTGAACAGGACGAGCAGCGGCGCCAGTAGCGCCCCCGCCAGCACCGAGCCCAGCGCGCCGAGCAGTTCGAACAGCCGCACCAGCGCCGTCTCGCCGCGCCAGAGCAACAGCGCGCAGGCCAGCGCGGCGAGCACGTGGGCGGCGACCATGCCGGGCGACATGCCGTGCGCGGCCATGTCGTGGCCCCCCATGCCACCCATGCCGCCCATCCCGCTCATACCGTGGCCGGTCATCCCGGACACGGCCGCGGACCCGGAACCGGACCCGGAGCCCGGCAGCGGCACACCGGCGGTGGACGCGAGGTCCGTGGTCGCCGCCGCGCCGTGCGTGTGGGCGACGGCCACGGCGCCGGACGGCGGGACGTCCGGATCCAGCCCGGCCATCAGTGCCAGGTCGTCCGACGACAGCCCGGTGGGCGTCGTGTCCGGATTGCACAGCAGCAGCGAGGCCCAGTCCGTCGGCTGCGCGCCGGCGAACCCGCCTCCTCCGAACAGTGAGCCCGCCTGTTCGAACGTCAGGTGCAGCGCCGTCTGCGCGGCCACCATCCAGCAGCTGATCACCGCGAGCCCCCGCCGCCGGCCGGCCAGCAGCCAGGTGAGGCCGAGGGTCAGACCGAACGCGCCCGTCAGGACCGGGAGCGAGACCCCGGAACCGGCCATGGCGACGTGCGCCGTGGCGGCCAGCGCCACGCAGAGCGCGGCGAAGACCACGGCGCGCAGCGAGCGGATCCGGTCGGTCATCACGATGACACTCATCGTCGCACCCGCCTCCGTCGACCTGTACCGCGCCCTCCGGTATTGGCCGGTTCCGCCCCTGTCCGGGCATGTCCGGCCGCCTCGGGCCCGGGCCGTCGGGGCAAGCCGTTCGGGCACCCGCACTGTCGGGGGCAGGTGGGGGCGCTGGTGGGGGCGGTGACGCTGCGGTGGCCGGATCCCGGCGGTGCGCGAGCGACCGTCGTGACGGCGTGTGCCGGACTGGTCCCGGAAGATGCTCTTCACACCGTCATATCGGTTTGACACGTCCGTGCTGATACGTACTGAATGTGACGCCACGAATGTGACGTCGCACACACGGGCACCCATGGCGACCACCGACGGCGACAGGAGACCCGGTATGGACACCAGCGCACCCGAGACCGACACCGGTCCCGCCGCTCCGGCGGCCCCGGCCGTCCCCGTCACCCTGCCCGGCCCCGCCGCTCCGCCCGCCGCCGTCGACCTCCCCGACCTCCCCGACCTCGCCGACCCGGCGTTCTGGCGGCTGCCCGACCGGGCCCGCGCCGCCGCCTTTGCCGAACTGCGCCGTCTGCCCGCCCCGGCCCGCTTCGGCGCCGCCCCGGGCTTCCACGCCCTCGTCCGGCACGCCGACGTCGTCGAGGCCAGCCGCAACCCCGCCGTCTTCCTCAGCGGACCCGGTGTCACCACCCCCGAACCGGCCCGCTGGGTCCGCCTCCTGTTCGGCGACTCCATGGTGAACCTGGACGACCCCCGGCACGCCCAGCTGCGCCGCATCGTCTCCCGGGCCTTCACCCCGCGCCTGATCTCCCGGGTCGAGGACGACATCCGGCTGGTCGCCGCCGAGCTGGTCGACCGGGTCGAACGCGAGCGCCCTGCGGACTTCGTCAACGCCGTGGCCGCCGAACTCCCCTTCCGGGTGATCTGCAACATGATGGGCATCCCGGAGGAGCCCCGCCGCGCCATCCTCGACCAGGTCGACCACGCCTCCGAGCACACCGGCGTCGACCGCCCGCTGCGCCAGCGGATCCGGATGCCCGGACGCGGGCTGCGGGCCCTGGCCCGGATGCAGGGCATGGTCGCCGACCTCGGCCGCGAACGCCGCCGCCGGCCCACCGACGACCTGATCTCCGCCCTGGTCACCGCCGATGTCGACGGCCGCCGCCTCTCCGGCCGCGAACTCGGCGCCTTCTTCTCCCTGCTGCTCGTTGCCGGTGTCGAGACCACCCGCAACGCCCTCGCGCACGGCCTGCACCTGCTCACCGTCCACCCCGAGCAGCGTGCCCTGCTCCTCGGCGACCTCGACGGGCACCTCGGCGGCGCGGTGGACGAGATCGTCCGCCACGCCACGCCGATCATCCAGTTCCGCCGCACCCTGGCCGTCGACCACCGGCTCGGCGGCCCCGACGGCCCGCTGCTGCGGGCGGGCGAGAAGGTGGTGCTCTACTACGGCTCCGCCAACCGCGACGAGACCGTCTTCAGCGACCCAGAGGCCTTCGACATCACCCGCAGCCCCAACCCCCACCTGGGCTTCGGCGGCGGCGGGCCGCACTACTGCCTCGGCGCGCACCTCGCCCGGCAGGAGATGAAGGTGCTCTACCGGGAGCTGTTCACCCGGCTCCCCGAGGTGCGCTCGGTCGGCGAGCCGGAGTTCGTCCCGTCCAGCTTCGACCACCGGATCCGCGCGCTCTGCTTCACCTTCTGAACGTCCCGAGCGAGCCCTTGTCCGCGTCGCTCCACTCCGGCTCGGTCGGTTCCCCCGGCTCCCAGACCGCGTGGTCGTGGGCGAACAGCACCCGGCGCGGGCCGGACGCCGTCAGCCGGTCCAGCCAGGCCGGGTACCCGGGCAGCGGCGCGCCGACCGCCCCCTCCCGGGCCGCCCGCCGCGCCAGCACCGCCGAGCCGTAGCCGGACGCCGTGTCGAACGCCTGCCCGGCCAGCACGGTGCAGCCGTCCGGCCCGGTGACCACCAGTGACTGGTGACCGGGGGTGTGACCGGGCGTCGGCACCACCCGCACGCCCGGCCACACCTCCGCCTCGCCGTCCAGCTCCCGGTGGCGGACTCCCGGGAAGTCCACCAGCGCGTCGATCGTGTACCCGCCCGCCCGGGCCGCCGCCGGCTCCGCCGCCTGCGTCCACACCGGCACGCCGGCCAGCAGCGGATTGCCGCCGCAGTGGTCGAAGTGCAGATGGCAGTTGACGACCACGTCCACCTCGCCCGCCGCCACACCCGCCGCCGCCAGTGCCGCCGTCAGCGGCCGCCGCACCGGGCGGTAGCGCGCGTCCGCCTCCGGATCGCCCTCGCCGAGGCCGGTGTCGAACAGCAGCAGCCCCTCCGGCCGGCGCACCAGGTACGCCAGCACCGGTTCCACCCGGGGCTCCGGACCGCCCGCCTCCTCGGCCGGGCGGACGAAGTAGCCGAGGTCGAGCCGCCGGATCGAGGGCGTCCGATCGGAGCGGAGCCTGGCCATGCGGGTCCTCCTGAGGGGTGCGGTGGCGGACATCACTGCGCCTACCCACCATGCGGAGCACAATGCGCACATGACCGACCGTCCGCTCCCCGCACCGACCGGCCCCGACGACGTGCGGTCCTCCGCCACCGATGCGCCCACCGCCGGCGGCCCCGGCGTCGACATCCCCGGTGTCGACAACCCAGCCGTCGACGGTCCCACCGCCGATGCCTGGCGCGCCCTCGGCGGGCCGACCGCGCTGCTGGAGCGGGTCTCCTTCCACGGCCCCGACGCGGTGCTGCCCTCGCGGCTGCCCGTGCGGCGGCTGGCCCGGGCCACCGTGGCCGCCTGCTCGCTGGCCGCCGCCGAACTCGCCGCACTGCGCTCCGCCGGCCCCGGCCCCGGCCCCGGACCCGTGCCGCAGGTGCGGATCGACCAGGGCGCGGTCGCCACCGCCTTCGTCAGCGAACGCCACCTGCGGATCGACGGCCGCGCCCCGGTCTCCTTCGCGCCGCTCTCCGGCTTCTGGCCGACGGTCGACGGCTGGCTGCGCACCCACGCCAACTACCCCCACCACCGCGAGCGGCTGCTCACCGCCCTCGGCCTGCCCGAGGACACCGGCCCCGACCGGCTCGCCGCCGTGCTGCGCGAACTGCCGGCCGCGACCGTCCAGGAGCGCGCGTACGCGGCGGGAGCGCTCGCCGTCGCGGTCGCGCCGGTCAGGGACACCACGCTCCCGCTGGTCGAGGTCCGCGCCGTCGACGACACCGCGCCCCGGCCGCTGGAACCCGCCCCCGTTGGCCGGCCCGCCGCCGGGATCCGCGTCCTCGACCTCACCCGGGTCATCGCCGGACCGGTCGCCACCCGCACCCTCGCGCTGCTCGGCGCCGAGGTGCTGCGCATCGACTCGCCGCGGCTGCCCGAGGCCGAGGACGCCCACGCCGACACCGGCTTCGGCAAGCGCTCCGCCCGCCTCGACCTCGCCGAGCGCGCCGACCGGGCCGCCTTCGAGGACCTGCTCGCCACCACCGACGTCGTCGTCACAGCCTACCGCCCCGGCGCGCTGGACGTGTACGGGCTGGCGCCCGACGCCCTGTCCGCCCGCCGCCCCGGCCTGGTCGTCGCCCAGCTGAACGCCTGGGGCTGGACCGGCCCGTGGGCCGGACGGCGCGGCTTCGACAGCCTGGTCCAGGCCGGCTGCGGCATCGCCGCCACCGAGGCCGGCGCCGACGGCCGCCCCGGCGCCCTGCCCGCCCAGGCCCTCGACCACGGCACCGGCTACCTCGTCGCGGCCGGCGTGCTGCGCGCCCTCACCGACCAGCGCACCGTCCGGCCCGGCGGGCGCCACCTGCGCTACTCGCTGGCCGGCACGGCCTCCTGGCTGCTGCACGGCATCGCGCCCACCGCCGACCCGCACCTGCCGCCCAACGCCGAGCCCTACGACCCCGCCCGGTGGCTCACCGAGACCGACACGCCGTACGGCCGGCTCCGGCACGCGCTGCCGCCTATCGGCTACGCGGGCGCCCCGGCCGGCTGGGAGCGCCCGCCGGGGCGCTGGGGCGCGGACGAGCCGCGCTGGCGCTGAGAACCGGGACTGAGAACCGGGACTGAGAACCGGCGCCGAGGACCGGCGCTGACAGCCGGGGCCGACGTCGCGCCGACGCGTTCAGACGCCGGAGGGGATCTGCCGGGCGGTTCGGCGCACCTGGAAGGCCGTCGCGATCTCGATCAGTCCGAGGATCACCAGCCAGCAGCCGGCCAGCACGGTCAGCGCGGTGATCGAACCGGCCGGGAAGACCATCAGCAGCACACCGGCCAGCGTGTTCGCCCCGCCCGCGAACGCCTGCCAGCCGCGGGCCGGCATGGTCGGGTCCGAGGCGGCGGCGGCGAGCTGGGTGATGCCGCGGAACAGCCAGCCGATGCCGATCCAGATCGCGAGCAGCAGCACCGACTGCGCCGCGCTGCGGAAGCACAGCAGGCCGAGCAGCACACAGATCGCCCCGCTGATGAACGCCAGCACCCGCATCGCGGTGGTGGCGTGCGTACCGAACGAGGCGACCAGCTGCACGATGCCGATGACCAGCAGGTAGAGGCCGAACAGCACGCCGACCACCAGCAGCGTCTCCTCCGGCCAGACGAACACGACGATCCCGAGGCCGAGCGAGACGAGTCCGGCGACCAGCAGGACCTGCCAGGCGGCCTTGGCCAGCAGCCCGAGCGGGCCCTGCACGGGGGAGCCGTCGGGGGTGATGATCGGGGAGACCACGGTGACGTCCTCCAGGGGAGCGTGCAGCGGAGCGGGCGCCCGGGCGTGCGAGCGGACACCCTCGGCGTGCGGGCGGGTGGGTGCTCCTCACGATCGCCGCGCACGCCCCGTCCCGCGCGCCGGATACACCCGTTCGGGCGATCCGACAGATTTCCCCCGGGGTTGCCGGAACGCCATCTGCGTCCCATCCGACATCGATAAGATCCGTCGATGTGACTTCTGAAGGGTGGGGGACCCCTCCGGTCGAGCCGATCAGCCAGCACTACATCGTCTGCGGTGGCAACGCGCTCGCCCACCGTCTGGCACTCGAACTCGTCGAGCACTACGAAGTACCGGTCGTCGTCCTCGTCCCGGACCGCGCCCGCGACCACGCGCCCCGGATCGAACAGCTGGAGGGCGTCGCCGCCGTCGTCGAGTACAGCAGCGTCACCGAGGAGGCGCTGCGCGCCGTCCGGGTGGAGACCGCGCGCGGCATCGCCTTCGTCGACGGCGACGACCAGGGGAACATCCACGCCGCCCTCTCCGCGCAGGGACACAACCCCGGCATCCGCATCGTCCTGCGCATCTTCAACCAGCGGCTCGGCGCCAACATCCAACGCCTGCTCAGGAACGGCACCGCGCTGTCCGGCTCCGCCACCGCCGCCCCCGCCTTCGCCGACGCCGCCCTGTCCCGCCCCAACTCCGTCCAGGTCGGCGACCGCTTCCTGCACATCGCCTACGACGACGACATCAAGTCCGACCGGCTCTGCGTCGTCGCCGACCGGATCGACCCCCAGGACCTCGACCGCATCCGGCTGCTGCCCGACCAGGGCGGCGACTCCGCCTCCTTCGTCCGGCTGGCCAGCGAGTTCGGCGACGACGGGCCGATCCGCTCCGGCACCGAGGCCCGCCGCGCCGCAGGCTCGGACGGTCGGGGCGGCCCGGGCGGATCGGACGGCTCGGGCGGTCCGGACGGTGGCATCGCCGCCCTGCAGACCCTCCCCGTCGAACCCGCCGTACGGATCGCCTGGTGGCGGCGGCTGCGCTGGCGGCTGCTCGACACCCTGCGCTTCTTCACCAGCGCCCGGCTGCGCCTGGTGCTGATCACCGCCCTGGTCGCGGTGCTGCTCGCCTTCGCCCTGCTCTGGCACCTCAACGGCAACTTCGCCTGGACGCTCTACGCCTCGCTGCTCGACCTCGCCGGCGCCGCCCAGCCGGACCAGCCCGGCTCCCCCGACGGGACCGGCGGCGCCTGGCAGCGGGTCGCCCAGGTGGTGATCACCTTCTGCGGCATCACCTTCGCGCCGGTCGCCACCGCCATCGCGGTCGAGGTGCTCGCCTCCGGTCGCCGCGGCCAGCCCCGCAACCCGGGCGCCGGCACCCGCGACCACGTCGTCGTGGTCGGCCTCGGCAATGTCGGCACCCGTGTGGTCAGCCAGTTGCACGGCCTCGGCGTGCCGGTGGTCGGCCTGGAGAGCGACCCGCAGGCACGCGGCATCTCCGCCGTCCGCGCGCTCGGCGTCCCGGTGGTGGTCGACGACGGCCCGCTCGCGGAACAGCTGCGCCGGGCCCGGCTCAAGCACAGCCGCGCGGTGGTCGCGGTCAGCGGCGACGACGCCACCAACCTGGAGGCGGCCCTGGAGGCGCGCGCCGAACGGCCCGACGTCCGGGTGGTGCTGCGGCTCTTCGACGACAGCTTCGCGAGCCATGTGTACGCGACCCTGGACAACGTCGCCTCGCGCTCCACCTCCTACCTCGCCGCCCCGGCCTTCGCCGCCGCGCTGATGGGCCGCGAGGTGCTCGGCACGCTCTCGGTGTTCCGGCACGTGCTGCTGATCGCCGAGCTGTCCGCCGAGCTCGGCAGCGGCCTGATCGGCCTCAACCGCCACGACCTGGAGGACCCGGGCGGCGTCCGCGTCCTCGCCGTCCGGCTGGCCCGCAATCCGCAGCTCTACCAGTGGCGGTACGCCGACCGCACCCGCGCCCTGGAGCCCGGCGACCGGGTGGTGGTCGCCGCCACCCGCAGCGGCCTGGCCCGCCTCAACACCGCACTGACGGTCGGTGATTGAGCCCGGGGCCTGTCCGGCGCGGCGCGTGAACGTACCACGGAGAGTCGCATTCCGCTTGCGAATGGAGGGAAAGGATCGTCGGCGGCCCCGCCGTCGCCCTCGGCCGCCGCCACCTCGGCCGACCGCACGAACCTGACCGCACGAACCTGGCCGACCTGGCCGACCTGACCACCCCGCCCGTGTGATCAGGCGAACGGACCCGCCTGCGTGAAGGCGATCCCGGCGAACCGTTCGGCGATGCGGTGGTGGCCGGCGGTGTTGGGGTGAAGGCCGTCGGGGAGGTCGGGGATGTCGCCCATGCCGAACAGGTCACGGCCGTCGAGGTGGTGCAGGTTCGGATCGTGCACCCGGCGAGCGGTCACGATGCGGGCCAGCTCGTCGCGTACGACGTCGAGCGTCAGCGCCCCGGCCGGGACGTCGGCGGGCGCGCCGAGCGCGGTGAAGCGCCCGTCGGCGGCAAGGGTGACCGGGCCGGGGGTGCCCTCGACCGGGGGACTGATCACCGGGGAGACCACCAGCAGGGGGGTTTCCGGGTGGCCCTCGCGGATCGTGTCGAGGAAGCCGTGCACCGCCGGCCCGAAGGAACGCCGCCGGAACGAGGCGCCGGTCACGACGTTGAGACCCAGCTTGAGGCTGATGAGGTCGACCGGCGCGTCCCGGATCGCACGCGCCACGAACGGGTCGAGCCGGGCGTTGCCGGCCAGCGAGAGATTGACGAGTTCCACCCCGCCGAGGCCTGCGGCGATCACCGGCCAGGTGTCGAAAGGCGAGTCGGCCTCCGGGAAGTGGCTAACGGAGCTGCCGTGGTGCAGCCAGCTGCGCCGACCGGTCGCCGACGGTGGCCCGACCGCGGCATCGGCCCACAGACCGACCACCTCGGTACGGGACTGCTGCGGCAACCAGATCTCGATCGCCTTCTCGCCCGGGGGCAGCTGATCGAACGTCACGCGGCAGCTCGGGCCTGGGACCGTCCTGCTGCCCCCGACCAACACCTGCGACACCTTGCCCGCGAGCAGCGGCGCCCTGTGCAACCGGACCCCGTCGACCACCAGCTCCAGGGCCCCGGGCGCAGAGTGTCCGGCACTGCCCTCGTACTGGGTGACGGTCGTGAGCGCCTCGACCTCCAGCACCGTCGCGCTCGTCACGAACGCCAGCCGGACCCCCGACGACAGCGTCGCCATCCGCTCGACGGAATCGTCCGGGAACTGCGCCCGCGTCCACAGGGGCAGCCGCCACGGCAGCACACCGGCCTCGGTCCGCTCCAGATCCAGCGCTCCGCGGAACCTCACCGGACCGCCGATCAGTGGGATCTCACGGAGTTCGCCAGACACGTCACGCCCGCCCGTTCAGCTGCTTCGCCAACGACCGAAGCAGCGTATCCCGTCGCGCAAGTGCTTTTCCGCGCTCACCAGATGACGACACCGCCTCCCGTCGCAGCCGCGCGCCCGGCGACCTCCTCGGTGATCGCCAACCGCTCCGAGATCGCGCTCCCGGGCTCCTGGTTCGACATCACGGGGCCGGTGCCCGCGACGACCCTCTCCAGGTTGTCGCGCAGCATCAGGCACTCGCGCAGCAACGCGGGGACCTGCTCGGGCTCGACCCACAGGTCCCCCTCGGCCAGGACCGGAAGGAACCCGGCCCCCAGCGAGCGGACGACCTCCGAGCCCCACACCCGTGTGCGCCAACTCTCGGGGCCCGCACCGTTGAAGTATCCGTCCGGAACGTCCTGCACCTGCCTCTCCCCATCCGCGCCGACGACGAAGACATGCGCCAACAAGCTCATGAGCGCAGTGGATCACGCGCCCGACGGCACGGTCCAAGGAATTCGACGTCAGCCCCTCGGAGTCCTTCCCGTCACGATCAGCGTCCCGATGTGCCCCTCGGTCGGGGCGTCGAGCACCGAGGCCTCCACCGACTCGAACCCGCTCCGCCGGAGCAGACCGAGCCACCCGCGGGGCGTGTAGGAGTAGCGGTACGTGTACAGCGCCTTCCCGGCGAAGCCACCCTTGTACATGCCCTGCGGACCGTAGGCGCCGGGAATCGCGGGGGGTTGCGAGAACGCGAGGACGCCGCCGGGGTTCAGACGGGAGGCGACGAGGGGGAGCAGCTTCAGCGGGTCCGTGAACCAGACCGCCCCGAACACCGAGTAGACCGCGTCCCAGGTCTCGTCGGTGCCGCGCAGGTAGTCCAGCACCTCCGCACAGTGGACCCGGACGCCGGAAGACCCCCAGCGTTCGGAGACCCTCCCGACCATGACGGGCGAGAGATCAACACCCGTGACCTCCACACCCTGCCCGGCCAGCGCGGCCATCGCCCGCCCGGTGCCGCACCCGATCTCCAAGGCACTGGCCGCCGACCCGAGCAACTCCGCCCCGGGCCCGTGGCTGGCGTACTGCGTCCAGCGGAAGACCGGGCCCGCCTCGAACACCTCGTCCTTGATCCCGGCCGCGTACGTGTCCCAGAGTTCGCGCTCCGATTCGATGTCGTGCTGTGCGGGCAACGGATCTCCTCTGTGCTGTCACTGGTGCAGTCCCAACGCTTCTGGAGCGAGGGGACCCTGGGGTGGCCCTCTTCGGCGAGGAGGTTCGATCAGCCCTCGATCCGGTGGCTCGGCAGTTCCTCGTGGGTGTAACAGTTGGCAGTGAGGGTCTGGGCCATGGCGGCACTTCTCCCGGTCGTGCGAACGGTTCCAGCGGCGTGGGTGGGTTGATTCAGCTGGGCTTCTCCCCGAGGGCGTGGCGGAGCCAATCCAGGGAGTCGGTCGCCAGGATGGCGTCGGCGAGTTCGTTGGCGGTCCTTGTCGTCAACCGCCGGCGACTGTTGTCAATCCAGCGTTGGGCGTTCATGTAGCCCTGGGCCACGTACTCGACGCCCTGGATCAGGCATTCCAGCTTGTCGGCGTCGCGGGCGCAGACCGCTTCGGGTGATTCGTTGCCTTCGTATTCGGAGACCAGGTCCCGCACTGTGGACGCCAGCACCTCCGGCATGCCGGCGACCTGGTCGGAGGTGACCGCTTCCGGGTCGGCGCTGGTCGCGTACTTCTTCCCGACGTAGTTGACGTCGCCGGTCCGCGTCTCGGCGACGTCGTGCCAGGTGGCGAGGAACGCCGCCCGCGCGGGGTCGGCGCCTTCGAGCTTGGCGATGATGGAGGCGAGGAGCGAGGTCCGCCAGGAGTGCTCGGCGACCGACTCGGGATCCCGGACGCCCGCCATCCACCAGCCTGTGCGCTTGGTGTGCTTGAGCGTCCCGGCTTCGAACAGGAACCGCGCCACCGAGGCAAGATCAGCGGACACCCTCGGACTCCTCTCACGCCTCGGCGAGGCGAATTGCGTAGCGAAAGCTGGAGCGGTGTTGATGAAGTACGCGAGACGGTCTTGATCGCCATGCCGAGCGGCGACCCTCGCAACGGAGCGTAGGTTGAGCCAGGCGCTCTCATCGGAGCGTGCGGACCATGACGGCGAAGCGGGGCGAGTCCGGGAAGGGTTGCCGGAAGCCGACCTGGCTGTAGCCCCAGGACTCGTACAGCCTCTGCACCTTGGGGTGGTCGGGGTCGACGAGGAGTACGGCCAGGTCCTCGGGCCGGTCGTCGATCAACGCGGACTGGAGTTGGGCGGACATTCCCTTCCCGCGCCAGGCCGGGCGGATCATCAGCTCGGAGAGCCCGAAGGTGGCATACCGCTCCGGAGGGTTGACGATGTGCTCGCGCCACCACTCCCGGCCGGCGGTCAGCGGTGCCCCGTACGCGAAGCCGACCGGTTCGTCGCCGTCGTACGCGACCACGCAAGTGAAGCCGTCCAGGCTCGTCCAGTGGTCGACGAACCATGGGAAGCGCTGTACGAATTCGTCTGCCACCAACTCTGCTGCGTAGGAGTCCGCATGGACGTCGAGGAGTAGCTGCCGGAAGCCTTCGGGCAACGTGGGACTCTGGTAGTGACGCAGCTGGATCATGTTCGGCTCCATTCGATCCGGTAGCGGTCGCCCCACTCTCTCGCAGCCCTGCCGTTCGCAGAAAGGGTCAGCAGGTCCCGATGGAAGTCACCGAGGAGGGTTCGTAGGCGGCCCGGTAGCGGGGCACCGTCCATGAGGTCGAAGACGGTGGACGCGGTCGCGGTAGCCAGCTCCAAGTCGCCTTGGCGAAGCTGGGCGAGGGCGAGGCGGGCGGTGATGAGGGACCGGTTCCTGCGGAACTGGTTCGGAAGCACGGCGAGTGCTTGATGGGACGCGCCTTCAGCTTGCTGGTTCTCGCTGAGCCGGTCGTGGACGATCGCGGTGAGCGCGTGGAGTTCGGCAGGGCCGTAGAACGCCACCCAGGCCGGCCGGGATTCATGGCGGGCTCGGGAGAGTGCTTCATTGGCGAGCCCGAGGGAACGGACCGCTGCTTGACGCTCACCGGTGTTCGAATGCCCGATGGCTGTGCGGGCGTGCGCGAGAGAGGAGAACATCGGGTCACGGCGAGTGATGCCCGTGACCCGAGCGGCATGGGCAGCGGCGATGGCGTCAGCGTGGCGGCCTCGCTGATTGCTGAGCATCGCGATCAAGTTCCATGCTCTGAACTGAGCGGTCGAGTCCTGGGCGAGACCGGCGAGCCGCATGCAGGCGTCGAGGTGCCGCTGCGCGTCGTCGAGCGCGCGGGCGTCGATGCATGACCAGGATGCTACGGCGGTGAAGTCGGCGGCGACGCTGAAGAGGCGGCGGCGCACTCGCTCGGTGGCGCTGCCGTTGCGGAGCGCGTCGAGCACCTGCCCGGCGCGGGCGAGGGCGGCACGTTCCAGCGCGGCGTGGCCGCCTTGGTGATCGTCGAGGGAGTGGAGCGTCTCCAGACTCGCTCGCAGCCGTAGGACGTCGGATGAGCCAAGCGTGGTCCGAGTGTCGGAGGTCGGGAACGCGGATGCTGCCGCGGCAGCCGGCCCGGATGCGATGAAGGTTCGACGTCTCACGTCTTCCTCCGATTGCGGATCGGGGCGCTTCGCACCCCTGGGGGTGAAGCCGAGCTCTTGGGCCGTACAGTCGAATACTGCCTCCAGCGAAGCGCGTTGCCTCTGGTGAGGCCATGCCGTTCTGCCGCTGAGCCAGTCCCGCACGGTGCGCTGACTGCAACTGCCGTATCGGCCAGTGACCTTCTCGATGTGTCGATTCACGCGATGCGCCAGCTCGGTGTGGCTCATGCCGAGTTCCACCAATCGCTTGCGAAGCACAGCGTTATCGCCCATGAACGCAAAGTAGCGCTTTTGTGGCGTCGTGCGCAGGCGGATTGGCAAAGAGCACACCAAAATCTCCGGTGCGCTGCGAGCCCACAGCCGGAAAACCACCCTGCCCAAATGGCGTTGACGCCCGTTGACTGGAACGCAGTCGCCAGGAACGCCACACGGTTGGCCATTGGAATGCCGGGCGGCTGACAGTGCCGGGCCCGCATTCCCCTGCAGGGCCGGCCGCTGCCATCGCCTCCGTCGCCCCACAGGAGCTCCAGTGCCGCACTCCGTCCGATCCAATGCGGTGGAACCGCAGGGTGTCGCCCGTAACCTCGAGATGCGACCCTGCCCGCAAGCCCCGTACGGCGTTCAGAAGGCCACGTGGTCGGTCGACCACGCGCGAGCCGCCGCTACCGGTCTGCGGGCCAACGTCGCCGACGTCCTCCAGGCTTGGGGACTCGACCCGGACGGCGACCAGTCGTTCGCTGTGCTCCTCGTCCTCACGGAGCTGGTGACCAACGCTGCCCGCCACGGTCGTCCCCGCCTCGGGCTGATCGACGTGGAAATGTGGCTGGACGGCGACCGTGTCGTCGTCACGGTCATGGACGGCACCACCGATGTCCCGGTGGCGCGCGATGTCGGGTCTGGCGACGAGTCCGGACGTGGCCTTCGGCTCATCAGTGCATACGCTGAAGCGGGTGGCTACGAGCCCCACCACCGCGGAAAGCGGGTGTGGGCCGTGATCTGCCCACACCTCGCCGTCGAGGACGACTCACTTCTTCTGGACGCCACACGGCTTGCGGTCTGACGAGGATGTAACAACCCTTGATCAGCAACGCAGTCACCGACTCGCACGCCCAGATCGTCGTGCAGGCCGGGACGATCGCCGGAGGCATCACCCTGCCCGCACCGCCGTCCCCGCCGGTGCCGCGGCTGCTTCCCCGTCGGAGGCCGCTGGCGGATCGGGTCGAGGCGCGGGCGCGCCTTTCCGCGCTCCTCTCCACCGAGGAGCCTCTGCCCGTTCTCATCACCGGGCCCGAGGGGATGGGCAAGACCGCCTTGGCCGTCGACCTCCTCCACGGCCAGAACACCCCCGGCCCGCACCTCCACGCCGACCTCGGTGGCAGCAGCGCGTCCGGCCCTACGAGGCCGGACGCGATTATCGCTCGCTGGCTCCGGGCCCTGGGCGTTGGCGTGCCCACCGACGCCGACGAGGCGCACGACCTGTACCGGAGCCTGACCGCTGGGCGGCGTGTAGCGGTACTGCTGGACGACGTGGCTACCGCCGTGCAGGCCGAACGCTTGCTTCCGTCCGCCTGCGGCCTCGTGATCATCACCGCTCGCCGGCCCTTGCCGGAACTGCTGGCCGCCGGGACGCACCACCACCGGCTCGGGCCCCTGCCCGCCGATGCCGCCGGGCAGCTCCTCCTCAGCGTCGCCGGCAGGGCACTCCCTCACCACCGGATCGCCGAACTCACGGAGGCCTGCCAGGGCATACCGCAGGCACTCGCCCTGGCCGGTGCCCGGCTGGCCGTCGGCGTCCCCACCGTCCTCCCCGAGCCCCGTACGGAGAGCATCGTGTCCACCGCCCTCACCGGCACCTACGCCGCCCTCGACGCCACCGCTGCCCGCGTCTACCGGATCGCCGGGCTGCTGCCGAGCGCCGACACCACGGTCGACTTCGCGATGGCCGGTGCCGCAGCCCGCCTCGACCCAGCCACCACCGAAGCCGCGTTCAGCAGCCTCGCCCAGGCGCAGCTACTCGTCGCCCCGAGCACCGACACCGGGCGATGGGAGTTCGTGTCCTCGGGAGTCCGCGCACACGCGGCAGCCCGCGCCGCCGAAGAGGAGGACGAAAGCCAGGCCGTCCGACGCGCCCTCGACTGGCTGACTGCCGAAACCATGGAGGCAGCCCGCCTGGCCGTCCCGTACCGCGACCCGCTCGCCGCACCCCTTTCCTTCCCCCCGCCGCACCGCGTCGGGATCACGACACCCATCCAGGCGCTGGACTTTCTCCGCATCCGCGGCCCCCACCTCGACGCCGCGCTCACCGCCGCCGAAACCCACCACCCGGCGATCGTCCCCCACCTCGTGTTCGCCGCCTGGCCCCACTACCTCCGCGCCCGGCACTACCGGGAGTGGCTCGACCACCACGACCGCGCGCTCGCCGCGCTCACCGCCCTCGGCACCCCGGCCACCGACACCGGACGACGCCTGTACCGCGAACTCCTCGGCGGCCGTGCGACCGTCCTCCGCGCGCTGAACCGCGTCCCCGACGCGCTGGCCGACTGCCACCAGGCTCTCGCCACCGCCCGGCAGACCAACGACCGGGCCGGAATCGCCCAGCACAACCACGACCTCGGCGCGGCCTACCGCCAGGCCGCCGCGCACGCCCTCGCCCGTCAGCACTTCAGCCGCGCGCGGACGCTCTACCTCGACCTCGGCCGCCCCCGTGGCGCAGCCCTCGCCCACCTCGAACTGGCCCTCACGGACGCCGTCCTCGGCGAGGACGCCGCCACCGTCCTCGACCGGCTCTCCGTCGCCGAACGGGGCCTCCTGGCCACCGGCGATCCGCTCAACTCCTCCAAGGCCCGCGCCTGGCGCGGCCGGATCCTCGCCACCGACGGCCGCGGCACGGACGCCCGACCGGTCCTCGTCTCCGCCCTGGACGGCTTCCGCGAGCAGGACGCGCGGCTCTGGGAGGCCCGCACCCTGGTGTGGCTCGCCGACATCGACCGGGAGCGCGGGCGCACCGGTGACGCGATCACGCTGCTCCGCCACGCCGCCGCCCTCTACGAGCACCACAGCCCCGCCGACCACGCCGAGGTCACCGTTGTCCTCCGCGACCTCCGGAGCCGAGCGTGACCACCCCGCCGGACGACGGCTCCGACGACGGCGACCGTTCCCCGCCCGACACTGACCGCGAGCGGGTCTGGGCGGCCTACGGGGTGTCGGCGGCAGCGCTCCTGCACCTCGTCACCACCGCCGTGCTGCTCCTCAGCCGCTCGCGTTGACAGAAGGGACATAGCCAGGAAGGCCCCTTCGTTCTCCGACGGTCCGGGACGAAGGGGCCTTCCGGGCAAGCCGGGTCAGCGGTGGTTGAAGACCGCCGGGCGCTTCTCGGCGAAGGCCGCCATGCCCTCCTTCTGGTCGGCGGTGGCGAAGGCGGCGTGGAAGAGGCGGCGCTCGAAGCGGACGCCCTCGGCGAGGGTGGTCTCGAAGGCGCGGTTGACGCTCTCCTTCATCATGATCGCCGCCGAGGTGGACATCTCGGCGACCTTCTCGGCGGTGGCGAGGGCCTCGGCGAGCAGGTCGTCGGCGGGGACGATGCGGGAGACCAGGCCGGCGCGCTCGGCCTCCTCGGCGCCCATCATCCGGCCGGTCAGGCACAGTTCCATCGCCTTCGCCTTGCCGACCGCCCGGGTGAGGCGCTGCGAGCCGCCGATGCCCGGGATGACGCCGAGCTTGATCTCCGGCTGGCCGAACCGCGCGGTGTCCGCGGCGATCAGGATGTCGCAGAGCATCGCCAGCTCGCAGCCGCCGCCCAGCGCGAAGCCGGCCACCGCCGCGACGATCGGCTTGCGCAGCTCGCCGAGGCGGTCCCACGGGCGCAGCCAGTCGTCCAGGTAGACGTCCGGGAACCGGTTGTCCTGCATCTCCTTGATGTCGGCGCCCGCCGCGAAGGCCTTCGCCGAGCCGGTGATCACCAGACAGCCGATCTCCGGGTCCCGGTCGAACGCGGTGGCGGCGGCCACGACCTCGTTCATCAGCCGGGTGTTGAGCGCGTTGAGCGCCTCCGGCCGGTTGAGGGTGATCAGGCCGACCCGGCCCTTGCGGTCCACCAGGATCGTCTCGTAGGTCTCGGTCATCGCCGTTGACTCCCATTCGATTGCGCGCTCTGACGAGCCAACGATCTCCGAAGCGGCCCGCCTCGCGCCAGTCTCGGTCCGCGAGACGGTCGTCACCCGCTCACCGGGCGGCCCTAGGTCAGCCGAGGCGCAGGTCACCGTCGGTCGGGGGCTCGAAGAAGGCGGCCACACTCCGCTCCTCGACCCCGGCGAGCGCGGCCGGGGACCAGTGCGGGTCGCGGTCCTTGTCGACCACCTGCGCGCGGATGCCCTCCACCAGATCGTGGTGGGCGAGCGCGGCGCAGGACACCCGGTACTCCTGGACCAGGCTCTCCTCCAGCGAGCCGTGGGCCCGGGCCCGGCGCAGGGCGGCGAGCGTGACCTTGAGCATCGTCGGCGACCGCTCGGCCAGCTCCTCGGCGGCCTGCTTGGCCTCCGGGGCGCCGCCGGCCGTCAGCCGGGCCACGATCTCCTCCACGGAGTCGGCCGCGTAGCAGGCGTCGATCCACCCGCGCTGCTCGGCGAGCGGCGCGGCCGGGGCCTGCTCGGTGTACCGGGCCACCACGTCCGCCACCGGCCCGTCGGCGAGGTCGGCCAGCAGGGCGGGCAGGCTCGCCGACGGCACGAAGTGGTCGGCGAACCCGCACAGCAACGCGTCCCCGGCGGTCATCGAGGCGGCGGTCAACCCCAGGTGGGTGCCCAACTCGCCGGGCGCGCGGGCCAGCAGACGGCTGCCGCCGACGTCCGGCACCAGGCCGATCCGGGTCTCCGGCATGGCCACCACCGAACGCTCGGTGACGATCCGCACCGACCCGTGGGCGGAGAGCCCGACGCCGCCGCCCATGGTGATGCCGTCCATCACCGCGACGTACGGCTTCGGGTAGCGCGCGATCAGCGCGTTCAGCCGGTACTCGTCGCGGAAGAACGCGCGCGTGCCGGCCCCGCCGGCCTTCGCGTCGTCGTGTATCGCCCGGATGTCCGCGCCCGCGCAGAGCCCGCGCTCCCCGGCCCCGGTCAGCACCACCACCCGCACCGCGTCGTCCGCGGCCCACTCCTCCAGCGCGGCCCGCACGTCCACGACCATGCCGTGCGTCAACGAGTTGAGCGCCCGCGGCCGGTCGAGCACGATCCGCCCGACCGCGCCGTCCCGCCACACCCGCACGTCGTCACCCATCGTCCCCACTCCCGTTCGTCGTCGACCGGCCCGAGAAAGTCGTCAAGATCCTCGCCGTCACCGTACCTTCGGCCCCGGGCCCGGCCGCAAGCACCGAGTGGCGGTGTCCGGAGAGCACGAAGGGCGGCTCCGGTGGTGAAACCGGGGCCGCCCTTCGTCCGGCGGGGGAAAGTGGTTCAGGGGTGTCGCGCGGGCCTCAGGTGCCGCGAGGGCGGCGGGGGCCGGGAGGCGCGGGGGCTCAGGGGACGATGCGGCCGGTGACCTCGCCGAAGCCGATGACGGTGCCGTCGGGGCCGGGGGCGGTGGCGGTGATGGTCACCTCGTCGTCGTTCTCCAGGAAGGCGCGGGTCGAGCCGTCCGGGAGCTTGAGCGGGTTCTCGCCGTTCCAGGTGAGCTCGATGAGCGCGCCGCGGGTCTCGGGCTCGGGGCCGCTGACCGTGCCGGAGGCGAACAGGTCGCCGGTGCGCAGCGAGGCGCCGTTGACGGTCATGTGGGTGAGCTGCTGGGCGGCCGTCCAGTACATCGAGGCGAACGGCGGGCGGGAGACCGGGTGGCCGTTGAGGCGGATCTCCATCGCGAGGTCCAGGCCCCAGGGCTCGCCGCCGCGGTCGTCGAGGTAGGGGAGCGGCTCGACGTCGCGGGCCGGCGGGGTGACGCGGGCGTGCTCCAGGGCGTCCAGCGGCACGATCCACGGGGAGACGGAGGTGGCGAAGGACTTGCCGAGGAACGGGCCGAGCGGCACGTACTCCCAGCCCTGGATGTCGCGCGCGGACCAGTCGTTGACCAGGCAGACGCCGAAGACGTGCTCGCGGAAGCGGTCCAGGGTGACGGGCTCGCCCATGGCGCTGGGCGCGCCGACGACAAAGCCGACCTCGGCCTCGATGTCCAGCCGGCGGGTCGGGCCGAAGGACGGCACGGCGTCCGCCGGGGCCTTGCGCTGCCCGTGCGGGCGGACCACCGGGGTGCCGGAGACCACCACGGTGCCGGAGCGGCCGTGGTAACCGATCGGCAGGTGCTTCCAGTTGGGGGTGAGCGGCTCGGAGCCGGGGCGGAGGATCCGGCCCAGGTTGGTGGCGTGGTGCTCGGAGGCGTAGAAGTCGACGTAGTCGGCGACCTCGAACGGCAGGTGCAGCTCGACCTCGGCGAGCGGCAGCAGCAGCGGGGTGAGGGCGTCCCGGTGGGACTCCTCGGTCAGCCAGCGGGTGAGCGCGGCGCGCACCTCGGTCCACACCGGGCGGCCGGCGGCCAGCAGCGGGTTGAGCGAGTCGGCGTCGAGGAGGAGGGACGGTTCCCCGGCGGCGCGGGCGGCGGCGCCGGCGTCCAGGACGAAGTCGCCGACGCGCACGCCGATCCGCCGCCGCCCCGGCCGGTCGCCGGCCGTGAAGACGCCGTACGGCAGGTTGTGCACGCCGAACGGCGAGTCGTTCGCGGGCGCGAGCCAGCTGCGGGGGGTGGTCAACGGTCCTCCTGGGGCGTCGGGGCGGACGACAGCAGGCCGAGGGCGGCCAGGTCGTCCAGGGGCTCGGCGATGCTACAGGTGCCGAACGCGGTGAACGAGTTGCGGATCACCGTCACCTGACGGTCACTCAAGGTGTGCGCGGCCTTGGCGAGCACCTCGCCGGAGCGCTCGGCGAGCACCTCGGCGGCCGCGGCCGGATCGGTCTCCTGCGCGGCCAGCAGCACGTTCAGGAAGCCGTGGTGCTCGAAGCCGGTCACCGGGTCGGTGTGCCGGACGGCGTGGTGCAGCCCGGCGGTGCACTTGTACGGCAGGCCGCGCTGCGCGCACCCGGTGAGGAATCCGGCCAGCTCCCGCTCGTCCGGGAAGGCGCCGGCGACCACCCCGCCGGTGCGGAACTTGGCCCGGTACGGGCTGTCGACCAGCACGTCCAGCACCTCGTCCAGCCCGTCGCCGCGCAGCAGTTCGCGCGGCAGCTCGACGGCGGCCGGCACGTCCGGCGGCAGCAGCAGGTCGAGCGCGGCGACGGCCTCGCTGGCGTCCCGGGTGGCGAGTTCGACGCCGGCCACCTCGAACGGCGCGGCGGCGGTGAGGGCCGGGCCGAGCTCGGCGCTGCCCCCCGGCAGCACCAGCCCGACCCGGAGGGCGGGGCCGGGGCCATGCGCCGCGGCCGCCAACTCGCCCAGCCGGCCGGCTCCGCAGAGCAGCGGGCCGACCGCGTCGGCGTACCAGGCGGTGCGGTGCGCGCGGTGCGCGGGCACCGCGTCGGCGACCGGCAGGTTCCCGGGCGGGAAGACCGCCGCGTCGTCGAACAGCCCCTGGAACAGCGGGGGGACGGCGGAAGCGGCGGCGGGGACGGGGGCGGTGCTCACTGCTGCGGCCCCCGACCGGACCACGTCCAGGCGTAGTTGGCGTCCTCGGAGGCACGGCCGCCCTCGCCCAGCTCCAGCGGGCGGAAGGTGTCCACCATGACGGCGAGCTCGTCGAAGAACTCCACGCCGATGGACCGCTCGTAGGCGCCCGGCTGCGGGCCGTGGGTGTGGCCGCCCGGGTGCAGCGAGATCGAGCCCTGGCCGATGCCCGAGCCCTTGCGCGCCGCGTAGTCGCCGCCGCAGTAGAACATGACCTCGTCGCTGTCCACGTTGGCGTGGTAGTACGGCACCGGGATCGACAGCGGGTGGTAGTCCACCTTGCGGGGGACGAAGTTGCAGATCACGAACCCGTTGCCCTCGAACACCTGGTGGGCCGGCGGCGGCTGGTGAATCCGCCCGGTGATCGGTTCGAAGTCCCGGATGTTGAACGCGTACGGGTACAGGCAGCCGTCCCAGCCGACCACGTCGAACGGGTGGTGCGGCACGGTGTACCGGGTACCCGAAATGCCGTTCGGGCCACGGTGCTTGACCAGCACGTCGACGTCCACGCCGTCCACCAGCAGCGGGCCGGACGGGCCGCGCAGGTCCCGCTCGCAGTACGGGGCGTGCTCCAGCAGCTGGCCGTACTTGGAGAGGTAGCGCTTGACCGGGGTGATGTGGCTGTTCGCCTCGATGCAGTAGGCGCGCAGCGGCTCGTCGCCGGCGGGCACCCAGCGGTGGGTGGTCGCCCGGGGGATGACCACGTAGTCGCCCTGGCCGACCTCCAGCGAGCCGAAGACCGTCTCCACGGCGGCGGAGCCGGACTCCACGTACACGCACTCGTCGCCGAGCCCGTTGCGGTACAGCTCGCTCGGCGCCCCGGCGGCGACGTAGGAGATCCGCACGTCGCCGTTGCCGAGGACGAGCCGGCGCCCGGCGACGACGTCCGCGGACTTCCACTCCTGGCCGGCGAACAGCTCGTGCAGCTTGAGGTGGCGGGGGAGCAGGGGGTGGTTGGGCACCGTCGACTGGTCGGGCAGCTCCCACGGCACGGCGTTCACGACGGCCGAGGGGATGCCCCGGTGGTAGAGCAGCGAGGAGTCCGAGGAGAAGCCCTCCTCGCCCATCAACTCCTCGTAGTACAGCCCGCCTTCGGGTGTGCGGTGCTGCGTGTGCCGCTTGGGCGGGATGCTGCCCAGCTGCCGGTAGTACGCCATCGTCCCTGCTCCTCCCGGACCTTCCTGTGGCCCAGCGCTTCCTACGGCTTCAGCGGTGGCCGCGCGCCCCGGAGACCGGCGGCCTCCGGGGCGGGTCGGCCTCAGAGGTTGCCGCGGCGCTCCTGCTCGCGCTCGATGGCCTCGAACAGCGCCTTGAAGTTGCCCTTCCCGAAACCGAGCGAGCCATGCCGCTCGATGAACTCGTAGAAGACGGTCGGGCGGTCGCCGATCGGCTTGGTGAAGATCTGCAGCAGGTAGCCGTCCTCGTCGCGGTCGACCAGGATGCCGCGGCTCTTCAGCTCCTCGATCGGCACCCGGACCTTGCCGATCCGCTCGCGCAGCTCGGGGTCGTCGTAGTACGAGTCCGGGGTGTTCAGGAACTCGACGCCGCGCGAGCGCAGCACGTCGACGGTGGTGAGGATGTCGTTGGTGGCCAGCGCCATGTGCTGGCAGCCCGCACCGGTGTAGAACTCCAGGTACTCGTCGATCTGCGACTTCTTCTTGGCGACGGCCGGCTCGTTGAGCGGGAACTTCACCCGGTGGTTGCCGCTGGCGACGACCTTGGACATCAGCGCGGAGTAGTCGGTGGCGATGTCGTCGCCCACGAACTCGGCCATGTTCACGAAGCCCATGACCTTGTTGTAGAAGGTGACCCACTCGTCCATCTTGCCGAGCTCGACGTTGCCGACCGCGTGGTCCAGGGCCTGGAACAGGCGGCGCGGCGAGCCCTCGGGGTGCTGCACCTTGCTCTTCGCGGTGATGTAGCCGGGCAGGTACGGACCGGTGTAGCGGGAGCGGTCGACCAGGGTGTGGCGGGTCTCGCCGTAGGTGGCGATGGCGGCGCGGCGCACGGTGCCGTTCTCGTCGGAGACGTCGTTCGGCTCCTCCAGGACGGTGGCGCCCTGGGCGCGGGCGTGCGCGATGCACTTGTCGACGTCCGGGACCTCCAGGGCCAGGTCGACGACGCCGTCGCCGTGGCGGCGGTGGTGGTCCAGCAGCGGGCTGTCGGGGGAGACGCCGCCCTTGATCACGAAGCGGCAGGAGCCGGAGCGCAGCACGAAGGCCTTGCGGTCGCGGCGGCCGGTCTCCGGGCCGGAGTAGGCGACCAGCTCCATGCCGAAGACGGCCTGGTAGAACTGGGCCGTCTGGGTGGCGTTGCCGACCACGAACACGACGGCGTCCTGCGCGGTGACCGGGAACGGGTCGGTGGCGGGGTCGTGCTCGACGAGGCCGACGAGGCGGCGCAGCTGCTCGGCGTCGAGACCGGCCTCGCGCTCCTCGGGGGTCAGCTCAAGGGCGTGGGACTGCGGGGTCATCGGTCGTTCCTCCACATTGAGGCCTCGGCATTGAGGCATCCGCTTGAGGCGGCCGCTCCGCGGGGTTGGGGTGAGGGCGGATGCGGGCGGCTGAGCGCTGAGCTTGCTCCAGTCGGGCGGGTTGGGCAACAGATCGGGTTTTCACTGTTCAATGTGTACAAGGTGATCAGGAAATCGCTGGTCGCGCTGTGCAGAATGCATGGTGGATTCGGGATGTTTCACGAGTTCTGCGTATCGGACCCGAACGGGCGTGTGCGCTGGTCAGGGCGGGTTCGGTGGTCCGAGGGGTGGGTTCGGCGGTGGTGGGAGGGACGGGGGACGGACGGAGCCGGGCGCGGTCAGGCGGGGGGCGCGCAGCGGGCGAGGTGGGCGCCGAACCAGTCGCGGGCCAGCTCGGTGACGCGGTCCAGCGTGCCGGGCTCCTCGAACAGGTGGCCGGCGTGCGGGACGACCACCAGCTCACTCTCGCAGCGCAGCCGCTCGCGCGCCCGCCGGTTCAGGTCGATCACCGCACCGTCCCGGCCGCCGACGATCAGCAGCGTCGGCGCGAGCACGGCGCCCAGCGCGTCCGCCCCGGCGAGGTCCGGCCGTCCGCCCCGGGAGACCACCGCGCCCACGCCGTCGCCGAGCCGGGCGGCCGTCCACAGCGCGGCGGCGGCCCCGGTGCTCGCGCCGAACAGGCCGAGCGGCAGGAACGGCCCCCCGGCCGGGCGGGCCTGTTCGGCGGGCAGCGCGCGGGCCACGTCGGTCAGCCGGGCGCCCAGCAGGTCGACGTCGAAGACGTTGCGCCGGTCCTCCTCCTCGTCCTCGGTGAGCAGGTCGAACAGGAAGGTGGCCAGCCCGGCGCGGTTGAGGCCCTCGGCCACATGGCGGTTGCGCGGACTGTGGCGGCTGCTGCCGCTGCCGTGCGCGAACACCACGATGCCGCGGGCGCCGGCCGGGACGGTCAGCCGGCCGGTCAGCCCCACACCGGTGGCGGGCAGCGTCAGCTCGCGGTCGGACGCCGGGACGTCGTCGGACGCGGGGACGTCGTCGGATGCCGGGACGCCGTCGGGTCCGGCCGTCGTCCCGTGCTCGTCCGGCCCTGCGGCACGGGCCGCGGCCAGATGGCGCAGCACCTCGGTGTCCTCGGTCTGCGAGAAGTCCGCGTAGAACTCGCCGATCGCGAAGAAGGGCGACGGCGTGCCGACGCTGACCAGCTCGTCGGCCACGCCGCTCAGCCGCTGCGTCCAGTCCGGCGGCGCCACCGGCACGGCGAGCACCACCCGCGCCGCGCCGCGCGCCCGCACGATCAGGCAGGCCGCCCGGGCGGTCGAGCCGGTGGCGATGCCGTCGTCGACCACGACCACCGTCCGCCCGTGCAGGTCGACCGGCGGGCGGCCGCCCCGGTAGCGGTGCGCCCGGCGCTCCAGCTCGGTCCGCTCGCGCGCCTCCACGGCGGCCAGCTGCTCCGGCGTCACCCCGGCGGGCCGCAGCACGTGCTCGTTGATCACCCGCACCCCGTCCTCGCCGATCGCCCCCATGCCCAGCTCCGGCTGGTACGGGACGCCCAGCTTGCGGATCACGCAGATGTCCAGCGGCGCGCCGAGCGCGGCGGCCACCTCGGCGGCCACCGGGACCCCGCCGCGCGGCAGGGCCACCACCACGGTGCCGGGGCCGCGCAGGTGGCCCAGCAGGGCGGCCAGTCGGCGGCCCGCCTCGGTGCGGTCGGTGAAGTGGGTGGCGGTGGCGTGCATGGTGTCGGCCTCCGTGTTCCACCGTACGTCGCCGGGGCGGTCGGGTGGAGTGGCGGGGCGGAGCGGCCGGGTGGGGTGTGCGCGCGGGGCGCGTACCTGGGGCGTGCGCGCGGGCGGTCGACGCGCGCCGGTGCCGGGTCGGTCCCGGGTACGCCCGGGACGCGGATGGGGCCGGCCGCCCGTGCGTCCGGGACGGCGGGCGCGCCAGCGTGGTGCACACCGGCCCGGCGGACCCTCCCTCACCCGCCGGGCCGCCCCAGCCGCCGCCCGCCGAAGGAGCCGACCCGTGTCCGTCCCCCACCCGCAGCACCGCCCCGCCGCCGACGCCACGAGGGCCACCGCCGCCCCTGTCCGGTCCGACGCCACCCCCGGCGTCCACGTCCCAGGCCTGCACGCCACCGGCGACCCGGTGAACGGCGCTCCCGCCACCGGCTGGACGGTCGCCACCGCGCTGCCCGTCAGCTACCGGGTCCGCTTCACCCCCGGCGTGCTGGACCCGGGCAACCCGGCGCTCGCCCGGGCCGGCGGCCCGCCGGGGCGCCGGCTCGTCGTCGTCGACGCCCGCGTCCACCAACTGCACGGCCACCGCCTGCGCCGCTACCTCGAAGCCCAGGGCGTCGAGCACGAGACGCACGTCCTGCTCGCCCACGAACAGGTGAAGACCATGGACGCGGTGTTCCGGGTCGCCGACCGGATGGACTCCTTCGGGATCTCCCGGCGCGGCGAACCCGTGATCGCGATCGGCGGCGGCGTCCTCACCGACGTGGTCGGCCTCGCCTGCAGCCTCTACCGCCGCTCCACGCCGTTCGTACGGGTCCCGACCACCCTGATCGGCCTCGTCGACGCGGGCGTCGGCGCCAAGACCGGCGTCAACCACGGCCGCCACAAGAACCGCCTCGGCAGCTACCACCCCGCCGTCGACACCCTGCTCGACCCCGCCTTCCTCGCCACCCTGGAACGGCGCCATATCGGCAACGGGCTCGCCGAGATCCTCAAGGTCGCGCTGATCAAGGACGAGGGACTCTTCCGCCTGCTGGAACGGCACGGCCGCACCCTGCTCGACACCAACTTCCAGTCCCCGGGCGCCGGCCCCGCCGTCCTCGGCCGCGCCGTCCACGGCATGCTCCAGGAACTCCAGCCCAACCTCTGGGAGCACCGCCTGGAACGCCTCATGGACTACGGCCACTCCTTCAGCCCGACCGTCGAGATGCGCGCGCTGCCCGAACTCCTGCACGGCGAGGCGGTCTGCGTCGACATGGCGCTCACCACCGTCGTCGCCCGCCGCCGCGGCCTGCTCGACGCCGGGCAGACCAAACGCGTCCTGCGCCTGATGCGGCGGCTCGAACTGCCGGTCTGGCACCCGCTGATGGAGCCCGTCACGCTTGGCGAGGCGCTCGCCGACACCGTGCGCCACCGCGATGGGCGGCAACGGCTGCCGCTGCCCCGCGGAATCGGCGCGGGCGTGTTCGTCGACGACCTCGACGCACCCGAACTCGCCGACGCCGCGGCCCGGCTGCGCACCTGGACGACGGCCGGAGCCACGGCCGCGCTGCGGGGGAGTGGCACGCGTGCGTAGCGCCGTCGTGATCGCCGACACCACCGCGCCGGCGGACGTGCACGGCGTGCACGGGGCGGCCGGCGTCACCCAGTGGACCTGCCTTGCCCGCCGTGCCGGACTCGCCGGGGACTGGGAAGCCGTCGAATGGGCGCGCGTGCCGGCCGGCGGGATCAGCGGCGAGCACCTCCACACCCGCACCCGCGAGGTGTACGTGCTGCTCACCGGGGAGGGCGAGGTCACCCTCGACGGCCGCCGCCACGCCGTCCGCGCCGGCGACGCCGTGCTGACGGCCGTCGGCACCCGGCACGGCCTGCGCAACACCGGGGCCGGGCCGCTGGAGTGGCTGGTGATCGAACTGCCGGCGGAGCGCGGCGGTACTGGCGTTGGCGGTGCCGGCGGTGCCGGCGGTGCTGGCGGGGTCGGCGGGCCCGGCGTTGGCAGTGCGGTCGGCAGCACCGTCGTCCGCGACCTGCGACGCACCGGCCCGCTCGACCCGTCCGCCGTCATCGGCGGACCGCTGCGCCTGCTGCGATACGTCGAACTGGCCACCGGAGAACGGGAGTTCCTGCTCGCCGCGGACGTCGAGCACACCGTCTTCGTCATCGGCGGCCACGGCCGGGCGGGTACCGGGAACGTCCGGGTTCCGCTGCGCCCCGGCACGGCCGTCACCCTGCCGCTCGGCACCGCGCTCGACCTCGTGGCCGGCCCCAACGGGCTCGCCCACCTGCACGCGGAACTCGTGCCCGGGCCGTCCCAGGGCGGTGAGCCGCGATGATCGTCACCCGCACGGCCGCGCCCCGTCTGCTCCTCGGCCCCGGCGCCCAGCGGATCCGCACCCGCTGCCTCGCCCGCCGGGGCATGCTGCACAGCGAGTGCGAGGCCTTCGAACACGTCCGCCTCGGCCCCGGGGCCTGCTACGACCTCACCGGCCGCGACGCCACCGAGGCCGCCTGGTACGTGCTGCGCGGCCCCGTCCTCCTGCTCGACTGCCCCGACCAGCCGCTGCGCCTGCTCGACCGTGGCACCCTCCTGCTCGCCCCGCACGGCGAGTCCGTCCACCTGCACGGCGGCCCGCTCGGCGCGGAACTGCTCTGCCTGACGGTCCTGCCGGACAGGGTGAGCGCCGCCCTGCCGGAGCGTCGCCCGGAGCTCGCGCGGGGCGCGGTGGAGGTGGAGGTGGAGGTGGGGGCGGGGGCGGTGCCGCCCGGCGGGAGGCGGAGGTAGCGGGCGCACGTGGCCGCCGGTGGGGAGCCGTTCCGCACCCCGGACCCGCGGCTCACCGCGCCGGTCGACGGGGCGCCGCCCGCCACGCCGGGCGCCGGGGGGTCATCGGCCGCCACGACGGCCGCCTGGCGATGGTCCGGCGGCTGTACGACGGCAGCCCGGGGCGGGACGGGGCCCACGGCGCCGCGGACACCGGTGCACCCGCCGACGTGCCGCCCGCCCCCGCCCGGGACGGGCCCGGGACGGGCCGGGCCCGTCCCGGGCGGGGGCGCGGGGCGCGGTGGGGGCCGGGGGCTCAGGTGGGCGGGGCGGTGGGCGGCGCAGCGTGGAGGCCTGAGCCCGGACGGGAGGAGGCCGCCATGCGTCGAACTGTCAGGCTCGACCGGCGGATCCAGGCCGGTCCCGCACAAGTCTGTCTGGCGGTGCGCGTCGGCGAGTCGTCGTGGTCCGAACTGCGGGCGCGGCTCGACGCACTGGCGGCCGAGCGGTTCGTCGTGGTCACCGACGGCACGGCGCCCGCCGACCGGGCGGCCCGCGTCCGCGCGCTGGCCGACGACCTGGCGCCCACCACCGTGCACGACCTGCGCGACGGACCGCTTCCGCCCACCGCCACGGCCGGCGGAGGCGCCGGTGGTGGCACTGGTGGCGGCATCGGTGACGGAACGGTCGTCGTCGCCGTCGGCGGCGAACGTGCCTGCGAACTCCCGGCCGACGTCCGGGTACCCACCGATCTGGCCGCCGCGTGCGGTCCGGCCCTGACCCTGCACCGGCCCGCCCCGGCCGCGCTGGTCTGGGTCCGGGCCGACCAGCTGGCCGACCGGCCCGCCGAGTGGACGCGGGCCGGGATGGTCGCGGTGGTGCGCCACGTCCTCGCCGTCTGCCCGGCCCAGTACCCGACGCTCGCCGCCCTCCTCCACCCCGGCGCCCGGTACGACGAGGCCACGCTCACCGCCCTGCTCGCCCTGTGCGCCGACGCGCGGGCCGCTGTGGTCTGCTTCGACCCCGACGAGACCGGCCCCGGCCTGGCCCTCGGCTACGGCCGGAGCCTCGCCGACGCGGTGCGGTCCGTCGCGGGTCCCGCCCTCGCGCCCGGCGACGCCGAGTCGCTGGGCCTGCTGCTCGCCGCGCGGGTGGCGGCGCGGCTCGGCCTGGCGGCCGGCGCCACCGGCTGGGCCCACCGGGAACTGCTGGCCCGCAACGGCTCGGCGACCGCCCTGCCCGACGGCGTCGACGCCGACCGGCTGACCGCCGCGCTCGTCGCCGCGGCCCGGCCCGGGCTGCTGCTCCTGGCCGACCTCGGCCGCCCGTACTGCGCCGACGGCAGGCTGCTGACCCCGGTGGACGGCGCGGTGCTGAGGGCCGCCGTGGAGGGCCTGGGCGACCCAGCGGGGGCGGGCGTGCCGCGCAGCCGGAGCGCCGGTCCCGAACCCGTCCCGGCCCGGGTGCCCGCGCCCGCCGGGGCGGGACCGGGCACAGCGTGAGACCGCGGCGTGAGACCGCGGCGACGCGGGCCCGGGCGGTGCTCGGGAACGGGTCGGGAGCGGGCCGGGAACGGCTCGGGAACGGGTCGGGAACGGGTCGGGAAGGGCCCGGGCGGCGCTCGGGAACAGGGCGGGCGCAGGCCGGGAACAGGACGGGACCGGGTTCCCGTGCGACCGGGACGGCAGGCGCCGCACCGTGGAGAACAGATACGGCCCAGCAGGGACCGCAGGACACCAGAAGGAGTCTCCGTCATGACCGGCACCGTCATCACCGACCTCCGCCGGCGCGGCGCCGTCGACCCCAGCCGGGTGCTGACCGGACCGCTGCGCGCCGTCGGACTTCAGTGGCTCGACCCGGGCCGCAGCGTCGAGGTCACGGCCGAGGGCGTCGAACGCGCCCTGTACGTCACGGCCGGATCCGGCACCGCGACGGTGCCGGAGGCCGAGACCGGGGACGAGACGTCGACGGCGGGCGACTCCGGGATCCCGCTGGTCGAGGGCACCGCCGTGACGCTACCGCTCGGCGCGCGCACCGTACTGACGGCCGGCACCGCCGGTCTGGAGTTTTTCCACGCGGTGCTCGCCGTCGCCGGCCACCCGGGCCGGGCCACCGCCCACCCGGCGGCGGAGCGGCCGACCGTCGAGCCCCCGGCCGTCGAGCCTCCGGCCGTCGAGCCTCCGGCCGTCGAGCGGCCGGCCACCGAACAGGACGGCCGCGCCACCGACCACCACCGCCCCGATCACCACCGCCACGACCGTCCCGACACCCCTCCGAGCCCGAAGGGAGGCGAGCCAAGGTGATCGTCACCACCGCGACGGCCTCGGCCGCCGTCATCCTCGGCCCGCACGGCGAGCGCGTGCGCGTGCGCTGCCTGGCGCGCCGCTCCATGCTCGCCAGTGCCTGCGAGAGCTTCGACCACCTGCGGCTCAGCCCCGGCGCCCACTACGCGCTGCCGGGGCGGCCGGACGGCGAGACCGTCCTGTTCGTGGCGCGCGGCTCACTGCTCGTCGGCCGGAGCTCCGACGAGCCGGACCACCTGGCCGTCGACGGCGACCTGCTGCTCGCGACCCGGGGCCGTGCGCTGCTCCTGGAGGCCGGTCCGCTCGGCGCCGAGCTGCTCTGCCTGGCTCTGTCCGCGCCCCGCCGCACCACCGCGACCAGGCGTTCCCTGGCCCGGCGGCGCGCCGAACGACGGAGCCGGCCGTGACCGGCCCGGTCACGGCCGGCCGGACCGGGGCCGCGGACGACGCCGCCGACGAGGCCGCCGACGGATCCCGCGCCGAGGCTCCCGCCAGCACGGCGGGCGCCGGCCGCACGACGGTCGGCGCCCGCCCCACCATGGCGGCGCTGCGGTTCGAGGCGCCGCACCGGGTCACGCTGGCCCGGGTGCCCCGACCGGCGCCGCCCGGGCCGGACGCGGTCACCGTGCGGACCTCCCTGGTCGGCCTCTGCGGCACCGACCTCGAACTCCTCCACGGCACCGCCGCCTACCTGCGCGACGGGCGGGCCCGCTACCCGCTCGTCCCGGGGCACGAATGGTGCGGAACGGTCACCGAAGTCGGCCGCGACGTCACCGAGTTCACGCCTGGCGACCGGGTGGTCGGCCACACCATGGTGCACTGCGGCCTCTGCCGGATGTGCCGGTGCGGTCGCCGCCCGCTCTGCGAACGCCTCACCGAGGTCGGGCTGTACGGGCGTCCGGGCGCCGCCGCCGAGTACGTGGTGCTGCCGGAACGCTCGCTGTCCCGGATACCCGACCAAGTGCCGGACCGGTCGGCGGTGTTGACCGAACCGGCGGTGACCGTGGTGGCCGGCCTCGAACTGGCCCGGTGCCGGCTCGGCGACCGGGTGGTCGTGCTCGGCACCGGCACGATCGGCCTGCTCGCCGTCCAACTCGCCGCCCGCCTGGGCGAGTCGGTGGACGCGGTGGGCATCGACCCGGCCGGGCGGGGACTGGCGCTGCGCTGCGGCGCGCGCCGCGCCCTGAGCCCCGAGCAGGCGAGGACCGCCGGCGTCGCCCGCTACTCGCTCGCGATCGAGGCGTCGGGTGCGGCGGAGGCGTTCGCGCTCGGCCTCGACCTGCTCGAACCGGGTGGCCGGCTCGCCGTGATCGGCGTGGCGGGCCGCCCGTGCCCGGACTTCGCCCCGGGCCGACTCGCCCTGCGCGGACTGGCGGTGATCGGCGTCCGGCACGGCCTGGACCACTACGACCGCACGCTGCGGCTGCTGAGCGACGGCGTGCTGACGGCCGAGCCGCTGATCGCCGCCGTGCTGCCGCCGTCCGCCGGGCCGGAGGCGTTCCGGATGCTGGCGGGCGGCCGCAGCGGCCCGCCCAAGGTGCTGCTCGACTTCGGCCGCGCCGGCTCCCCGGCCGTCGGCCGCGGGGGGACTGCCAACCTCCGGGGGCTCGCCGCCCCCGTCACCGAAGGAGATCCCGCGTGATCCTCGTACCCGCCGCCGTCCCCCGGACGGCCCCCGCGTTCCGGCGACTGATCGACCCGCGGCACCTGCCGTCCGCGCACGGCGGGCTGACCGTCGAGACCCTGCCGCCGGGCGTCCGCGTCGAACACCGTCCCTCCCGGGTGGGCGAGTCCGTGACGCTGGTGCTCTCCGGCGGGATCCGCTCGGCCGGGCGCGTGCTCGGCCCCGGCGAGGGCCTCTACCACCCGCCCGGCAGCTCCTGCGGACTCACCGCCCTGCCCGGCGCGCCCGCCGCGGTGCTGACCGTCCGGCCCCTCGCGGTGGTCGGGGACCTGCCCGTGCCGCGCCCCTGCCCGGTCCCGCTCGCGCCGCCGAGGGCCGTCGTCCGGGTCCACGGCGACGCCCCGGAGCCGTCGGACCCGCCGGTCCCGGCTGTGCCCGCCGCGCGCGGCGGCGAGCGCGGCGGCGAGCGCGGCGGCGAGCGCGACGCCGACGCCGACGCCGACGGCGCCGACCACGGCGACCGCGCCCCGATCGTCGGCTCGACCGGCATGGCGGTGCACTGGCTCGCCACCGACGAGACCGTCGGCGCCCGCCGACTCACCGTCGCCGCCTCGTCGTTCGGTGCCGACGGCAGCCACGACCTGCACCGGCACCCGCACGCCGACGAGTTCTTCCTCGTCCTGTCCGGCGGCGGAACCCACCTCATGGGAGGCGCCCGGGTCCCGGTCCACGCCGGAGACCTGGTGTTCGTCCCGGCGGGCGAGTGGCACGGCTTCCGGACCGGCCGGGCCGGCCCGACCGCCGCCCTCTACGGCTACCTGGGCGCGCCGAGCCTCGCCCGGGCCGGCTACCAGGTCCGCCCCGCCCCCGCGGCGGAGGTGATCCGATGAGCATCCCCGGACCGCATCACCACCACCCCGACGGCGGCGACGGCGGAGGGCGGCCGCCCTCGGTGGCGGTCGTCACCGGGGCCAGCTCCGGCATCGGCCGCGCCGTCGCGGTCGCCCTCGCCAGGGCCGGGCACGCGGTCGCGATCGGCTACCGCACCGACCTCGCCGCCGCCCGCCGCACGGCCGAACTCGCCGGCGGACGAACCCTGTTGCTGCCGCTCGACCTCGCCGAACCGGCGGCCGCCGCACGGGCCGTGCACGGGGCCGCCGACCGGCTCGGCGGGATCGACATCCTGGTCAACTCAGCCGGGATCAACCGCCGTTCACCCGTCCTGGACGAGACCCTCGACGACTGGCGGCGGATCCTCGCGGTGGACCTCACCGGCCCCTTCGCCTGCGCCCAGGCGGCCGCCCGCCGGATGGTCCGGCAGGGACGCGGCGGGCGGATCGTCAACGTCACGTCCGTCCACGAGTTCACCCCGATCCCGGGCGGCGCCGCCTACTGCGCGGCCAAGGGCGCGCTGGGCGGGCTCACCCGGGTGATGGCCCTGGAGCTGGCGCCGTACGGGATCACCGTGAACGCGGTCAGCCCCGGCGAGACCGCGACCCGGATGAACGGCGTCCTCGACGACCACGTCCTCGACGGCCACCGCCTCGACGGCCGCGGCCTCGGCACTCTCGCCCGGCCCGCCATCCCGGTGGGCCGGCCGGGCCGGGCGGCCGAGGTCGCGGCGGCCATCGTCCACCTGACCGGCCCCGACGCCGCCTACACCACCGGTGTGTCGCTCACCGTCGACGGCGGCCTGAGTCTGACGAGCGCCGTCGCCAACCAGCGCGACGCCGCCCACGAACGGTCCCTCCTCCCCGACGCCCCCGGAAGGAACGCCCCATGACCGGCATCCCCGGTGCGCGCGCAGTGCACCACGTCGCCTACACCGTCCCCGACCTCGACCAGGCGGTGGCGTTCTTCATCGACGTGCTCGGCGCGCGCCTGCTCTACCGCCTCGGGCCGGTCGCCGCGCCTCCCGGCGACGACGACTGGATGAACCGCCAACTCGGCGTCCACCGCTCGGCGGTGGCGCACATCGCGATGCTGCGCCTCGGCCCCGTCGGCAACCTGGAACTCTTCCAGTACACCGCCCCGGGCCAGCGCCGCGAGCAGCCCGCCAACAGCGACTGGGGCGGGCACCACCTCGCCATCGCCGTCGAGGACGTCGACCGCGCCGTCGCCTACCTGCGCGGGCAGCCCGGCGTCGAGGTGCTGGGCGAACCGCAGACCATCGCCGACGGCGGACCGATCGACGGCGACCGCTGGGTGTACTTCCGCACGCCGTGGGGCCTTCAGCTGGAGGTGCTCGCGATGCCGCCCGGCATGCCCTACGAACGGTCCACTCCCGAGCGGCTGTTCACCCCCGACGGCCCGTGGGACCCGGTCGGCGGCGCACCGGACGGGATTGGTCCGTCGAACGGGACCGGTCCGTCGTGATCGAGACCATCGCGGCCGTGGTGCGCGGGAGGGGCGGACCGTTCCGCCCGGAGACCGTACTGCTGGACGAGCCGCGCGCGGACGAGGTCCTGGTACGGATCCGCGCCGTCGGGATCTGCCACACCGACCTGAGCGTGCGGGCCGGCCGCACGCCCGCGCCGCTGCCCGCCGTCCTCGGCCACGAGGGCGCGGGCACCGTCGAGGCGGTCGGCGACGCCGTCACCCGGGTACGGCCCGGCGACCGCGTCGTGCTGACCTTCGACTCCTGCGGCGCCTGTCCGCCCTGCCGGGCCGGCCTGCCGGTGCGCTGCGACCACTGGGCCGCGCTCAACCTGTTCGGCGGCTTCCGGCTGGACGGCAGCGCCACCGTGCACGGCACCGGCCGCCACCGCGGCACCGCGCTGCACGGGCACTTCTTCGGCCAGTCCTCCTTCGCGGGGTACGCGCTCGCCGACGAGCGCAACGCCGTGCCCGTCACCGGTCCGGCGGTGCCCTTCGAGGTGCTGGCGCCGCTCGGCTGCGGCGTGCAGACCGGCGCGGGCGCGGTGTTCAACGTGCTGCGGCCCGAGCCCGGCGACACGCTGGCGGTGTTCGGCGCGGGCGCGGTGGGGCTGGCGGCCGTCCTGGCGGCCCGGTCGACGCCGGTGGTGCGGACCGTCGCCGTCGACCTGCGCCCGGAGCGGCTCGCGCTGGCCCGGGAACTCGGGGCCACCGACGTCGTGGACGCGGGCGCGACGGACCCGGTGGCGGCGGTCCGCGAGCTCACCGGCGGGCGCGGAGCGCAGCACACGCTGGAGACCAGCGGCAGCGTGCGTGCGCTGCGCCAGGCGGTGGAGGCACTGGCCGTCGGCGGGACCTGCGGGGTGGTGGGTGCGCCGCCGGCCGGCAGCGAGGTGGGGCTGGACGTGCCGGGGCTGCTCGCCCGGGCGCCCCGGATCGTCGGGGTGAACCAGGGGGCGAGCGTGCCGGAGCGGTTCCTGCCGGCGCTGGTGGACCTGTTCCGCGCGGGACGGCTGCCGGTGGACCGGCTGGTGCGGACGTTCCCGTTCGGGGCGGTCGAGGACGCGGCCGCGGCGGCGGAGTCGGGGGAGGTGGTGAAGCCGGTGCTGATGCTGCCCTGAGCCGCGTCGGCGGGCCCGCCGACGCGTCCGCCGCCCCGCCCCGCCGCCGTCCCCTCCGCCGTCCCGTTCTTGGGACTGGAACGGGACGGCGGGCCCATGCGCCCGGGGCGGGGTGCCGACCAGAGTGGAGTGCAGAGCGGTTGATCGGCTCGACCGCTCGGAGCTGAAGAATCTGGAGCACCACCCATGGCAACGAACACGGCATCGAAGAGGTTCTGCGTCGCGTCTGTCGTCGTCGGCGTCGCCGCGGCCACCGTGGTCGTCAGGAGCGCCGTCGTCGGCGCGGGGGCCAAGGTGGCCGCCGCGGCCGAGGCCGCGGACCTTGAGCACCGCTGCAAGCCGGGCGAGAAGGACTGCCGGGGCTGATCACCCGCATCGACTGCGATCACCCCGATCCTTCCGCCCGTTCCCGCCCCTCCTCCTCCCTCCCCCCTCACCCCGCCCGCCCCCGGAGCCGGAGCCACCGGCACCGGGGGCGGGCGGCGGACCGGCCCTGACCGGACGAGTGACAGCTGACAGGATCTGAAATCTGTCAGCTGTTATCTGTCATCTGAAATCTGTCAGTTGTCAGTTGTCAGTCGTCGGCCCAGGCCGTCAGCCCCCGGCCGTCGGCCCTCCAGGTCGCGGCGGCCCCTGCGAGGGGTGCCGGGGGAGGACCGCCAGCACCCGGGTCCCGCTCTCCTGCGGGAGCCGGTCGATGGTGCAGTGCCCGCCGATCTCGGCCGCCCGGTCCGCCATCGACCGCAGGCCGACCCCGGCCGGCGAGTCCGTGCCCGCCCCGTTCGCGTCGCCCGGCCTCCCGGCACCCGGGTCCGGGGCGAACAGAGGGGTGCTCTGGATGATGCCGAGCCCGATCCCGTCGTCCTGGACGGTCAGCGTCAGGTTCGCCTCGTCCACCCGGACCGCCACCTCGGCGTGCCGGGCGCGGGCGTGTCGCAGCACGTTGTTCAGCGCCTCGGCGGTGATCCGGTACGCGGCCACCTCGACGGCGGCGGGCAGCTCCGGGAGCGGGTCCGGGTGCAGCGCGGCGCTGACGGCGAGCCCGTCGCCGCTGAACGAGGCCGCCAGGTGCTGGACGGCGCGGGTGAGGCCGAACTCGCCGAGCGGCGCCGGTCCGAGGCGGTCGGTGATCCGCCGCACCTCCTTGATCGCCATCGCCAGGTCGCCCGAGATGCCCCGCAGCGTCTGCGCGATCGCCTCGGGCCTCGACTCCCCGCCCGCCGTCGCCGCCGTCGCCGTCGCCGCCGTCTCCTCCGACCCGGCCGCCGAGGCCGCGTTGTCGACCCGCAGCCGCAGCCCGGCCAGTGCCGGACCGAGCCCGTCGTGGATGTCCCGGCGCAGCCACCGCCGCTCCTCCTCGCGCGCCGCGACGATCTGCTCCCGGCTGGCCTGCAGGTCCTCCTGGAGGCGCAGCGAGGCGACGGCCGGCGAGGCCTGGTCGGCGAGTGAGCGCAGGATGTCGACGTCGCTGGGATCCAGCCGCTCCTCGCCCGCCCGCAGTCCGACCGTCAACTCCCCGATCACCGCACCGTTGTGGACCAGCTCGAAGTCCTGGACCGGACCGTCCAGCCGCCCCACCGCCGCCAGCGACCGCCGCCCGGCCCGGGTGGTGACGGACAGCGCCACGCCTGGCAGCCGCAGTTCGTCCGCGACGGCGGTGCACAGCGCGGACGGCAGCCGTTCCGGCTCGACCACCTGCCGGACCTGCCCGGCCAGGGTCCGCAGCACCTGGTAGGGCTGGGCGCGGTCGCCGTAGTAGAGCCGGTCCACCGCGCCCACGGCCCACCGGGCGGCCCGCGGCAGACCCGTGCCCAGCGCGAAGACCAGCGCGATCAGCACCAGCGCCGCGGCGCCCCGGCCGGGCACCAGCCACCCGGACAGCACCGCCGCGCTCACCACGAACACCAGGGTGAGCCCGGTGGCGAGCAGCAACCCGGTCAGCACCGACCGGGCGGCGCGGTCCAGCCGCCACCCGCCGTCGCGCACCACCAGGAACCCGACGGCCACGGCCCACACCGCACCGGCCGCCGTGAACAGCGAGTAGCTCAGCCAGTACTCGTACTGGAACCGCCGGGTGTAGTAGTCCTGCATGCCCGCCCAGAGCAGGTAGGCGCCCAGCATCCCGGCGATGTGCGCGCGCCGCCGGGGCGCCGTGTGCCGCAGCAGCCGAACCAGCAGCACGGCGGAGGCGATGCCGATCAGCAGGTAGTTGACCGGGTCGTAGAGGCTGTCCAGGTGGTCGGTGACGGAGCCGAAGAAGTTCGCGGGCACGCTGTCGGCGAGCGGGTTGGGGTGTCCGAAGACGGTCGTGCGGTCCAGGAAGGACATCGAGTCCGGGATCGCCCACAGCGTGACGGCGCCGATGTACCACCACCACCGGCGGGTGGTGAGCCGGCCGGACGGCAGCCAGAGCGGCAGGACGTAGAACAGGACCTCGCTGACGGTGTCGCACACTCCCCGGACCACCGCCGCCGCGCCCACGATCCGGGGGTCCGACAGCTCCACCCACACGGGTGCGGCGACGGCGCTGGGCAGCATCGACGTCAGCGCGTAGAGGAGCATCACCCAACCGAGCGGACTTCCCGGCCGGTGGGCGTGCAGCAGCATCCCCGCCCCCGCGGTCGGCAGCGCGTAGAGCAGGATGGCCAACTGGTCCCGCGGCCCCTCGATGCCCGGTGCCCCGAGGTGGACCAGGACGTAGCAGACCCAGAGGGTGGCGACCGCCAGGCAGAACACGGTGACCGCCGCGGCCCAGGTGAGTTGGCGTTGCGCGGCGGTGCGGCGCGGAAGGGCCCCGGCAGGCGTGTGCGGCCGGGGGCGGAAGGGGATCACCGTGGTCATGGCACCGCCTAGGGACGGGTGGGGAGGGCCCACCGACGACCGGTCGCCGGGCCGGGCGCGCTGTCTCCAGTTTCTGCCGCCCGCCGTCCCGGGCGCATGGGGCAGCGGTCACGTCCGCCCGGGCCGCACCGGGCCGCACGCCCCGCCGGCAGACCTGTCACGGAAAGTCACCCACGCATCGCTGGTAGTGTCGGCCGGGTGGATGAAGACCAGCCCGCCGAGGACCAGCCCGCCGAAGACCCGCAGCGGCCGGAGGGCCGGCCGGAGGAGGAACCGGCGGCCGTGCCCGTGCGGGTCCTGATCGTCGACGACCACCCGCTGTTCCGGGAGGGCCTGAAGGCCGCCCTGGAGAGCGCCGACGGCATCGTCGTCGTCGCCGAGGCCGAGCGCGCCGGCGATGTGCCCGACGCCGTCGCCCGCCACCGCCCGGACATGGTCGTGATGGACCTCTCGCTGCCGGACGGCTCCGGGCTGGAGGCCACCCGCCGGCTCTCCGCCGACCAGCCGGCCCCGCCGGTGCTGATGCTCACCATGGCGGACGACGACGGCAGCCTGCTCGCCGCCCTCCAGGCCGGGGCCCGCGGCTACCTGGTCAAGGGCGCGGGCCGCGAGGAGGTGCTGCACGCGGTGCGGACGGTCGCGGCCGGCGGGGCGGTGTTCGGCGCGGACGTGGCCGAGCGGATCACCACCCTGCTCGCCGGCGCCCGGGTGCGGGAGGCCGGCCAGCTCTTCCCGGCGCTCACCGCCCGCGAGGCGGAGGTCCTCGACCTGGTGGCGCGCGGGCTGGACAACCGCCGGATCGCCCGGGAACTGGTGGTCGCGGAGAAGACGGTCCGCAACCACGTCACCCACATCTTCGAGAAGCTGCACGTCGCGACCCGTGCGGAGGCCGTCGCCCGGGCCCGTGACATGGGGCTCGGCGACGGCTGACCCGCACTCCGGGAGCCCCGGGAGCCCGTGGGGTTCCCGCGAACCCCGGGCGCGTCCCGCCGCCGCCCCGTCGTCCGTCCCGCCACCGGGGTCGGGGCCGGGACCGGACTGCCGTCCCACGCCGACGGGACGGCAGGAGACGCAGGATGCGGGGGAGGAGGCCCTCATGAGCGAACCGGCCGCGACCCCGGCCACCACCACCCCGGCCCGGCACCCCGCCGAGCCGGCCGCCAGGCCCGCCTGGCCGCCCGGCGAGACCCGCCCGCCCGGCGAGACCCGCCCGCCGGCCACGCCGGCGTCCTCGCCACCGCCCCCGGGCGCGCACCGGCGCACCGCCCTCGGCCCGGCGGCCTGGGCCTGCGTCGCGACCCTGCTCAGCGGCCTCGGCTGGGTCCTGCTCGCCGTCACCCACCCGGACGCCGCCTGGGCCGCCCCGTACTACCTCCACGACGGCGAGACCGTGCTGCTCGGCTTCGCCTTCGCGCTCTCCGGGCTGCTCATCCTCGTCCACCGCGCCGCACCCGCCCCCGACGGGACCACCCAGGGCCCGGCCGCCGGACCGCCGGCCGGCCGCAGCCTCGGCCGCTGCCTGCTCGCCGCCGGACTCGGCGGCTGCCTGTCCCGGTTCACCCTGCTCGCCGGCGCGGCCGCCGGCGCCGGACCTGCGGTGGAGGCCCTCGGCGCGGCCCTGCTGATCATCTCCGTCGCCCTGTTCATCTTCGTCTCCATCGCCCTCCCGCTCTGGCTGCCCGAGGGACGGCTGCCCGGCGGAGCGGGCCGCGTCTACATCGCGGCCGTCGCCCTGTGGAGCGCCGCGCACGCGTGCACCGTCCGCCTGCGCAGCCCGCTGCCCTACCACGGCGACATCCTGGTACCGCCCGGGAACGGGCTGCCGCTGGACGAGTGGCACGCCACCCTGGTCGCCTGGGGCCTGGTCGTCACCAGCCTCGCCGTCGCCGCCGTCCGCTGGCGGCGCTCCGCCCGCCCGCACCGCGGCGTCACCGCCGTCCTGGTGCCCTACCTGGTCTGGCTGATCACCACCAACATCGCCCTGCGGCTCGGCAGTTCGGAGAGCGTCGCGGCGGTCGCCTACTTCGCCGGCTCCGCGCTGTGGATGCTCGGCGCGGTCGGCTACGCCTTCACCCGCGACCGTTCCCGCTACCTCGACCGGGCGACCCGGCGGATGCTCAGCGTCCTCGCCCTCACCGCCCTGCTGATCGCCGGCTACCTCGGCATCGCGCTGCTGCTGCGCCGTGCCCTGCCCGAGGCCAGCAGCGCCCCGGCGCAACTGCTCGCCGCCGCCGCGCTGGCGATCGGCGGACTGCTCGGACCCACCACCCGGTGGGTGGTGCGGGCCGTCGACCGCTTCTACTACGGCGACCGGGCCCGCCCCTACCAGGTGGTGCGCGCGCTCGCCGAGCGGCTGAGCCGCGCCGTAAGCCCCGCCGACGCGCCGCCCCTGCTCTGCGACACCGTGGTGAACGCCCTCGGCCTGCCCGGGGCGAGGGTCGTCCTGCACACCCGCACCGGGCCGCACGAACTCGCCGCCGTCGGCACCCTCGGACCCGCCAGCCAGGTGTTCCCGCTCAGCTACGAGGGCGCGGTGATCGGCGACCTGTACGCGCCTCCGCGCACCGGGCAGCCCGAACTGGACGCCCAGGACCACGAGGTGCTGCGCTTCCTCGCCGACCAGGCCGCGCCCGCCATCGCCTCGCTGCGGATGTACGAAGAACTGCAGCGCGGCCGGCGGCAGATCGTGCTCGCCCGCGAGGAGGAGCGGCGGCGGTTGCGGCACGACCTGCACGACGGCCTCGGGCCGACCCTCTCGGGCCTGCGGCTCGGCGTCGACACCGCGCGGGCCGCCGTGCCCGAGGACTCCCCGGCGGCCCGCTCGCTGGTCACCGTGTCGGCCGGGATCGGGCAGGCGATCGACGAACTGCGCCGGATCACCGAGGGGCTGGCGCCCGCCGCGCTCGCGGGCGAGGGGCTCGCGGTGGCGCTGCGGCGGCTGGTCGCGGAGCTGGACGGGTCTCGGGTGCGGATCTCGCTGGTGCTGGACCCGGACCCGCCGCCCGCGCTGCCGGCGGCCGTCGAGGTGGCGGCGCTGCGGATCAGCGGCGAGGCGCTGCACAACGTGCTGCGCCACTCGGGGGCCGGCCGGGCCCGGCTGACGCTGCGGGTGCGGCCGGAGGCGGTGGTGCTGGAGGTCTGGGACGACGGCCGCGGCTTCCCGGCGGAGAGCGGGGGCGACGGCGAGGCCGCCCGACGGACCGCTGTGGGTGTGGGGCTGCGCTCGATGGCCGAGCGCGCCGAGGAACTGGGAGGCCGGTTCGTCTCGGGCAACCACGACGGCGGCGCCATCGTCCGGGCCGTGCTGCCCCGTACGCCCGAGCAGGCACCGGTCGACCGCTGACCGCTGACCGCTGACCGCTCACGGCTCACCGCTGACGGCCGGTGGCTGACGACTGACAGAAATCAGCTGACAGATAACAGCTGACAGATTTCAGATTTCAGATTTCAGATTCTGTCAGCTGTCACCCATTCCGCCGCCCCTTGACGGACTCCCGGGTTCGCCTAATCATCATGGTCGCGTCAACTTTTGCTGCGGCCGGCGGCCCCACGCCCCCTCAATACCCTCCGCCGCAGGCGAAGTGGCGCGCTTCCGTCCTGCCCCACCGGATTCCGGAGCCCCCATTGACCGAGCGCGCCCCGCGGCGATCCCGCCTGCGCCGATCCGCCCTGTCCGCCGCTGCCGCCGTCACCCTCGCGGCCGCCTTCCTCGCCCCCGCCGCCTCCGCGGCCCCGACCGCCCCGGCCGCCGCGCCGGCGGTCGCCGCCGCCCCCGACATCCCGGTCGCCAACGTCAAGGCGCACCTGGCCCAGCTCCAGTCGATAGCCACCGCCAACGGCGGCAACCGGGCGCATGGCCGCACCGGCTACAAGGCCTCGATCGACTACGTGAAGGGCAAGCTGGACGCGGCCGGCTACACCACCACCCTGCAGACCTTCAGCTACAACGGCTCGACCGGCTACAACCTCATCGCCGACTGGCCCGGCGGCGACACCTCGCACGTCGTCATGGCCGGCGCCCACCTCGACTCCGTCACCGGCGGACCGGGCATCAACGACAACGGCTCGGGCTCGGCCGGCATCCTGGAGACCGCGCTCGCCGTCTCGCGGGCCGGCCTCCAGCCGACCAAGCACGTGCGGTTCGGCTGGTGGGGCGCCGAGGAGTACGGCATGGTCGGCTCCAAGAACTACGTCAACAGCCTTGCCGCCACCGAGCGTTCGAAGATCGAGACCTACCTCAACTTCGACATGATCGGCTCGCCCAACCCCGGCTACTTCACCTACCGCTACGACAGCGCCCTCGACGCCCTGTTCCGCGACTACTTCGCCGGCCTCGGCATCAGCACCGAGCAGGACTTCGAGGGCGACGGCCGCTCCGACCACGCCCCGTTCCAGAACGCCGGCATCCGCGTCGGCGGCCTGTTCAGCGGCGCCGACTACACCAAGACCAGCGCCCAGGCCGCCAAGTGGGGTGGGACGGCGGGCCAGCCGTTCGACCGCTGCTACCACGCCTCCTGCGACACCAGCGCCAACATCAACGACACCGCGCTGGATCGGATGAGCGACGCCATCGCCTACGCCGTCTGGACCCTCGCCGCCGGCGGCACCACCCCGCCCACCGGTACCGTCTTCGAGAACACCGCCGACGTCCAGATCCCCGACTACGGCGCGGCCGTGACCTCCGACATCGCCGTCACCGGCCGCACCGGCAACGCCCCGGCCGCACTCCAGGTCGGCGTGGACATCAAGCACACCTGGCGCGGTGACCTCGTCATCGACCTGGTCGCCCCGAACGGCACCAGCTTCCGCCTCAAGGCCGCCAGCGGCAGTGACTCCGGGGCGAACGTGCAGACCACCTACACCGTGAACGCCTCCGCCGTGCCGGCCAACGGCACCTGGAAGCTCAAGGTCCAGGACACCGGACCCCAGGACACCGGATACATCGACAGCTGGAAGCTCACCTTCTGACGCTTCATCAGTGAAGTCCCGCGCGGTGCCGGTCCGCGGACCGGCACCGCGCAGGCCCGGCTCGGCTACGGAGCCATCTCGTACGCGCCCGAGAGTGCCTCGACCATGCCCCACACCTTCGCCGCCCGCGCGCCGTCCGCGACCGGGCGGCGCACGTGCGCCAGCGCCCACGCCGCCTGGGCCTCGGTGGCGGACGCCTTGCCGTGCAACTCGGTGGCGTGCGCGGAGAAGTCCCGCACCAGCGCGTCGAAGACCTGGTCCAGCAGGTCCGCGTCCAGCCCGGTGAGCGCCGCCTGCTCCAGCACCAGCTGCCCGTAGACGATCAGCGCGAACAGCTGGCCGATCTCCAGCAGGAAGTCGAGGTCCGCCTGCTGTTCCGCGCTCGGAGCGTGGCTGAGCAGCAACTCGCAGAATCCGTCGGCCTGTTCGCGGAAGCGGGCGACGTTCGGCAGGTGTCCGTGCGCGTCGTAGGCGGCGCGCCAGTCGTGGAAGCGGATCGTGCCGAGGCCGCGGGCCGGTCCCTGCCGGAACAGGAACGCGTCGTCGGCGGCGTCCTGCCGGGTCGGCACCGGGGCGTACTCGGCCGGGTCGAACAGGTAGTTGGCCATGAACTTGAGGATCAGCGCCAGGTTGACGTGGACGGTGCCCTCCAGCTTCGGAAGGCCGCGGATGTCCTTGGCGGCCTTGTCGAAGTAGGTGTCCGCCTCGAAGCCCTTGGCCGCGATGACGTCCCACATCAGGTCGATGACCTTCTCGCCCTCGGTGGTGACCTTCATCTTGGTCATCGGGTTGAAGAGCAGGTAGCGACGGTCCTCGGGGGAGGCGGTGCGGAAGTAGTCCACCGAGCGGGCGGCGAACAGCTTCATCGCCACCAGGCGCGCGTAGGCGTCGGTCAACTCGCGGCGCACGTGCGGGAAGTCGGTGACCCGCTTGCCGTACAGCACCCGGTTGTGGGCGTGCGTCACGGCCTCGTACATCGCGTGCTCGCAGATGCCGACGGACGCGGTGCACAGGTTGAACTTGCCGACGTTGACGGTGTTCAGAGCGGCGTCGAAGGCGGCCTTGCCGGTGTGCAGCACGTCCTCGGCGCGGACCGGGTAGTCCTCCAGCCGGAACTCGCTCACGTACATCTGGGCGTTCACCACGTTCTTCACCAGGTGGTACGCCTCGTGGCGGCTGTCGGCGGCGAAGAAGACGTAGCCCTCCGGCCCCTCGACGTCCGAGCGGCGGCCGAACACCGAGACCAGGCCGGCGACATTGCCGTTGCCGATGTAGTACTTGGAGCCGGTGGCGGTGAAGCCGCCCTCGCCGTCCGGGGTGAGGATCATGTCGGTGGAGTAGATGTCGGCGCCATGGCCGCGCTCGGAGAGGCCGAACGCCATGACGTGACCCTCCGCCAGGAGGCGGGCGGCGCGCGCCCGGACGGCCTCGTTCTCGCTCTGCCACACCGGGCCCAGGCCCAGGATGGTGACCTGCCAGGTGTACCAGTAGCCGAGGCCGTAGAAGCCGAGGATCTCGTTCAGCTCGGCGATCCGGGCGGTGTCCCAGCGCTTGGCCGGGTCGGCGGCGGAAGGCGTCAGGAACTCGGCGAACAGGCCTTCCTTCGCGGCGAATTCGAGGAAGTCGGCGTACCAGGCGCGGTCGATGTAGGTGTCGATCAGCGCCTTCTTGCCACGTGATTCGAACCAGTCCACGGTCGCGCGCAGCAGCCGGCGGGTCGGCTCGTCGAACTGCGCGGGGTCGTAGCTGCGCGGGTTGAAGAGCATCGCGGGCTCCCGGGGGTCGAGGATGGGGGTGAGGGCGGGGGTGGGGTGAAGAACGGAGGGGGAGTGAGAGCGGGGAGGTCAGTGGCCGGCGCCGGGCGCGTCGCGGCCGTCGGCCAGTTCGCGCAGGGTGGCGAGCACGTCGTCGAGCCAGGCGAGCGTCATCCGCTCGTACTCGATGCCGCCGCGCAGCACCACGTGCTGGAGCCGCTCCGCGGCGTCGAGCGCCCCCGGGGTCGCGGCGGCCGGGAAGTCGCGCTGCTCACCGTGCAGATAGCGGGCGAGCAGGGCGGCGTGGCCCTCCCGGTGGCGCTCGACCTCGGGGATCAGTGCGGCCGGGTCGTCGAAGGCCGCCGCCCGGATCCGGACGGCCAACTCGTGGCGGACGGTCTCCGGTTCGACGGGCTCGCGCAGCCAGGCGGCGAGCGCGTCGCGGCCGGGAGGGGCCGCCGAGTAGACCTTCTTGTCCGGTCGGCCGTCCTGGGCGACCTCCTCGGCGCGGACCCAGCCGTCCGCCTCCATGCGCCGCAGCACCCGGTAGATCTGCTGGTGGGTGGCGGTCCAGAAGCGGCCGATGGACCGGTCGAAGCGCCGGGCCAGTTCGTAGCCGGAGCCGGGCCGTTCCAGCAGCGAGACGAGGATCGCGTGCTCCAGTGCCATGACCGGCATCCTGCTATGCAACGAGTTGCATAGGCAAGGGCGGCCGTCCGCGGTGAGACGGAGGTCACCAGCTCCGCCGGCCGCCCCTGGGGGGCGAGGCAGGGTAGCCGTCGGGGCGAAATGGTGCAAAACGGTCTAACGGCGCCAGAATGGTAGCTGGGCTAGAGCCCTCCATGTTCGAAACCTAGGAGGTGGTATCGGTGTCGACCCAAGCGCCGATGGGCATGGAGCACCATCCGGACATCGTCGAACTCCGGGAGCAGTACGAGCGGGTCACCCTGACCCCGCGGGCCCAGGCCGTCGAGGCCCTGGCCGTTCTGGCCGGTCTGTTCCTGGCGGCCTCGCCGTGGATCGTCGGCTTCACCGCGTTCAACACGCTGACCGTCACCTGCCTGATCGTCGGCATCGCCTACAGCGTGCTGATGGCCGGCTACGGCTCGGCGTACGAGCGCACGCACGCACGGGCCTGGGCGGCCACCCTGCTCGGCGTGTGGACGATCATCTCCCCGTGGGCCGTCTCGGGCGGGGCGGACCGGGGCAAGAACATCGTCACCTGCCTGATCGTGGGTGCCGTCATGTTCCTGCTGGGACTCGCCGCCATCTCGATGGCCACCATGACGTCGAACGGAGCAGCGATGCGGCGCGGCCGGGCCGGCCGGGCCAGGGGCTGACGGTCACCGGAAGCCCGACACCCGGGGCGCGGAGGGCGGCAACGCCCGTTCCGCGCCCCGGGCGCGCGTCCGGAGTGTCGGCGTGGGCCGCCGGCGTGGGCCGACCCGGCGTGGGCCGACAGAGACCGACAAGGGCCGGCGCCGACGAACAGCGGCGCCAGTGACGGCTACGGCCGGGTCATCCGCAGCACGTCCAGCGCCTCGTCCAGCTGCTCGACGCTCAGCCGCCCCTGCTCGACGTACCCGCGCTCCAGCACCACCTGGCGGATCGTCTTGCGTTCGGCCAGCGCCTGCTTCGCGACCTTGGCCGCCTCCTCGTAGCCGATGTACCGGTTCAGCGGCGTCACCACCGACGGCGAGGACTCCGCGTACTCCCGGGCCCGTTCGGCGTTGGCCGTGACGCCGTCCACCGCCCGGTCGGCCAGCAGCCGGGCGCTGTTGGCGAGCAGCCGGACCGACTCCAGGACGTTGCGGGCGATCACCGGCAGCATCACATTGAGCTCGAAGTTGCCGCTCGCCCCGGCCACCGTGACCGTGGCGTCGTTGCCGATCACCTGCGCCGCGACCATCAGCACCACCTCGGGCAGCACCGGGTTCACCTTGCCCGGCATGATCGAGGAGCCGGGCTGGAGGTCCGGCAGGTTCAGCTCGCCGAGGCCGGTGCGCGGGCCCGAGCCCATCCACCGCAGGTCGTTCGCGATCTTGGTGAACCCGACGGCGACGGTGCGCAGTTGGCCGCTCAGCTCGACCAGGCCGTCCCGCGCGCCCTGCGCCTCGAAGTGGTTGCGGGCCTCGGTCAGCGGCAGCCCGGTGGCACGCGCGACCTCCTCGATCACCGCGGCCGCGAACCCGGGCGGGGTGTTGATGCCGGTGCCCACCGCGGTGCCGCCGAGCGGCAGTTCGGCGACCCGGGGGAGGGTGGCGAGCAGCCGCTCCCGCCCGTGCCGGACCTGCGCCGCGTAGCCGCCGAACTCCTGGCCCAGGGTGACCGGCGTGGCGTCCATCAGGTGGGTGCGGCCCGCCTTGACGACGTCCGCGAACTCCGCCGCCTTGCGCTCCAGGGCCTCCGCCAGGTGCTCCAGCGCCGGGACCAGCTCGTGGCTGGCGGCGGCGGTGGCGGCGATGTGGATCGAGGACGGGAAGACGTCGTTGGACGACTGGCTGGCGTTGACATGGTCGTTCGGATGGACCGGACGGCCGAGGCGCTCGCCGGCCAGGGTGGCGATCACCTCGTTGGTGTTCATGTTCGACGAGGTGCCCGAGCCGGTCTGGAAGACGTCCACCGGGAACTCGGCGTCCCAGCGGCCCGCCGCCACCTCCTCGGCCGCGGAGACGATCGCGGCGGCGGTCTCCTCGTCCAGCACGCCGAGCCGGGCGTTGACCCGCGCGGCAGCGGCCTTGATCCGGGCCAGCGCGGCGATGTGCGCCCGCTCCAGGCGCTGGCCGGACACCGGGAAGTTCTCCACCGCCCGCTGCGTCTGCGCCTGCCACTTCGCCCCGGCGGGCACCTTGACCTCGCCCATCGAGTCGTGCTCGATCCGGTAGCCGCCGGGCATCTGCTCGTCACCCATCGTGCGCTGCACCTCCTGAACGGTCCCGGCGGGACCGGGCCCCCTTCGGGTCGGGGGCCCCGGTCCGCCGGGTTCGGTTTCCGCACACCACAGCCGCGCGCGGGCCCCGGGTATTTCCGCGCCCCCCGCGCTCAGGCGGGCACGTGCTCCCCGGCGGTCACGCAGGCACGTGCGCCCACAGGAGACTGCGGGCGCCCGGGACTACCCCAGCACGGCCGTTACGACCTCGCCCGGTGCCGTGCCCGCCTTGACGACCTCGGTGCCGTCCGGCGCCCAGACGCCCGAGCCGCCCGAACTCGCCGCGAACTCGCCGCTCGGCCCGGCGGCGGTGGCCAGCACCACCCAGACGCCATTGTCCGCCGCGCGCGCCGGGTACCGGGCCTCCTTGGTGGCCAGCGCCTCGGCGCCCGCCCCGTACAGCGTCGAGGCGACGTAGGCGTCGGCGCCGAGCTCGACCAGCTGCTTCGCGTGGCCGGGGTCGGCGGCGTCCGCGCAGATCGCCAGGCCCAGCCGCCAGCCGTCCAGCTCCAGGACGGAGGGCCGGTCGGCGGAGGCGAAGCGCTCGCCCTCGCTCCCGTAGAGGTTCGTCTTGCGGCAGACCACCGAAGCGCCCGCGCCGGTGACGGCGATCGTGGCGATGTACTCGCGGCCGTCCTCCCCGGCGACCGGCGCGCCGACCAGGGCCGTGGCGCCGGTTTCGGCGCAGGCCGCGACCAGCGGCGCCAGGCGCTCGTCGGACGGGTCGAGGGCGGGTGCGGCCAGGTCGTAGCCGGTGAGCGAGAGCTCCGGGAACGCCACCAGGCGCGCCCTGCCGGCCGCGCGCACGGCGGCGGCGTGCCGCTCGACGTTGGCCGCGACGGTGTCGGGTAGCCCCGACGAGTGGCAGGCGGGCTGGGCGACGGCAACGGTCAGGGGAGCGGGCGCGGGCACGGTGGGGCCTCCGGAGACTGATCGGGGACGGCGATCACGATCAACCTATGAGCGCACCGAGAAATCCGGCAAGGTTCATTCCTTCGAGTGAACATTCTCGGCAACGCCCTTGCCGGCCGACTCCCGAAGCTCCGACCGAGGTCGCCGCCGAGGTCGCCGGCACCACCGACACCGACACCGCTACCGACATCGCTACCGACACCGCCTCCGCTACCGCCACCGCTGCGGTCGCCGACGGTGCGTCGGGCAGGTCAGACGTGCTCCATCACGATCACCGCGAGGGTGCCCGGCGCCAGGGCCCGGAACACGTGCGGGGCGTCACCGGGGTAACTGACGTAGTCGCCCGGGCCCAGTTCGACGGGTGCCTGCGTCGGCCCGGCCAGCGCCCGACCGGCGCCCAGCAGCACGTGCTCGACGGTGCCCGGCATGTGCGGGTCGGAGGCCCGGGTCTCGCCCGGCTCGGCGTCGATCCGGTAGACGTCGCGCCGGGCCCCCGGCGGGCAGGAGGCGAGCAGGGTCGCGGCGTAGTCGGCCCGCTCCGAATGGGTGACCGGGCCCTCGCCGGCCCGCACCACCCGGACCACCGGTCGCGGCGGGTCGACCAACCGGCTGAACGGCACGTCCAGGGCGACGCCGAGCGCCCAGAGCGTCTCGACGCTCGGGTTGCCGGCGCCCGATTCCAGTTGCGAGAGCGTCGACTTGGCGATCCCCGCCCGGCGGGCCAGCTCGGCCATCGACAGCCCGGCACGCTCGCGCTCGCGCCGGATCGAGGCCGCGATCAGCTCGATCAGCTCGCTCCCGGTGGGGCCGCCGCCACTGTTTCCACTCATCCGCGTTCGCTCCACACGTTCAGGCGTTCGCCTTGACGAACGACCCCGGTTGCGTTCACTCTACTGGACATGCGTTCGCTCCTCCGAACCCTCGAACGTGCCACCCTCCGGGACATCGCCCTGGTCTGCGTCGCGGACGCCCTGGTCGGTGCCTCCTTCGGGGCGATCTCCGTCTCCGGAGGCCTCCCGCTCTGGGTGCCCGTCGCGATGTCCGTGCTGGTCTTCGCCGGCGGCGCGCAGTTCGCCGCCGTCGGCATCGTGCTCGCCGGCGGTGGCGCGCCGGCCGCCGTCGTCACCGGCCTCGTCCTCAACGCCCGCCTGCTGCCCTTCGGGTTCACCGTCGCCGACGCGCTGGGCGGCCCCCGGTGGCGCAGGCTGCTCGGCGCCCAGCTGCTGACCGACGAGTCCGCCGCGTTCACCCTGCTGGAGTCCGACCCGCGACGGCGCCGGGCGGCGTACTGGGTCTGCGGCCTCGCGCTGTTCGTCATATGGAACGTCTCCGTGGTGATCGGCGGGGTGGCCGGCGGGCTGATCGGCGACACCGACGCCCTGGGCCTGGACGCCGCCTTCCCCGCCGTGCTGCTCGCCCTCGTCCTGCCCGCGCTCGGCGACCGCCGCACCCGCACCGCCGCCCTGGTCGGCGCGGTCGTCGCCGTGGCCGCCACGCCGTACGTCCCGGCGGGCCTGCCGGTCCTGCTGGCGCTGGCCGGACTGCTGTTCGCCGGGCGCCCGGCCGCACCGGCGGAACCGGCGGAACCGGAGGCGGCAGCCGGCACCGCGCCGCAGGCCGTGCCGCTCACCAAGGAGGTCCGCTGATGCCCCTGACCGCCATCCTGCTGCTGGCCGCCGGCACCTACGCCTTCCGGCTCGCCGGGCCCCTGCTCGGCGACCGGCTCACCGTCTCCGAGCGCCTGCGCCACCTGCTCGCCGTCGCCGCCGCCGTGCTGCTGGTCGCCCTGGTGGCCACCGGCGCGTTCACCCAGGACCACGGCTTCGCCGGGTGGGCCCGGCCGGCCGGCGTGCTGGTCGCCGGCGTCCTCGCCCTGCGGCGCGCGCCGTTCCCGCTGGTGGTGGTCGCGGCTGCCGCGACCACGGCGGTGCTCCGCCTCTGCGGCGTCTCCTGACGGCCCGCCGGGGCGCCCGTCCGTCGGGGCATCGGCGGGGGAGTCCGCGGAGGCGCCCGCCGGGTCGTCCGGCCGGTTGGCCGACCGGCCGGACGACCGGTACCGCCGGTCAGCCCGCGTCGTCCTCGGCCGCCGCCGCGAGCCGCTCCCGCTGCACCTCGGGCCGCTCGCTGTCCCACAGCAGCTCCCACACCTTGAAGACGCAGTGGTAGTCCCGCATCGTCCCCTGGGTGATCAACAGGTAGTCGTCGCCGTCCCGCAACAGCCGGCGCCTACGGGCGTTGAACGGGTGCTGCGGGGTGTACGTCGGAACGATCCGCCGCAGCTCGGCGAGCGCGTCCTCCCGGTCGCCCTCGACCTCGGCGAGCACTTTGGGGCCCCAGATCCGGTTCTCCCCGATGCCCTCGGTCTCCTGCACGACCACGGCCCAACGCCCCACGGTCCACCCCTCACGCCTCGTCGTCCGCCCGTACGCGGAGGCGTCATCCTAGCGACGCGGCCGTCCGGGCCCTGCCTGCCGGCCGGCCGTCGGCACCCTGCACAGGCTTGTAGAAGATGGTCGTCGCGCACGGCACCCCCGCCGGATCGGTTGCGAAGTCCGGCACCGTGCCGACCCTGCTCCAGCCCGCCGCCGCGTACATCCGCTCGGCGGGGCTGCCGGTCTCGGTGTCCAGCACCAGCGTCCGCAGCCCACGCTCGACGGCCGCCGCCTCCAGTGCCGCGAGCAGCCGGCCGGCCAGCCCTTGCCCCCGGTCCGCCCGGTGCACCATCAGCTTGGCGACGTCCGCCCGGTGCCGGCCGTTGGCCGTGGCCGCCGGACGCAGCTGCACCGTCCCGGCGATCCGGCCGCGCCCCGCGCCGTCCGCCTTCCCCGGCTCGTCCGTCCCGCCGGTGCCCGCGGCCCCGTCCGCCTCGGCGACCCAGAGCAGCAGCCGCTCTTCGGCCACGTCCGGAGCCAGTGCCCGCCACCAGTCGGCCGCCGCGGCCCGGTCGAGCGGGGCGAGGAAGCCGACCGAGGCGCCGCCGTCGACGGTGTCCGCCAGCAACCCGCCCAACTGCTCCGCCGAGCCGTGCAACTCCTCCGCCGTCAGCAGCCGGATTGTGTACATGCTCACTCCTTCGTCCGCGGCCGGTCCGCGAGCGGCCCGGTGCGCCATACTCGCCGGTACCCGGCGCCGCGCCGGGTCTCCGGGCCCGGCATCCGCACCCCGCCGTCCGCCTGGAGTCCGCGCATGGTCGTCCGCGCATGACCGTCCGCGCCCGGTCGTCCGCGCCCGGTCGTGCACCCCGCCGAGAGTACAAGGAGCCCCCGTGGCGAAGCCGCCCAGGATCGACCCCGCCGACCTGCTCGCCGTCGGTGACCTGCTCACCGACGAGGAGCGCCTCGTCCGCGACACCGTGCGCAGGTTCGCCGACGACCGGATCCGCCCCCACATCGGCGACTGGTTCGAGCGCGGCGTCTTCCCCGCCCGTGAACTCGCCCCCGAACTCGGCGCCCTCGGCGTGCTCGGCATGCACCTCGACGGCTACGGCTGCACCGGCTCCAGCGCCGTCGCGTACGGCGTGGCCTGCATGGAACTGGAGGCCGCCGACTCCGGTCTGCGCAGCTTCGTGTCCGTCCAGGGCTCGCTGGCCATGCGCTCCATCCACGCCTTCGGCTCCGAGGAGCAGAAGCAGCGCTGGCTGCCCGGCCTCGCCGCCGGTGAGCTGATCGGCTGCTTCGCCCTCACCGAACCGGACTTCGGCTCCGACCCCGCCAACATGCGCACCCGGGCCCGTCGCAAGGGCGCCGGCGAGGGCGCGGACTGGGTGCTCTCCGGCTCCAAGATGTGGATCACCAACGGCGGCATCTCCGACGTCGCGGTCGTCTGGGCGCAGACCGAGGACGGCGTGCGCGGCTTCCTGGTCGAACCCGGCACGCCCGGCTTCACCACCACCGACGTGTCCGGCAAGCTGTCCCTGCGCGCCTCGGTGACCAGCGCCCTCGCCTTCGACGACGTCGTCCTGCCCGCCGACGCCGCGCTGCCCGGCGTCACCGGCCTGCGCGGACCGCTCTCCTCCCTCAACGAGGCCCGCTACGGGATCCTCTGGGGCACCGTCGGCGCGGCCCGCGACTGCTACACCTCCGCCCTCGACTACGCCAAGAGCCGCGTCCAGTTCGACCGCCCGATCGCCGGGTTCCAGCTCACCCAGCAGAAGCTCGTCGAGATGATGCTGGAGGTCGAGAAGGCCTACCTGGTCGCGCTGCGGATCGGCCGCCTCAAGGACGAGGGAGCGGCCCGGGCGGCGCACATCAGCTTCGGCAAGCTCAACAACGTGCGCGCCGCCCTGGAGATCGCCCGCAGCGCCCGCACCGTGCTCGGCGCCAACGGCATCACCACCGCCTACCCGGTCCTGCGGCACGCCAACAACCTGGAGTCGGTGCTCACCTACGAGGGCACCAGCGAGATCCACACCCTCGTCCTCGGCGAGGCCATCACCGGCGAGTCCGCCTACCGCTGACAGCTGACCGCTGATCCCTGATCGCGGACCTCTCCCGGCACGAAAACCGGTACCGGTCCGGGGCCGTTCATGGCTAACGTCCTGCCCATGAACGGCCCGACGACCCCGCCCACCAGCACCAGCACCAGCACCACCACCGCGACGACCACGCTCTGGCGCCCGACCGGCCCTCAGGAGCTGGCCCTGGTCGAAGCGGCGGACTGGCGCGCCTGGCCGCCGCGCCTGCCCGATCAGCCGATCTTCTACCCGGTGCTGAACGAGGACTACGCGATCCGCATCGCCCGTGACTGGAACGTGCCCGCCTCCGGCGTCGGCTACGTCACCCGCTTCGAGGTCGACACCGCCTTCCTCGCCCGCTACCCCGTCCGCCAGGCCGGCGGCCGCACCATCCTCGAACTCTGGGTCCCCGCCGAGGAGCTGCCCGAGTTCAACCGCCACCTGGTCGGACGCATCGAGGTGGTCCACGAGTTCCGGCCCCGGTCGTGACGGCCCCGCTCATGACGGCGCCGGGCACGACGGCTCCGGTCCTCCTGACCTCGGCCCAGGCCACCAGCACGACGGCGCTGCTCACCGAGGCCGCCGCCGCCCGCGGGCTGGCCACCGCCGTTCTGACCGGCGACGGCACCGTCGACCGACTGGCCGGCCGGCCGGTCCACTGGTACGGCGGACCGTTCGCCGCCGACCGGATCGCCGACCGTCTCGATCTCGCCCCGCTCGAACCGGCCGACGACTGGCTCGCCGCCCTGCCCGAGGAGTTCACCGGCCGCCGGATCGAACTGACCACGCTCGCCGAGGCCTGGACGCTGCGCCGCCCGGCCTTCGTCAAACCGCCCGCCGACAAGTCGCTGCCGCCCGCCGTCTACGCCGACGGCGGCCGCCTGCCGCGCACCGGCGAGCGGATCGGCCCCGACACGCCCGTCCTGGTCAGCGACCCGGTGACGTTCGGCGCGGAGTACCGGCTCTTCGTCCTCGACGGCGCCGTGCGCACCGGCAGCCGCTACGCCCGCTTCGGCCGGCTCGACCCCGGCCCGCTCACCGGGCCGGCCGTCGCGTTCGCCCGGCGGCTGCTCGCCGCCGTCGGGCCGAGCCTGCCCAGCGCCGTCGCCCTCGACGTCGGGACGCTGCTCGACCCCTACGACCCGGCCGAGCGGTGGGCCGTGGTCGAGGCCAACCTGCCGTGGTTCGCCCACTGCTACGCCGCCGACCCGGCGAGCGTCCTGGACGTCGTGCTCCGCGCGGCGGGCCCGGCCGGAGCGGTGCGGGCCGCCGACCGGCGCTTCGTACGCCGCGCCGACCGGCACGCGTGAGCTCCGCCGCGGGCCGTCCGCGGACGGGGGCATTGCGGACCGGGGGATTCCGGACGCCGCCCGTCCACCCGGCCGTCCCTTGCAGGACACCCGGCGGTCCGGCGGGGAGTGAAGCATGGCGCGGTCGCCGGCACCCGCCCCGCCGCGGGTGCGGTCGGCACCCGCACCGTGAAAGGAACCGCCCCTCATGTCCACACCGCCGCTGCCGCGCCCCCGGGTCCTCGTCGTCGGGATCGACGGCGTCCGGTACGACCTGCTGGAGCAGGTGCCGATGCCGAGGCTCGCGGAGGTCGCCGACGCCGGGTTCCTCGTGCCCGTGACGGTGGCGGACACCACGCCCACCATGTCCGGCCCGTGCTGGGCCACCATCGTCACCGGCGTCGAGCCCGCCAAGCACGGCGTGTGGGGCAACCACCTGGGCGGCAACCGGCTCGACGTCTTCCCCGACTTCACCACCCGGCTGGCCCGCGGCGACCACCGCAGCACCTTCGTCGCCGCCGGCTGGGACCCGCTGGTCATCGGCGTGTCCGGCGGTCCGCTGTTCCGCGCCCCCGGCCGGCTCTGCTACGTGGCCCCCGCCGACGACACCCCCGAGGCGTGGGAGGCCGTGGACGAGGAGGTCACCCGGGAGGCCGTCGACGTGCTGCGCGACGCCGACCCCGAGGCCTCCTTCGTCTACCTCGGCGCCGTCGACGAGACCGCCCACTTCCTCGGCTGCGGCGAGGAGTACCGCGCCGGGATGCGGGCCGCCGACGAGCGCCTCGGCCGGCTGCTGGACGCGCTGCGCGCCCGGCCCGGGTACGCCGAGGAGGCCTGGACGGTCATCGTCGTCACCGACCACGGCCACGTCGACGCCGGCGGCCACGGCGGGCGCACGCCCGAGGAGCGCACCGCCTGGGTCGCCTGCGCCGGCCCCGGCATTCCGGCCGCCCCGCCCGTCGGCGAGATCCGACACCCCGACGTCGCCGCCCAGGTGTACGCCGCGCTCGGCCGCCCGATCGACCCGCACTGGACCCTGGACGGGCGGCCCTTCCCGCTCGCCGTCCCCGTGGCGGCGTCCTGATCGCCGGCGACGCCCGCCGCCGTCCGTCGCGGCCGGGTCCGGCAGTATCCGGCAACCGGGTGGCCGACGCACCCGCCGACACCCGGGCGGGTGCGGCCGGGCTGCGCCGCCGGCCGCGACGGGCCAGGCTCGACCGGGGGAAACCCCGAGACCGGCCGGGCGCGCGTACGCCTCAAGGTGGAGGAGCTACCCCCCAAGGGCGGCGGAAGGTCGCGACCTTCCGGTGACGCTCCGGCACCCCGGCGGGCACCAGGATGGAAGACGACCGGGGGGCGGGTCCCGGAGCCGGTGAGGCGAACGCCGCACAACGCGGCGGAACGGCACCACAGCACCACAGCAGCACCACGAGGAAAAAGGACGGGCGGGCATGAACGGCATCGCGGGCAAGATCGCACTCGGAGTGGCGGGCACCGGCATGGCCGTCGCCGTCGCGGCCGTGGCGGTCGGGCCGAGGGTGGCCGAGTGGTACGACGGCCGGCACCAGGAGCAGTCCAGCTACAGCAGCGGCAGCGCGGCCAAGGCCGACCGGCGCGCCGTACCGGGCTGGCTGCCCGACAACGCCTCGTCCGTCCGCTACCTGATGTCCACCACCGGCGACGACCGCCTGCTGACCGCCACCCTCCCGGAGGGGCGCCTGCCCGTCGGCTGCCGCACGGGCGAACCCGGCAAGGGCGGCCACCCGGCGCCGGCCTCGCTCAGGGCGGGCTGGTTCCCGGAGGGGATCACGGCCAGGGCCACCGGCTCCTGCGGCCACTACACCGTCGCCCTGACCGGCAACCAGATCTTCGCCTGGCAGGACGGCGCCGCCGTCCAGGCCGCCCTGCGGGCCGAACGGCTCGCACGCTGAGACGCCGTCACCGGGGTCGGGCCGCTCCGCCGGGCGGCGGCAGGGCGGCCGACCCCCGACTGTCGGCGGTCCGGGGGGCTGCGGTAGGACGGAGCGAGCACGAATGCCGTGCCCGTTCCGAGAGGAGCCCCATGCCTGGTCCGACCGCCGGTTCCGCCGGTGACACGTCGACCGCCTCCGCCTCCGCCTCCGCCGCCTCGACCGCCGCCGCCACCTCGGCCTCCACCTCCACCCCCACCGACGCCGCGGCAGCCGTCGTCGCCGAGGCCGGCACCGCACCCACCGACGCCGTGACCGCCAAGGCCCGGACGGCCGGCGGCGCGAGCGGCCGCGCCACCATCGGCGTCCTCGGCGGCCTGGTCGCCCTCGGCCCCCTCACCACCGACCTCTATCTGCCGGGCCTGCCCGCGATCGCCGACGACTTCGGCGCCGAACCGGCCGCCGTCCAGCTCACCCTCACCTTCTCGATGTTCGGTGTCGCGGCCGGCCAGCTGATCTTCGGCCCGCTCAGCGACCGCTTCGGCCGCCGCCCGCCCCTGCTCGTCGGGCTCGTCCTCTACACCCTCGCCAGCCTCGTCTGCGTCGTCGCGCCCAACCTGCCGGTGCTGATCGCCGCCCGCTTCGTCCAGGGCGCCGCGGGCGCCGCCGGACTGGTCATCGGCCGCGCCGTCGCCCGCGACCGCTTCGAGGGCGTCGCGATGATCCGCTTCCTCGCCTCCATCACCCTGATATCCGGCCTCGCCCCGATCCTCGCCCCGCTGTTCGGCGCGCAACTGCTGCGCGTCACCTCCTGGCGCGGCACCTTCGGGGCCCTGGTCGCCCTCGGCCTGCTGCTCGCCCTGGTGGCGTTCGGCGCACTGCGCGAAACCCTCCCGGCGTCCGCCCGACGCGGCGGCGGCCTGGCCGCCACCCTGCGCACGATGGGTGGGCTGCTGCGCGACGTGCCGTTCCTCGGGCTGCTGCTCACCAGCACCTTCGCGTTCGGTGCGCTGTTCGGCTACATCAGCGGCTCGTCGGTGGTGCTGCAGCACGTCTACCACGTCTCGCCGCAGACCTACAGCCTGCTGTTCGGCCTCAACTCGGTGGCCATCGTCGCGTCCACCCAGGTGAACGGGCGGATCCTGGCGCCCCGGTTCGCCGCCGCCACGCTGATGCGGGCGGGCCTGATGACGCTGATCGCCGCCGGGGTGGTCCTGTTCCTGGTCACCGCCGTCTGGGACGGCGGGCTGATCGCCGTCTGCGGCTCGCTGTTCGTGATGATGGCCGGGCTCGGCGTCGTCCTGCCGAACTCGGCCGCCCGGGCGCTCAGTCTGGTCCCACCGCAGGCCGCCGGCTCCGCCTCCGCGCTCCTCGGTACCGCCAACTTCCTGTGCGGCGCGGTCGTCGCCCCGCTCAGCAGCCTGGGCGGCAACCCCTCGGCGGTACTGCTCGCGGTCGTCGTGCTCAGCTGCGCGGTGCTCGCGGCGGCGTCCTACCTGCTGCTCCTGCGCCCGGGGCGGCCCGCCCCGGAGCCGGCCGCCGCCTGACCCGGCGGGGGAGTGGAGCGGGGGCGAGGCTGACAATTGACAGTTGACGCTATCTGTCAGCTGTTATCTGTCAGTTGTCATCTGTTAGCTGTCAACTGTCAGCCGCCCGTCGCCCGTCGTCCGTTCGTCGTCCTGCGGTCCTCAGGCGATCGAGAAGTCGTCGCCGTAGACGTTGCCCTGGCCGTACCAGCCGTGCAGGTACACGGTCACCGTGCCGGAGGCGCCGGTGGTGAACGGGACGCTGAGCTTGGTCCAGCCGGAGCCGCTGGTCCAGGCGGAACCAGTGGCGCCGCCGCTCACGCCGATGTAGGAGTAGTTGCCCTGGACCCAACCGGTGAGCGTGTACGCCTTGTTGGGCGCCAGCGTGACGGTCTGGGCGCACTCGCCGCTCTGCGACGCGGTGGCCGCGGCCTGCAGCGCGTAGGAGCCGGAGTGGACCGGGGTGCTCACCACGGAGCCGCCGGCCTGGCAGGTCCACGGACCCAGGCTGCCGGTCTCCAGACCGCCGTTGGCCAGACCGCCGGGCGGGGTGACCCCGGTGACGGTCAGCGTGTAGGTGGCGGTGTGGCTGCCCGAGGCGGCGGTGCCGGTGACGGTGAGCGGGTAGGTGCCGGGGACGGTGGTGGCCGCGGTGTTGACGGTCAGCGTCGCGGGCGAACCGGCGGTGACGCTACCGGGGTTGACCGCGGCGGTGACGCCGGCGGGCGCGCCGCTCACGCTGAGGGCCACGCTCTGCGCGGAGCCGGAGACGACCCCGGTGTTGACGGTGGCGCTGGCGGACGAGCCCGCCGCGACCGAACCGGCGGCCGGGTTCACGCCGACCGAGAAGTCGTTGCCCGGCTGGGTGCCCGACACGGTCAGCGTGTAGGTGGCGGTGTGGACGCTGCCGGTGGCGGTGGCCTTGCCGGTGACGGTGAGCGGGTAGGTACCGGGGGCGGTGGTGGCCGCAGTGTTGACGGTCAGCGTCGCCGGCGTGCCGGCGGTGACGCTGCCGGGGTTGACCGTGGCGGTGACGCCGGCGGGCGCGCCGCTCACGCTGAGGGTCAGGCTCGGCGCGGTGCCGGAGGGCGAACCGGGCGTGGTGATCTCGGCGGTGGCGACGGTGGCGGTGGTCGACGAACCGGCCGCCACGGTGCCCGCTCCGGGGTTCACGGTGATCGAGAAGTCGCTGTTCGGCGGGTAGTTGCTGGTGAACGGCGCGAAGATCTTGCTGAAGTCCCAGTTGTTCTGCTGGATCCCGGAGCAGTCGTCGCGTCCGCCGACACCGGGGCACTTGCCGGTGTCGCGCTGCAGCGCCCAGAACGACAGCGTGTTGATGCCCTTGGAGAGGGCCCAGTTGTAGACCGAGGTCGCGTTGGCCAGCGTGAAGGTCTCCGCCGCACCGAAGTCGTCGATGCCGGGCATCTCGATGATGCCGATGGAGTTCCAGAGCTGCGAGGGCGTCCGGGTCGGGTACAGCTTGGCCAGCTGGTTGTACAGGCCCGTCACCGCGGTCTGGGTGTCGACGGCCATGTCGTGCGTGGCGTTGTCGTAGTAGTCGAAGGTCATCAGGTTGACGACGTCGATCCGCGCGTTGTTGGCGACGGCGTTCTTCAGCAGCGCGATGCCGTTGGCGGCGGGGCCGCTGGTCGTCGTGGGCAGCGTGTAGGCGAACTGGATCTGCCGGCCGTTGACGGCGGCCCAGTCCTGCGTCAGCTTGATCGCCTTGTTGCGGCGGTCGACGCCCGCGGAGTTGTCCAGCGAGTCGGCCTCGATGTCGAGGTCGATCCGGCTGATGTCGTACGTGGTGATGAGCTTCTGGTACGCGGCGGCGATCTGGTTGACGTCGGTGCAGCTGTCGGCCAGTTCGGTGCCGGTGGTGTCGGCGGTGTAGCCGCCGAAGGACGGGATCACGTCGCCGCCGTTGGCCCGGATGGTGGCGAAGTCGGCGCCGAAGGACGACTGTGCGATCGGCAGCGCGGTGTTGCCGTTCCAGTACGGGGTGCAGGAGCCCTTGGTGGCGGTCTGCAGGAACGCCATCGTCAGGTGCTTGGCACCGGACTGGGCGGACAGCGCGGCGGGGCTCTCCCCGGTCCAGGACTCGAAGTACGGGGCGAAGACCCGGGTGGGCAGCGGGGCCGCGGCGGTGACCGAGGTACCGGCCGCGACGGTCGCCGGGCTCGTGGGGGCCGCGCCGGCCGTCGTCGCGCCGGCGACCAGGCCGGCCGAGGCGACGAGCGTGGCGCAGGCCGCCAGGGCGGCCTGAACTGTTCGGTGTAGACGCATGGATTCTCCAACAGACGTGGTGGGGCAGGGCGTTGGTGAAGCGTGCGGAACTGCGCTGCGGACCTGCGGGGGAATGCGGGGGCGTGCGGAACCCTCGTAGGGGAGGGGGCCGTGCGGCGGAACGGTGGCGCGGGGGTGTGCGAAATCCCGCAGGCACGCGCACGGACGGGCGGCGTGCGCGGACGCGCGTACGCCGTGGCGGGGCCTGGGGGCGGAGCGGAGCAGGGCAGGGCAGTGCCTCAGCCGCCGGTGGTCACACCCCCACAGTGCATCCCGGTCGGATCGACATGCCTATGGTTGGACTAGACCAGTCGTCTGTCAAGAGTCTTTACAGTTCGTCAGCGAAGCAGCGTGGTGCGGAGGTTGGCCGACGGATGGTCAACCGCCAACAAACCGGTTGTGGCCCGGCCGCCCGCTCCGACATCATCGGGGTATGCGAGACCTCGACTGGAAGTTCGACAGAGAGGGCGCCTGCCGCCCGCACGGGTGAGCCCCCGGCCCCCGGGTCGCGACCCGCCGCCATCGGCGGGCGACGGCCGGACCAAGTCCGTTCGCTTCCGCGCCTGTTCATCCGTTCTGCCACTCTCCCGCGTTCCGCCCGCCGGCCCGGCGACTCTCCCGGGCGCGCGTCCACGCGGAACGCCCCTCACTCCGAAGCGCCCGCCGCCGGGCGCCCGCCCGCGTACCGCCGCGCCCGTGCGGCCGAACACCCGCCGCCGCGCGACGTGCGCCCCGTGCTCACGCGTCTCATGTTTGCCGACCCCTGGAAAGGAGGAACCCGTGGACCAGTACATCGCGTCCGATGACAAGGACACCGCCTGGAGCCTCGTCTGAGTCGGGGTTTGTGCCGTGGCCGCGCGGTGGTCGTCGCGCGCGGCCACGGTGGCCCGGAGCTCAGGACACCGGGCCGTTCGGGGGCTCGCCGGGCGGTTCAGGCCGGCGGGCAGAGGGTGGTGCGCAGCGCGTCCAGGATCTTGTCCGCCTTCTCCGGTCCGAAACCCTGGGGGTGGGTGGGATCCGTGAAGCGTTGGTTGACCAGCTCCATCAACTTGGCCCGGTCCTTAGGGAACTGATATATCGACTGGCACTGCTCGCGGGCCCGTTCGACGGCCTGCTCGGGCTGTCCGCCGACGATCGCCGGGTCGATCGCCCGCAGGGCGGCGACCAGCTGTGCGGTGACGTCGGCGGCCGGCTCGGCCGGTAGTCCGGCGTCGGAGGGCGGCGCCGGCTTCGGGGCGGCCGGGGGGTCGGCGGGGGAACCCGTCGCGGATCCGGTCGGGGAGCCGGGGGCCGGTGCGGAGCCCGTGGTCCCCGGGGAGGGCGGACCGGCGGACGGCTGCGCGGTCGTTGTGGGCGGAGCCGGGGCCGCCGAGGGGGCGTCGGACGCGGCGGTACCGGTCGCCGTGGCGGTCGCTGTGCCGGATGCGGTCGCGGTCGCTGTGCCGGTCGGGTTGCCGGTCGCGGTGGTACCGGCCGCGGTGGCGCCGGAGTCCGAGCCGGAGCTGGAGCACGCGGCGAGGCTCACCGCGGCGCAGGCCGTGAGGGTGGCGGCGAGGAGACGAGTGCGCATGTCGTCACACTGTCATGTTCGCGCCGGTCAAGGGAAGATCTGCCGGGCCCGGGATCGGCTCCCGGACCCGGCATCCGGCTGGGTCAGGACAGCCCGTTGCTCTTCAGCCAGTCCTTGGCGACCGCCGACGGGTCCTCCTTGTCGACCGCGACCTTCTTCATCAGGGCCAGCAGCCCCGGCGTGTCCAGCTTGGCGGACACCGCGTTGAGCGCGGCGGTCGCCGTCGTGTCCACCTTGGCCTTGTTGACCAGCGGCGTCACGTTCTGGGCGGCGAACAGGTTCTTCGGGTCGGTCAGCGGGACGAGCTTCAGCTGTGTGATCTTCGGGTCGGTGGAGAAGACGTTGCCGACCTGCACCGAGCCGTCCTTGACCGCGTTGGCCGTGGTGTCGCCGGTCGACTTCCACTCCTTGAACGTCACGCCGTAGACGTCCTTGAGCGGCTGCTCCTGGCGCGACTTGAACTCCGGCGGACCTCCGATGGTGAACTCGCCCGCCTTGCCGGCCAGGTCGGCGATCGACTTCAGCCCGTACTTGTCGGCCGTCTCCTGGCTGACGCTCAGGGTGTCCTTGTCCTCGGCGGGGGAGGAGTCCAGGATCGCGAGCGCGGCCGGCAGCGACTTGGTCAGTGCGGCGTTCACGGCGGCGGTGCTCGGGTCGGACGACTTGTTGCCCAGGTAGGCGAGCAGCGAGCCGTTGTACTCGGGCAGCACGGACAGGCTTCCGCTCTGCACCTGGTCGTAGAGCACCTCGCGGCTGCCGATGTTGAACTTCTCCTCGACCTTCACGCCCTTGGCCTTGAGCGCCTGCGAGTAGATCGAGCCGAGCAGCACGTTCTCGGGGAAGTTGGCCGAGCCGACCACGACCGTCCCGCCGGCCGCGGCACCCGCGGAGGTGCTGCCGGCGGGCGCCGGTGCCGCCGAGCCCTTGCCGCCCAGCGGGTCGTCGCCGGAGGAGGAGCAGGCCGTCGCGGTCAGCGCGAGCGCGGCGAGGGCGGCCAGGGCGGCAGTGCGACGGCCGGCCGTCACCGCTCTCAGCGGCGCGGATGCGGATGTCGACATGGTGATTGGTGTCCTTTCGAGGTGGACGTCACGGTCGGGCGGAGGAAATGGCGATGGAGACGGCACGAAGACGGCATGGAGAGGGCGAAGGGGACGGTGAGGAAGCCGGCGAAGGGGACAGAGTGGCGGCGACACGCCGGGCGGCCGGCACGGTCATGTCGGCTGCCGGGCCGCGGCCAGCTGCTGGGCGCGCAGTCCGGGCGGGAGCGCGTACCGGGCGAGCAGGGCGAAGAACGCCTGGGCCCCGACGGCGAGCAGCACGACCAGCAGCGCGCCGCCGATCGTCATCGCGTAGTCCCGGGTGGCCAGGCCGTCGACGACGTACCGGCCGAGACCGCCGAGCCCGACGTACGCGGCCACCGTCGCCGTCGCGATGACCTGTACGGTCGCGGTCCGGAAGCCGGCCAGCAGGGTCGGCAGCGACGACGGCACGCAGACCTGCCAGAGCACCTGCGGGTGCGTCAGCCCGACGCCGCGCGCCGCGTCCCGCACGTCCGGGTCGGTGCCGCGCACCCCCTCGACGGCGGCGACCAGCAGGGGCGGCGCGGCCAGCGCGACCAGCGGCACCAGCACGGCGGTGTCGCCGACCCCGGCGAGCAGCACCGCCAGTGTCACCAGCCCGAGCGTGGGCAGGGCGCGGGCGGCGCCGGCCAGCGCGGTCACCACGGTGACGCCGCGCCCGGTGTAGCCGATCAGCAGCCCGAGCGGGACGGCCAGCAGCGCGGCGAAGAGCAGCGCCTCGCCGGAGAACAGCAGGTGCTCGGCGATCCGGTGCGCGATCGAGTTCGGACCGCTGCGGCGGTCCGGGTCGGAGAAGAAGTCCCCGAGCCAGGTGAGCCAGTTCACCGGCCCGCTCCCTTCTCCCGCACGGCCCAGGGTGCCAGCAGCCGGCGGGCGCCGACCAGCAGCAGGTCCACGGCCAGCGCGAGCGCGGCGATCAGGACGATCCCGGCCACGATCGGGGTCGGGAAGGTGCGCTGGAAGCCGTCGACGAACAGGTAGCCGAGCCCGCCGCGTCCGACCAGCGCGCCCACCGAGGCCAGCGAGATGCTGGAGACGGCCGCCACCCGCAGACCGGCCACCAGGTAGGGGACGGCGGCGGGCAGTTCGACGGCGGCCAGCCGGTGCCACGGCCCGTACCCCATCGCGGTCGCGGCCTGCCGCACCGGGTCGGGCACGGCGCGCAGCCCGTCCACCGTGGTGGGCAGCAGCACGGCGAGCGCGTAGAAGGTGAGCGGGATCATCACGGTCGCCTGGGTGGCCAGCCCGGTGTAGGGGATGAGCACCACGAAGACGGCCAGCGAGGGCAGCGCGTAGACGATGTTGAAGACGGCGGCGAGCGGCTGGTAGAGCCGTGGGTAGCGGGTGCAGGCCAGTCCGAGCGGGATCGCCAGCAGCAGGCCGATCAGTACCGGGAGCAGCGCGATGGCGGCGTGGTCGGCGAGCAGGTCGCCGAGGTAGCCGAGGTGGTCCCCGATCCAGTACCAGCGGATGATCGGTTCATCGTCCACCGGTGGCTCCGTCCTTTTCGGCCCCGGCTTCTGCCTCGGCCCCGGCCGCCGCGGCCCGGTCCGCCGTGAGGGCGGCGTCGCCAGCGGCAGTGGCAGCGGTGTCGGCGTCCGTGCCGTCGGCGACAGTGGCCGGGATCAGGGCCGGGGACGGGGCCGGGCGGGCCGCGAGCGCGGCCAGCACCGCCTCGCGGTCGGCCGTGCCGGTCACCCGGCCGTCGGCGTCCAGGGCGACGGCGATCCCGGCGGGGGAGAGCACGGCGGCGTCCAGCGCGGCGCGCATCGTGTCGGCCTCGGGCCGGAACCCGGGCGCCGAATGGAGGGCGGCTCCCGCGGTGTCCCGGTCGATCCACCCGATCGGGCGGCGCCCGTCGTCCAGCACGAGCTCCCACCCGCCGAAGCGCGCCCCGCTGCCTGCCCCGCCTGCCCCGCCGTTCGCGCGGCCACCCGGTCCACCCGGTCCGCCCGGTATCGGCCGGACCGCCACGGCCGTGGCGGGGCGCAGCCCGAGCCCGCGCAGGCCCCGGTCACGGCCGAGGAAGGCGGCGACGTCCGCGTCGGCGGGCGCCGTCAGCAGCGTGTGCGGGTCCGCCAGCTGGGCGATCCGGCCGTGCTCGCGCAGCACCACCACCTGGTCGCCGAGCCGGACGGCCTCCTCGATGTCGTGCGTCACGAACAGCACTGTCTTGTGCAGCTCGGACTGCAGGCGCAGCAGCTCCTCCTGGAGCCCGGCCCGCACCACCGGGTCGACGGCGCTGAACGGCTCGTCCATCAGCAGCACCGGCGGGTCGGCGGCCAGAGCCCTCGCCACGCCGACGCGCTGCTGCTGGCCGCCGGAGAGCTGGAACGGGTAGCGCTTGGCGGTCTCCGGGGCGAGTCCGACCAGGTCGAGGAGCTCGGCCGCCCGTGCCCGGGCCTTCTTGCGGTCCCAGCCGAGCAGGTACGGGACGGTCGCCACGTTGTCGATCACCCGGCGGTGCGGGAACAGCCCTGCCTGCTGGATGACGTACCCGATCCCGCGCCGCAGCTTGGCCGGATCCAGTGCCGCCACATCGGTGCCGTCCAGCAGCACCCGGCCCGAGGTTGGCTCGACCATGCGGTTGACCATCCGCAGCAGGGTGGTCTTCCCGCAGCCGGACGGTCCGACCAGCACGGTCGTGCGACCGGTGGGAACGTCGAGGTCGAGGCCCTCGACGGCGACCGTGCCGTCGGGGTGGCGCTTGCCCGCGCCGTCGAATCTGATCACGGGGGTGTTCCTCGTCTCGGCGGTCCCCGGCGGCGGCGCCGATGGTGTCGTCTGTCGGTCTGTCGGTCTCGGTCGGTGTGCCTGTCGGTCGCGTGACTGCCCGCCATGGCGGCGGTGGAAACTCTGATCAGCCTATGACCTGACGACCCTGGTGTCCCTGATTTACCAGCCGTGGTCGGATCCGCCGGGTGTCGTGGCCCGTGCGGATCCGACCACCGGCCGGGGTTCCGCTCCCGGCTCGCTCACCCTCCCTGACGGGTCGGCAGCCCGGCCGCCGCCCAGCCGACGAACCCGCCGTCCAGGTCGGTCGCGCGGTGCAGGCCCAGCTCGCGCAGCGACGCCGCCGCCAGGCTGGAGGCGTACCCCTCCGAGCAGACCAGGATCACCTCCAGGTCGTACCCGGTGGCCTCCGGGATCCGGTGACCGCCCGTCGGATCCAGCCGCCACTCCAGGACATTGCGCTCGATGACCAGCGCGTCGGGGATCTCGCCCTCGGCCGCGCGCTGCGCCGCCGGGCGGATGTCCACCAGCAGCGCGCCGTCGCGGTGCGCGCGGTAGGCCTCCTCGGCGCCGGGCCGGTGGACGCCCTCGCGGGAGCGGGCGAGCAGGTCGTCGATCGTGGTCACCACTGGTCGGGTCCTTCCTCGGAGGTGCGGACCAGGCCGCCGGCCCGCAGTTCGTAGTGCGCCATGGAGTGGAGCGGCGGCGAGTAGGCGTGCAGCGTCACGGCGGGGCCGGACGCGGTGTTGCGGACGTCGTGCACGTAGTCGGGGCCGAACGCGCGGGCGGTGCCGGACTGGATGCGCCGGATCAGCAGGCCCTGCTCGGGGCCGCCCAGCGACAGCTCCTCCAACTCTCCCAGCGCGACGGTGAACGCGCCGCGCGAGCCGCCGTGGTCGTGGAAGCCGGTGGACTGGCCGGGCAGCCAGCTGATCAGCCAGACCTCGTGGTCCTCGTCGGCGGCGAGCCGGCGGTACCAGCGCTCCTCGGTGGAGAGCCGCACGTGGTGGATCCACTGCTCGGGCTGTTCGGCCAGCTCGCGGACGATCGTCCGCAGCGTGTTCGGGGTGAGCGGCGCGCGGGTGTCCCCGGCGGGTGCGCAGGCCGGAGCCGGCGCCGAGGCCGGGGCGGGTGTGTCGGGTGCGGTCGTGGGCGTCTCGGGGGCGAGGTTCAGGCTCATGCGGGCGTCCTCGGGAAAGGCGGGAGGGAAACGGAGACGTGGTGGCGCACGCACCGGACCGCACGGGTGGGACACCGGTGGACGGCACGCTCACGCCGGGCGAAGGCGCGTCAGGAAGACGGGTGTGGCTGTGCGGCGCGAACCCTGGGGGACGTCACAGGGCGGAGCCGAGGGGGAAGGGAAAGATCAACAACAGGCACAGATGGAACTCGCCTGGCGTCGGAGGTCGACGTGCAGGCGGCAGACCAGAGTGGTGCCGGAGTCCATGTGCCGGATCCTTCCCGACGGAAGCGGCAGGAGTCAAGCGAGCACCGTCACAGCTGCCCGTTGCGCCCCTGGTCGGGCGCGGTGGCGCCGCGCTCCGCGCCGGGCGCCCGGCCGGGCCCCGGCACGCTCCCCGTCCGGTCCGGACCCCGGCCGTTGGTCTTGCGGTCCGGCGCCGGCATCGGCGCCGCTGTCGAGGCTGGTGCCGGCGCCGGACCGGCGGCTCCCGTGGTCGCCGAGCCCGCCGCCCCCGACCCGGAGGCCGACCCCGCCCGCGCCCCCGACCCCGCCGCCTCGGCCTCCGCCAGTGCCGCCGCGACCGCCGGCGCGGCCTGCTCGCCCAGGTACCGGCCGAGCGTCTGGTACGCGTCGAACTGCCGGTGGTCGAACCACTGGTCGCCGGCGCCGTCGTCCGGGAACGCCGGATCGGCCACCGCGTACGCGTGCAGCTCGTACGGCATGCCCGGGGTGAGCACGGCCTGAGCGACGATCAGCGTGCCGTGCCGGGCCGCCGCGTCCGGCGGGGCGCCGGCCTCCCCGAGCTCCAGCGGCCACGGGTAGGTGATGTCGCCGACCACCACCGCCCGGGCCGAGAGCCGCTCGGCCAGCCGCGCCGCCAGACCGCGCAACGGCGGCTGGCCGCTCCCCCCGCGCCCGCCGCCGCCCCCGGCACTGCCCGGGACCAGCAGCTCCGGCTCGCGCAGCGTGATCGCGATGCCCAACTCCTCACGCGCCAGGGTGATCGCCGCCGCGAGCGCGCCCGCGAAGGCGGAGTCACCGCTCGCGTCGATGCACACCGCCGTCCGCACGCCGTGCCGCAGCAGCTCGACCAGGCCGAGGTTCTCGTAGTGCCCGCCGTCGGTGGTGAGCAGGAACCGCGCGTCCATCGGGTACCGGCCGCAGGCCTCCCGCAGCTGGTAGGAGAGCCGCCGGACGGCGGGCTGCGGCGCGTACCGCCAGTCCCGGTCGGCGGCCCAGAGCGGGGCCAGCGCCGCCGGATTGGGCAGCCAGGTGCCCAGCCGCGCGTTGGTCACCGCGAACAGCCCCTGGTAGGCGCGGGAGCGGCGGCCCATCGCGGAGGAGAACGCCGCACCGGAGACCGCCATCGCGGACTGCACGGTGAGGTCCCGGGCGATGTGCCGCCGGGTGCGCCGCTCCAGCAGGTCGGTGCGCGCGTACCCGACGTCCGGCCCGCCCACGTAGTCGTGCGAGAAGGTGAACGAGACCGCCCGCCGGCCCGGTGGCGTGCGCGCGCTGCCGGAGAGGTTCGCCGCGGCCGCGAAGATCACCTGGGGGAAGTCCGGCCGCCGGGCGCCGTAGTGGCTGAGCCGGGTCTGCTCGCGGAAGAAGTGGTACGGCCGGGCCAGCACCTCCCCGCCCCGGTCCGCCCCGGCGTCCGCGCCCCCGCTCCCGCCCTCGCCCCCGTCCCCGTCCTCGTCCTCGACCACCCGCCGGACGGCGAAGGCCGAGGCGAGCCGGCGCCGGTAGAAGGGGTGCAGGCCCATCCAGGTCTGGTCGAGGTTGAGCCCCACCGTGACCAGGACCAGCGGCAGCAGGACCTGGATCGCGCGCGGCCAGCCGTGCCCGGTGGCCACCGCCCAGCCGAAGGTCAGCAGCGTGCCGAAGGTGAGCGCGATCAGCGCCGACCAGAGCACCAGGTACTCGGTGATCCGCCCGGTGAGGCCGCCGGTCCGCCGCCGCGCGCCGCCGCGCCGCACCCCGCGCAGCACGCCGCCGAGCACCGCCGCGCCCTGCTCGATGGCGCGCCGGCCGCGCCAGAGGATGCCCAGCAGCAGCGCCAGGTAGCTGAGCAGCACGGTGAGGCTGATGCCGGCCCCGGTCTGCCGGGCACCGACCGCGAGCGCCCGCTGCAGCGCGACCGCGCCCCAGGCCAGACCGGGAACGGCCAGCACGCCGACGGCGGTCAGCGCGGCCAGCGCGAGCGCGCCGTGCGAGAAGCGGCGCAGCACGCGGGGCAGCGGGGTGTTCCAGCCGAGCCAGGAGAAGGTGAGCAGCCACAGCAGCCACCCGGTGGCGGCGGCCGCCAGCAGCCCGGCGAGGGCGAACGCGGCGGGGGAGACCACCGACGGCGGGCCGTCCAGGTCGGCGAGCGGGACCAGGTGGTAGAACCGGCTCAGCGCCAGGCCCAGCACCAGGACGGTGGCGAGCAGCAGGGAGAGCGCCGCGACCGTGCCGCGCAGCAGGGTGCCGAGCGCCACCAGCCACTCGCCCGCGCCGTCGGCCAGGTACTTGGAGTGGCGCCGCAGGTGGTCCTCCTCGGGCGAGCCCGGTTCGAGCACCGTGTCGGAGTCCAGCCCGGAGCGGGCCCGGACCGGTCCGCCGGGCGCGGAGTCGCTGAGCGCCAGCTGCATCGCGCCGACGGTGTACCCGCCGCCGGAGACCGAGACCAGGTAGCGGGCCTGTTTCAGCCAGGGGCGCAGCGCCTGCAGCGCGCCGAGGGTGACGCAAGCGGCGCGGATGCCGCCGCCGGAGACGCAGAAGCCGAGCCGGGCGTGCTCGCGCCCGGGCGGCACCCGGGCGGCGTTGCGCCAGCGGGCGTGCCGGGCGAGCGGCGCGTGGGCCCTGGGGCCGGGCGGCCAGCGCCCGCCGCGCGCGGTCGCCACCGGCCACGGCGGGATCAGCGCAGGCCCCGCCCCGGCGTCCGCGCGCTCCTCCTCCGGCGGCCGGGGCAGCAGCGCCCGCACCGCCCGGTGCACGGTGGCGCTGCAGACGACCACCGCGACCGCGCCCGCGGGCGGGAGCAGCAGCCACTTGAGGGTGGCGAACGCGGCGGCCGCGGCGAACGGGGCGTCCCCGCCCGACGGTCCGGGGCCGGCGCAGCCGAGCCCGGCGGCCAGCAGGACGTCCTCGGCGAGGTCGCAGCCGCCGGCCAGCACCCCGGCCAGGCCCGCGACGAGCGCGGTCAGCCGCCAGTGCGCCCGGGTGAACACGTACGCCCCGAGCATCCCGGCCGCCGCCAGCGTCACCGCGAGCCCGCCGACCAGCCAGAGGTCGGCGTCCAGCGAGGCGCGGAAGACCGGGGCCCGCCCGGCGAGCACGGCCTCGGCGGCGGCCCGCGATCCGGCCAGCTGGAGCCGGACGTCCAGCGCGCCCTGGCCGGCGGGCGTGCGGTGGACGAACAGCAGCCACCCGAGCACCGCCGGCACCGGCACCCCGAACCCGAGCAGCACCCCGCCCCAGGCGGGCACCCGCCCCGCGCCCCGCGCTCCCTCGCTCGTCGCCACCCGCCACCACCCCCTCCAGCCGCTGCGCGCCGCCACCATCGGTCGGCCGCCACCGTCGGTCGACGGGCTCCTCCGGCGGCGGACCGGAGGAGCGTCACCGGCTTCTTGCCCCGAACTGGGCCGTGCACCTCCCGGATTCACCCGAATGAGTAAGGAGTGCGCTCCCGGGGTAGATGAGCGTTTCATCCCACCTACGGGACCCCGCGTGTCCGCACATCAAGATCGCGTCGGCCGCCTGGCGTTCGACGTATTGTCAGGCGACCGGGGCCGGGCCTACGGTCGAGGCACCCACCCTCTACGCACGTAGACATCCACCGCAGGCTGCACCGCCCGCCGACCCTCGAACCGCGGGCCCGCCCCCGGGACGGGCCGCGGAGTTGCGGAGGTACCCATGTCGCAGATCGTCCGTGCCGCCCTCGTCCAGACCCGCTGGACCGGCGACCAGGAGAGCATGATCGCCCTCCACGAGGGCTACGCCCGCGAGGCCGCCGCCCGGGGCGCGAAGATCCTCGGCTTCCAGGAGGTCTTCAACTCCCCGTACTTCTGCCAGGTCCAGGAACCCGAGCACTACCGCTGGGCCGAGCCCGTCCCCGACGGCCCCACCGTGCGCCGGATGCGCGACCTCGCCCGCGAACTCGGCCTGGTCCTCGTCGTCCCCGTCTACGAGGAGGAGCAGCCCGGCGTCTACTACAACACCGCCGCCGTGATCGACGCCGACGGCAGCTACCTCGGCAAGTACCGCAAGCACCACATCCCGCAGGTCAAGGGCTTCTGGGAGAAGTACTACTTCAAGCCCGGCAACCTCGGCTGGCCGGTCTTCGACACCGCCGTCGGCAAGGTCGGCGTCTACATCTGCTACGACCGGCACTTCCCCGAGGGCTGGCGCGCGCTGGGCCTGGGCGGCGCGCAGATCGTCTACAACCCCTCCGCGACCAGCCGCAGCCTTTCCGCCTACCTCTGGCAGCTCGAACAACCGGCCGCCGCCGTCGCCAACGCCTACTACGTGGCCGCCATCAACCGCGTCGGCACCGAGGAGTACGGCGACAACGACTTCTACGGCTCGTCCTACTTCGTCGACCCGCGCGGCCGCTTCGTCGGCGAGGTCGCCTCCGACAAGGAGGAGGAACTGGTCGTCCGCGACCTCGACCTCGGACTGATCGAACAGGTCCGCCAACAGTGGGCGTTCTACCGCGACCGCCGCCCCGAGGCCTACGGCCCGCTGACCGAGGCCTGACGGAGGCGAAACCGGTGACCACCAACCCCGTGACCCCCTCGTCCACCACCCCCGCGAGCGCCGCCGCGCCCCGCCGCACCGCCGTCCGCGGCGGGCTCGTGATCACCGCCACCGAGGAGCTGCGCGCCGACGTCCTCATCGAGGGCGAGCGGATCGCCGCCCTCGCCGCCACCGGCAGCGAGGCCGCCCTCTCCTGGACCGCCGACACCGTCATCGACGCGGCCGGTCACTACGTCATCCCGGGCGGCGTCGACGTCCACACCCACATGGAGCTCCCGTTCGGCGGCACCCACGCCTCCGACACCTTCGAGACCGGAACCCGCGCCGCCGCCTGGGGCGGTACCACCACCATCGTCGACTTCGCCGTCCAGCCCGTCGGCGGCAGCCTGCGCCAGGGCCTGGACGCCTGGCACGCCAAGGCGGAGGGCAACTGCGCGATCGACTACGCCTTCCACACCATCGTCTCCGACGTCACCGACGCCGTCCTCAAGGAGATGGACACCCTCGTCGACTCCGGCGAGTCCACCTCCTTCAAGCTGTTCATGGCCTACCCCGGCGTCTTCTACAGCGACGACGGCCGCATCCTGCGCGCCATGCAGCGCGGCGCCGCCAACGGCGGGCTGATCATGATGCATGCCGAGAACGGCATCGCCATCGACGTCCTCGTCGAACAGGCCCTCGCGGCCGGCCGCACCGCGCCCCGCCACCACGGCGAGGTCCGCCGCGAACTGCTGGAGGCCGAGGCCACCCACCGCGCCGTCAAACTCGCCCAGGTCGCAGGCAGCCCGCTCTACGTCGTCCACGTCTCCGCCGCCTCGGCGCTCGCCGAACTCGCCCGCGCCCGCGACGACGGCCACCCCGTCTTCGGCGAGACCTGCCCGCAGTACCTCTTCCTCTCCACCGACAACCTCGCCGAGGAGGGCGCCGACGGTTTCGAGGGCGCCAAGTACGTGTGCAGCACCCCGCTGCGGCCCCGCGAGCACCAGGCGGCCCTCTGGCGCGGCCTGCGCACCAACGACCTCCAGGTGGTCTCCACCGACCACTGCCCGTTCTGCTACACCGGCCAGAAGGAACTCGGCCGGGGCGACTTCTCGAAGATCCCCAACGGCCTGCCCGGCGTGGAGAACCGGATGGACCTCCTGCACCAGGCCGTCGTCGACGGGCACCTCAGCCGCCGCCGCTGGATCGAGATCGCCTGCACCACCCCGGCCCGGATGTTCGGCCTGCACCCCCGCAAGGGCACCCTCGCCCCCGGCGCCGACGCCGACGTCGTCGTCTACGACCCCACCGCCGTGCAGACCGTCTCCGCCGCCACCCACCACATGAACGTCGACTACTCGGCGTACGAGGGGCGCACCCTCACCGGCCGCGCCCGCACCGTCCTCTCCCGCGGCACCGTCGTCCTCGACCAGGGCACCTGGCTCGGCCGGGCCGGCCACGGCACCTTCCTGCGCCGCGGCACCTGCCAGTACCTGGGCTGACCCCGTCCCCCGCGCCCCGTCCCTCTCCCGCCCCTCCCCCTCCCGTCCCTCCCTCTCCCGTCCCTCCCTCCCCCGGAGCCCACCATGGACATCGGCCTCGTCCTGCAGACCGACCCGCCCGCGCGCCTGCTCATCGACCGCATGATCCGCGCCGAGCGGGCCGGCTTCAGCCACGGCTGGACCTTCGACTCCTGCGTGCTGTGGCAGGAGCCCTTCGTCATCCACAGCCGCATCCTCGCCGAGACCGGCACCCTCACCGTCGGCCCCATGGTCACCAACCCCTCCACCCGCACCTGGGAGGTGACCGCCTCCCTGTTCGCCACCCTCAACGACATGTACGGCAACCGCACCGTCTGCGGCATCGGCCGCGGCGACTCCGCCATGCGGGTCGCCGGGCGCCCGCCCGCCACCCTGGAGCGGCTCTCCCGGGCCATGCACGCCATCAAGGAACTGGCCGAGGGCCGCACCGCCGAGGTCGACGGCACCGAGCTGCACCTGCCCTGGGTCGGCGAGGGCGCCACCCTGCCGATCTGGATGGGCGCCTACGGCCCCAAGGCCCTCGCCCTGACCGGCCGCCAGGCCGACGGCTTCATCCTCCAGCTCGCCGACCCCTTCCTCACCGAGTACATGGTCAAGGCCGTCCGCCGGGCCGCCGCCGAAGCCGGCCGCGACCCCGACGCGCTCACCGTCTGCGTCGCCGCCCCGGCCTACGTCACCGCCGACGACTCCCCGGCCGCCCTCGCCCACGCCCGCGAGCAGTGCCGCTGGTTCGGCGGCATGGTCGGCAACCACGTCGCCGACCTCGTGCGCCACTACGGCGAACACTCCGGCCTCGTCCCCGAGGCCCTCACCGCCTACATCAAGGACCGCCAGGGTTACGACTACAGCCACCACGGCCGTGCCGGGAACCCCGACACCGCCTTCGTCCCCGACGAGATCGTCGACCGCTTCTGCATCATCGGCCCCACCGCCACCCACCTGGCCCGCCTCGACCAGCTCCGCGACCTCGGCGTCGACCAGTTCGCCGTCTACGCCATGCACGACGCCGTCGAACCCACCATCGACGCCTACGGCACCGACGTCATCCCCCACCTGCGCACGGCCGGCGCCTGACCCCGCCGGCCCGGCCCCGGGAGTGAGTCGGACATTCTTCGCAATCTGGGCGGGTCAGTGTGATGGTGCCAGGCTCTCCGGGGCAGGTGGTTATGCGGGGTGGAACTGGACTGGACCGCCTTCGAACGTTGCTGGTGTGAAATCAGCGGCCGGAGCAAGACGGGGCTCCGACGGTCGCTGATCTCGGGCCCTGCGGTGCGTAGAGCCGTTGGCCGTCGGGTGAGGCGCCGGCGGCCACACTTGCGCCCTGTTCTTGCGGCCTGATCAGGCCAGTGTCGCTGCGATCAGTGCTGCCGTCTCTGCGAGCAGCGGTTCGTCGGCGGGAGCGGCAGGCGCCTGCTTGGTCGACAGGACTGCCACCGTGATCGGCCCTCGGCCGGGTGGCCAGGTGATGCCGACGTCGTTGGTGGTGCCGTAGTTGCCGGTGCCGGTCTTTTCTGCAACGGCCCAGTCCTTCGGCAGCCCTGCGCGCAAGCGGTTGGCGCCCGTCGTGTTGCCGAGGAGCCAGCCGGTCAGTCGTCGGCGGTCATCGGGGTCGAGGGCATTCCCGACCGTGATGCGGGTGTAGGTGCGGCCGATGGCGCGAGGGCTCGTAGTGTCGGTGACTCGCTCGGGTTCTGCGGAGTTGAGTGCGGGCTCCCAGCGGTCGAGACGGGTCACGTGGTCGCCGACGGAGCGGCAGAAGCGGGTGACTGCGGCGGGGCCGCCGAGCTCGCGCAGCAGGAGGTTGGCGGCCGCGTTGTCGCTGTGTGCGATCGCAGCCGCGCACAACTCTTCGACGGTCATGCCACTTTCGAGGTTGGCAGATTGGCCCGTGATGGGTGCGTAGCCGGCGTCCGTGACGTCCTTGTCCGTAAAGCGGATGCGCTTGGTGAGCAGCGTGCCGTTGCTCAGAACGGCTCCTACTGCGATCGTCTTGAACGTCGAACACATCGGGAACAGTTCGTCCGCGCGGTACTCCACCGTCCTGCCGGTGAACGCGTCATGCGCGAAGACCCCCAACCGCGCCGAATGCGCCCACTCAAGCTCCCGAAGTCGACCGGTGAGGAGAGGTTCGTCCGCGCCCCGTGCGAACGCCCGTGCCTCAGAGGGGAGTACGGCGGCGAGCGTAGTTGCGAAAGCCCCGCCAAGGAATCGACGTCGACCGGGTCGCAATCCCATCGGTGTCTCCTCCTCTTGGGGCCGTTGCTGCGATCCTGGCCTGCATCGGGGCCACTGCTTGACCCTGGCCGGCGCCTGTCCGGCGGGTCGGGCGAGAGCTGATCCTCCGGTGCCCGGAGTGCTCAGGCGGGGGAGAACTGGGCGACGTACTCGGTGAACGGTGGGATGCCGACCTCCTTGCGGCGCTCGTCCATGCGCTCGGGGTCCTCGCAGGGCCACGGGATCGGCGTGCCGTCCTTCACACCGGCGATCTGTGTGCCGTAGATCTGCTTCCGGCCTTCGTTCACGAGCGTGCGATCACGCAGGAAGGCGAGATCGCGCGGGCTGGCGGTGCCGTTGGCCACCGCTTGCTCCATCAGAAGCAGCGCGCGCCGCTGGACGTCGAGTTGCCGGTCAGCGTGTTGCGCGATCAGCCACGCGGCCCGAGCCGCGTCCTCGCCGAACAGGTCCGCGGTCGGCCAGCCGTGCGCGTCCATGATCTCGCTGAGGCGATCCGCGTGCTGTGCGGTCAAGTGGCGCCAAGCCAACTGCTCCGCCGGGTCGTCGCTGTTCGCCCGGCGCGCGCCCTGGTGATCGGCCGCGGCCATGGCGGTGAGTTCGGCGGTCACTGTCTCGACGTCGGGTGCCATCCCTGCTCCAATGCGCATTGAAGTTCTCGCTGGTCATCCGCAACCCTAAGGAGGCAATTCCCCACAAATATCCTCCCGGAGAACGGTGACGGACACGTCCGGATGTCGGGATACTTGATCTGTCCGGGGAGCCGGACGACGGCGGTGGGAGCGGCCCGGTTCTTTCGTCGCTGTGGCGTGGCCGAGTCGCCGGCCGCGCCAGGGGCGGGAACCGGCGGGCGGTGGTGCGGCGTCCTTGCGGGCAGTACGGCGTGCACGGGGCCGTCGTACGGTTCGGAGGGCGGGAGGACACGGATGAGCTTCGTCGCATGGATCGTGCTGGGCCTGGTGGCCGGGGCCCTGGCCAAGCTGCTGCTGCCGGGCCGGGACCCGGGCGGCCTGGTGGTGACCACGCTGATCGGTGTCGCCGGCTCGTTCGTCGGCGGCTGGATCTCCTCGAAGTTCCTGCACCGTGAGGTGACGGCGCACTTCTTCGACCTGGCGACCTGGGCGTCCGCGATCGGCGGCGCCCTCGTGCTGCTGATCATCTACCGGATCGTCTTCGGCAACTCCCGGAGCTGAGGAGGGCGCCGCGCCGGTCAGACGGCCGGTAGGTCGGCCGGCAGGGCTTCGCGGGCGGCCAGCCAGCCGGCGGGCACGGCGGCCGGCCCGGTGCGGGCGGCGACCACGCCGCCCGCGATGGCGGTGGTGGTGTCCATGTCGCCCCAGCCCTCCAGGGTGTGCCAGAGGGCGTCGGGCAGGGAGTCCGGGTGACCGGCGGCGGACCACAGGGCGAACGGCACGGTGTCCGGCGCGGAGATCAGCAGCCCGGAGCCGAGGACCTGCGCCGCGTGGCGGACGGAGGTGCCCTCGGGGAACCGGGCGGCGATCCGCAGCCCGGAGCGCACGTCGCTGTCCGGCAGTCGGCCCGCGACCTCGTCGAGCAGCTCGGCGCGCGCGGGCGCGCCCTGTCCCCGGCTGCGGGCGGCGAGCCCGGCCGCCAGCGCGACGGCCACCGCTCCGGCGACCGCCTCCGGGTGGAAGTGCGTGGTGCGGGCCTGGAGTTCGGCCTGGCGGGCAACGGTGTCGAGGTCGTCGGCGAACCAGGCGCCCAGCGGCGCCACCCGCATCGCCGCGCCGTTCCCGTACGAGCCCTGGCCGCCGAACTGGCTCGACGTGACCTCGCGCCAGTCGGCGCCGGCCTGGATCTCGCGCAGCACGCGGTGCATCGACGGCCCGTACTTGCGCCCGTACTCGCGGGTGTACTCGGCCGCGAACTCCCGGGCCAGCGCGTCCTGGTGGACCTCGCCGTGGGCGCGCAGGTGGCGGACCAGGACGATCGCCATGGCGGTGTCGTCGGTCCAGTGCCAGGGTGCGGGCCGGGGCAGCCGGGCCGCGAGCGCGGCGGGGGCCTCGTCGACGGGGACGGCGAACCAGCGGTCGCCGAACGCGTCGCCGAGGGCGAGGCCGTGCAGGCTGTCGAGGGCGGGGCGGGGGGCGGGATTCGGGCTGGCGGTGCGCACGGCGCTTCTCCGGGAGGGGACTTCGGACGGGTTCGTCGCGCGTCAGTCTGCTGGTCGGGGGGCGCGGCGTGCCAGCGGTTTTCGCCCGGCGGGGCCGGCCGGGCGTGTCCGGGTCCGGCCTGTTCGGGGCGGGGCGGGGGCGGCCGTCAGGCGTGGGCGGCCAGGCCGCGCAGGACGAGCTTCCAGACGGCCTCGAACCGGTCCCCGATCGCCGGGTCGGACCAGCCGGAGGCGTGGGCGGGGTCGTGGAAGTGGGCGGTCGCCTCGAACACCGCGCGGGCGGTCGGGACGACGGGGGTGTGCCGGAACTCCCCCTTGTCGATGCCGTCCTGGAGGATCTGGCCGATCTGGTCGATCAGCGTCGCCAGGTGGGCGTCGACGATGCGGCTCGCCTCGCCGACCAGCGTCGTGTACGTCGCGAAGAGCTGGGGGTCGTCGAGGGCCTTCTCGCGCTTGGCGGCGAACAGCGTGGCCAGCCACCGGTGCAGGCGCTCGCCGGCCGGGCCGGGCTCGATGGCGACGAGCTGCAGGTCGTGGCGGGCCTGGGAGAGCCAGCGCTGGGTGACGGCCTCGCGCAGCGCCGCCTTGCTCGGGAAGAAGCGGTAGACGCTGCCGTGGCTGACGCCGAGGGTGCGGGCGACGTCGACGACGGTGGCCTTGACGGGGCCGAACCGGCGGAGGACGTCCTCGGTCGCGCTCAGGATCTGTTCGGTGGTGAGTGCGCTGTCCGTGGCCACGGGGAGGTTCGTCCTAACGGGTGAGGCGTGACGCCCGCCGGGTGCGGCGGACGGGCGACCGGCCGGGTGGCGGCCGCCGGCGGGTGGTGCGGGTGCGGACGGCCCTTCCTACGGTGGGCGCCCGCCGCGGGCCGGGCCGCGGCTCAGCGCTCGCTGTCGAGATGGGCCATCTGGGCGGCAGCGTACCGGTCCCCGGCCGCCGACCCGGCGGGGACCGCCGCCTCGACGGCCGCCAGGTCGGCCGCGGTGAGCGTCACGTCGAGCGCGCCGAGCGCCTCGGCGAGCCGGTCGCGGCGCCGGGCGCCGACCAGTGGGACGACGTCCTCGCCGCGCGAGGCGACCCAGGCGACGGCGACCTGCGCGACGGTGGCGTCCCGTTCGGCGGCGACCGCGCGCAGGGCCTCGACCAGCTGGAGGTTGTGGGCGAGGTTGTCGCCCTGGAAGCGGGGGCTGTGGCTGCGGAAGTCGGTCCCGGCCAGCTCGCGGTCGCCCTGCCAGTGGCCGCTGAGCAGGCCGCGGGAGAGGACGCCGTAGGCGGTGACGCCGATGCCCAGTTCGCGGGCGGTGGGCAGGATCTCGGCCTCGGCGGAGCGCGAGAGCAGCGAGTACTCGAGCTGGAGGTCGCTGATCGGGTGGACGGCGGCGGCTCGGCGCAGGGTGTCGGCGCCGACCTCGGACAGGCCGATGTGGCGGACGTGGCCGGCCTGGACCAGCTCGGCGATCGCGCCGATGGTGTCCTCGACCGGCACGGCCGGGTCCAGCCGGGCCGGGCGGTAGACGTCCACGTGGTGGGTGCGCAGGCGGCGCAGCGTGTAGGCGAGGGCGGTCTTCACGGCGGCCGGGCGGGCGTCGTATCCGAGCCACTGGCCGTCCGGGCCGCGCTGGGCGCCGAACTTCACACTGAGGAGGACGTTCTCGCGGTCGCGGCCGCGCAGGGCGTCGTGGATCAGCAGCTCGTTGTGGCCCATGCCGTAGAAGTCGCCGGTGTCGAGCAGGGTGATGCCCGCGTCGAGGGCGGCGTGGATGGTGGCGATGCTCTCGGCCTCGTCGGCGGGGCCGTAGAGGTCGGACATGCCCATGCAGCCGAGGCCGAGGGCCGAGACGCTCGGGCCGGTGGCGCCGAGCGTGCGCCGGGGAAGGCGGGGGAGGGGGGATGTGGTGGACATGGGGCCAGGGTGCACCTGGCGCTGACAGATTTCAAAGTCTGTCATCTGTTATCTGTCATCTGAAATCTGTCAGCTGTCATTTGTCAGCTTGCGGCGGGCCCCCGTCCGTCAGTCGGTCACCCGGCTCCGGTTCTCGTACGCGAGATCGAGGTACTCGGGGTGCCGCAGCATCCACGCCTTGATGAACGGGCACGTCGCCAGCACCGCCAGCCCCCGCGCCCGCGCATCGTCCAGCGCCGCCCGCGCCAGCGTCCCCCCGATGCCCTGGCCCTCGTACGCCGGCTCGACGACCGTGTGCGGGTACACCACCAGCCCGTCGCCGCGCAGGTACTCCGCGAACCCGGCCAGGGTGTCGCCCACCCGCGCCTCGAACCGGCCGGCCTCCTCGGCGTCACGGATCGTGACTGTCATCGTGGGCTCCTCGCTGCTCGCCACGGAGCCGCGGCCGGCGGCCCCGGTCCATCATCGAGCGGCAGCCGCCGTCCCGCCCGCCGGGCCGTCGCCCGCAGGCCCGCTGCGGCCCGCGGCCGAGTCCCGCTGGCCGCCCGGTGCGCGCAGCAGGTGCGCCCGTGCCGGCGGAACGTTCCGCCACGCCGTCCGGCTCCCCAGCCCGTACTCCGCCTCGAACCGACGCAGCAGCCGCACCACCGCCCGGTGCTTCGCCCCGCGGCGCGGCCCGGACGTCAGCAGTCGCGCCGCCGACGTCCCCAGATACGAGAAGTACGTCAGCTCGCCGCCGGGCACCAGCAGCCGCAGATAGAGGTCGAGGATGCGCTGGACCTCCACCGGTTCGAAGTTGGTGAACGGCAGGCCCGAGACGATCACGTCGTACCGCTCGGCGACCGGCCCGGCTCCGAGACCCCCGCCGTCGTCGCGGCCCGCACCCGCCTCCGCCGCGCGGGCCTCCGGGAGGTCCTGCACCCGGCACTCCGACACCCGCAGCCCCAGCTCCTGACCGCGCCGGGCCAACTCCGGATCCGCCCAGAGCCGTTGGACGAACCGCGGATTGGACTCCACCGCGTGCAACCGGTCGCCCGCCCGCAGCACCCGCACCAGCCGACGTGTCACCGCCCCCGTCCCGGCCCCCACCTCCAGCACCGAGATCGGCCGGTCCGGACGGCTGGTCGCCGGGACCACCAGCGCGTTCACCAGATCCGCCCCGCTCGGCGCCACCGCGCCGGTCAGCCGGAAGGTGCGCAGGGCCTCGGAGAGGAAGAACCAGCCCTCGCCGCCACCCGGACGGGGCTCGGCGGGAACGGGCAGGGCCTGCGGCAGGGCGGCAGCGACGCCGGCGCCGGCGCCGGCGCCGGCGCCGGCGCCGGCGCCGGCGCCGACGCCGGCACCGGGACCGGAAACGGGATCGGGGACTGGACGGGAGACAGGACCGGAGACGGGGTCGGGACCGGGAGCGGGATCGGGCCGGAGGTGATCGGTCGTCATATCACCGAAACTAGAGAAGCCTCCGCCTCCCCGAATCGGCCGACCGACCGCCAGCACCCCCGACGAAAGTCGAGGGTGCTGCTGGTCGATCGTCAGGGGCCATGACCCGCCCCCACGTCGTAGCATCAGGGCCCTGAACCGCGAAGGGAGGGAGGAACGGATGGCCGCCGATCACCTGACACGCACACCACGCCCGCGCCTTCCACGCCTTCCGGGCCTTCCGTCCCGTCCACCCCGGCCGTCCCGTCCATCTCGTCCGGCGCGCCGACCGGAGACCCCGCCCCCCGGCCCCACCGCGCTGCTCGGCTGGTACGGCCCCGACCGGAGCCGGCTGACCGAGACGCTCCTGCTCGTCACCGTCCTGATACTCCTCGCCGAGGAGACCGCGTCCCAGTGGCTCGACCACGGCCTGCCGCTGCGCCCGCTGCGGATCGCCGGAGCCGCCCTCACCACGCTCTCCCTCCTCCTCACCCGCCGCCACCCGATCGCCGCCGCGGTGCTGCCCGCCCTGTTCAGCGGGTTGCTCAACCGCGCGTTCCCCGGACTGTTCAGCGTCTTCCACCTGGCCTCGACGGGCCGTGTCGGCCCGGCCTTCGTCTTCGGGGCCGCGATCGCGCTGCTCAGCGCGATCCGAGCCGACTCCGTCGTCGCCGGGGTCGGCATCACCGGGTCGCAACTCCTCGTCGAGGCCGCCGCCGTCGCCGTCGGCCTGTGGCTGCACGGCCGCCGCGCGCTGATCCGCACCCTGAACGCCAAGGTCGAAGCGCTGCGCCGCGAGCGCGAACTCCGTGCCGAGCAGGCCCGCGCTGCCGAACGCGCCCGGATCGCCCGCGAGATGCACGACGTCCTCGCCCACCGGCTGAGCCTGCTCGTGCTGCACACCGGAGTGCTGCGCGACCAGGCCCGCGCCGGCACCGTGGCCGACGACCTCGACCGCCTCGCCCACCGCCTCGAACTGCTCCGGGCGACGGCCGCACGATCGCTCGACGACCTGCGGGACGTCCTCGGCGCCCTGCGCGCCGACCCGCCGGACCAGCCCGAGCCACCGGCCCCACCGGCCCCACCGGCCCCACCGGGCCCACCGGACCGCGCCGCCCAGGACGCCCAGTCCCCACCGCCGTCCGACGGCACCGCCGACCGTGCGGCGGCGGCCCCGTCGGACGCCGAGCGGATCGCCGTCGGCGACGGCACGCCACCAGCCCGGCGCGGTCCGGATCCCAGGCCCGTGGCCGCCCCCGCCCTGCGCGACCTCGCCGAACTCGTCGGCGAGGCCACCGGCGCGGGCCAGAACGTCGAACTCGCCCTTGCCGGTGACCCGGAGAGCATCCCGACCACCCACCGGCTGGCCGTGCACCGGGTCGTCCAGGAGGCGCTGACCAACGCGCGCAAGTACGCGCACACCGCGGCGGTCACCGTCCGCGTCCAGTACGGGGCGCCCACGACGACCGTCGAGGTGCGCAACGGCCCGGGCGACCCGGCGCCGTCCGGTGCCTGTACGGGCGGCGGCTACGGTCTGGTCGGGCTCGGTGAGCGGATCGGCGCGCTCGGTGGCCACTTCGACGCCGGTCCCGACGGCGGCGGGGGCTTCCGGCTCTCCGCCCGCCTGCCCGCTCCGCAGCGGCCGCCGGTCCGCCCGCCCGCGCGACCGCCCGCACAGCCGTCGGTCGGGACGGGACCCCGCCCCGGCCCGGCGGATGCGACCCCCCTCCTGACGTCGCTCCCACCGCGCCCGCATCCGCTCCCGACACCGACACCGACACCGGCCCCGGGCCCGACCCAGGGGCCGGCCCTGACCCCGAACCCACCGAATGAGGCGACGTGATCCGCACGATGGTCGTCGACGACGACGCGCTGGTCCGGCTCGGGCTCGTCGACCTGCTCGCCCAGGACCCGGAGCTCACCGTCGTCGCCGAGGCCGCCGACGGTCTTGAGGCCGTCGAACTCGCCGGACGGCAGCGGATCGACGTCGCCCTCATGGACATCCGGATGCCCCGGCTCGACGGCATCGCCGCAACCCGCCGGCTGCGCGAGCTGCCCGACGGCCCGCGCGTCATCGCGCTCACCACCTTCGACCTCGACGAGTACGTCTACCGGGCACTCGCCGCCGGTGCCGACGGCTTCCTGCTCAAGGACACCCCGCCCGCCGAGATCGCCCGCGCCGTCCATGTCGTCGCGGGCGGCCAGGGCATGCTCCACCCGGCCGCCGCCCGCCGGCTCATCGACCGCTACCACCGGACCGGCGAGCCGCGCGCGGTCGCCGCCCGGAGCCGGCTGGCCGCACTCACCCCGCGCGAGGGCGACGTGCTGCGCGAGCTCGCCGTCGGCCGCTCCAACGCCGAGATCGCGCTTGTCCTCGGCATGCGCGAGAGCACCGTCAAGGCACATGTCAGCCGGATCCTCACCGGACTGGGCGTCGGCAACCGCGTCCAGGCCGCGTTGCTCGCCCGGGACGCGGGCGTGGTCGACGACTCCGCCTGACCGACCGTCGCCCGTCCCGAACCCGCCGCCGCTTTGCGCCCACTTTTCGCCCGCGTTCCGCCCGCTTTTCCGCCCTTGCGTCCGCGCCCCGCCCGTCCGACCGACGGCTCGTCCTGCCGGCGCCCGCGAACGACACCGCGCGATTCGTTCCGTCCCGACTGTTGCGCATTCGCCCCGGCTCAAGGCGAATCGTCCCGTCCCGACCATCTCCGGTCAGCGCCACGCGGTACTCGCCACCGATCCGCCATCACCCATCTGGCTTGGAAAAGGCGCGCCTTGGCGTCCCGCGCTGCCGAACCCCCGCCCCGGGTCCATGGTGGAGGTGGGCGCGATCCGGCGACCGCGCCCGCGCGCCGGGCTGGATTCGTACGCCGTGCGCCGACCGTCTCCCGCGGCCGCGCGCCGGGGCGGATCCCGGTTCCGGCACGCTGGGAGCAGGGCCACCTCGCAGGAAACCGAACGGTTCTTCTAGGCTCACATCTCGGCTTCCCTGCGGTGATGCGCCGTTCTGCGCCCCGCCGCAAGGGAAGCCGCCGTCCACGGAGGCCCCGGGACGATCGGGGCCACCGGATCGAGCGAGGAGGACGCACATGCCACACACGCCGCCCAGCCGTTCCAGCGCACTTGGACCGGAGGGCCCCTGCCGCTGTCCCGCCATTGTGACCGGGCCCGTCCGCCCGGTGACCCGGTCCGGCCGCCCCGCCCGGCCGCTGTATACCGGCGGCGGCCGCGGAGGCGAGCGTTGAGTCCTCAAGCAGTCCGCCCGTCCACCGCGTCGGCGGCCCCCACGACCGCCGTCGCTCCCACCGCTGTTGCCGTCGCCACCCAAGGCACCACCGTCCAAGGCGCCACTGCCCAGAGCACCGCCGTGCAAAGCACCACTGCCCAAGGCGCCACCCCCGCCGCCTCCGCCTCCGCCTCCGTCGTCACCGCCTCCGCCGTCACCACGGCCGAACCGACCAGGACCACCGTCGCCGCACCCGGCGCGGCCAAGCCCGGCACGACCGGAACCGGTACCGCCCGAACCGCCCTCGCCACGGCCACCTCCTCACCCGCCGCCGCACCACCCACCGCGGCGGCCCCCCACGTTTCGGCCGTCCCCGACAGCGAGGGCCAACCCGGCCCGACCGCCGCGCTTCCCGGTCTGCCCCAGGCCCTCACCACTCGCGCCCGCACCCTCGCCGGAGCCGTCCGGAGACGCTGCGCGGACCTGGCCAGGATCGAGTCACCCAGCGGCGACGTGCCGCGACTGGACGCCCTCGCGGAGGAGTTGGCCGCCGGCTTCCGTGCCACCGGGGCCACCGTCCAGCGTGAACCCGGTCCGGCCGGCGACCATCTGGTCCTCCAGTGGGACGGCCGGGACGACACCCTGCCGCACCTGCTCGTGGTCGGCCACCACGACACCGTCTGGCCCGCCGGCACCCTCACCGACTGGCCGGTCACCGAACAGGACGGCACCCTCAGCGGGCCCGGCGTGGTCGACATGAAGGGCGGACTCGCCATCCTCGAAGGCGCGTTCGCGCTCCTCGCCGACCTCGGCCAACGCCCGCACCGCACCGTCCGCCTGGTCGTGGTCTCCGACGAGGAGGTCGGCAGTCCGGACGGCCGGCGTCTCGTCGAACGCCAACTGCGCGGAGCCGCCGCCGTACTGGGCCTCGAACCCCCGCACCCGGACGGCCGTCTCAAGACCGCCCGCCGCGGCTCCACCCGGGTACGGCTCACCGTCACCGGGCGCGAGGCGCACGCGGGCAACGACGCCGCGCAGGGGGTGTCGGCGGTCGACGAGCTCGTCGACCAGCTGGTCGCCGTCCGCGGACTGGTCAGCCTGCCCGGCACCGAGCTCAATGCGGGCCGGATCAGCGGCGGCAGCCGCGCCAACGTGGTCGCCGGCCGGGCCGAGGCCGAACTCGGCCTGCGCTTCTCCACCACCGAGGCGCAACGCCGGACGCTCGACGACCTCGCCCGGCTGACCGCGCTGCGGCCCGGCGCACGGGTGCGGACCGAGGTGCTGTCCAGCCGCCCGGCCTGGCCCGAGCGCTCCACCAACCCACTGCTGCGTCACGTCCGTTCGCTCGCGGCGGTACTCGGACAACAGTTGGACGGCGGTCCGGCGGGCGGCGCGGGGGACACCAACCTGCCGGGTTCGCGGGGGCTGCCCACGCTCGACGGCTTCGGCGCCGTCGGCGGGGGCGCGCACGCCCGGCACGAGCACATCCGGATCGACCAGCTGGCGCCGAGGATCGCCCTTCTGGCGGCGCTCCTGGCCGTCCCGCTCCCGAGGCTGCGCGACCGCTCGGAGGGGTGAGCGCCCGGATGGATGAGCGCCCGGTGCCGGCGGCGGCCGGTTCACGGCCGGTGGCGGTCGGCGGGTAGCCGCAGGCGGCCGGGGGGGGGGGGGGGCGGCCGCGGGCGGCCCCCCCCCGCCGCGCGCGCCCCGGGGCGCGGGGGGGCGCCCGGCCGCGCCGGCGGCGGGCGGCGGGGGCGGGGCACCGCG